>NZ_AUCT01000001.1:166165-487707 GCF_000429905.1 Desulfatibacillum aliphaticivorans DSM 15576 | reverse complement strand
CCGAACTTTCCTTGATTGTAAAATGGGCCTATGAACCCCCGACGATTGGAGAATGGCGGGCCTTCATCGCCCGTTTCAAGGGGCTTTTGAACAAGCATCAAGAACGCCGGGACGACGCCGGAGTTTTTGCGCGCAGACTCATGCTGGAAATGGAAAGCCTTTGGCTTTGCCTGTCCGAACCGGGCGTTGACCCTACCAACAACCGGGCGGAAAGGGCCTTGCGTTACGGGGTGATCTGGCGCAAACGGAGCCTGGGAACCCAAAGCGAAAAAGGAGACCGCTGGGTGGAACGCATCCTAAGCCTCAAACATACCTTAAGAATGCGCGGCCTTCCTGTGTATCCCAGACTCGTCCAAATTATCTCCGACTTCCTGAAAAGCCAACCCACAGACCTTGCATGGATCAGCAACCTGGGCTAACTACCCCCTGAAGGCTTACTGTCTTTCGTTTAACACCAAGAGTATATAGACGAAATGCTGAATCATCCTGGGTTGTGAGGTTCGAAAACTGCATATTTTCGGATGATAACGCAAAATTAAATGCAGCGTATGTATTAGATGCAACAATCCGTTTGTTTATTGCTCATGACCATAACATGATGAAAAATAAAACTCCTCCAGAAAACCCATCCTATGTAAAATTGCGTAGGGAGGGAATTCCAATTTACCAGAAAGCAGATATGAATAGTCAATTGTTAGGACAGACACCTGAAGGACTGTTTCAAGTTCGTTTCAGCTATATGGTGCAGGGATTGAAGGATGACAAATTTTATGTACGCGTGGCTCATTTCGAAAATGGTCTATTTGTTCATGGATTTATTCTTTTGAGTGATACAGAGGTTAGCCTTCCGCAAGGTAATGACCCAGTTAGCTAATTTTTTATGAGCAATGAAGGGCCGCGGAATAATCCACGGCCCTTTGTAAATCATACGGAAAACGGGAAAGATTATTTCCCCGTATATTTGGGTTTGCGCTTTTCGGCGAAGGCGCCCACGGCTTCGTACAGATCATCCGACGGGATGATGTCCGTGCTGATGAGGCCCACGTATTTCAGGCCGTCCTCGATGGATTTTCCAATGCCGTAGTTCAACACGTTCTTGCAGGCCATGACCGCCAAAGGCGCGTTGTCGGCCATTTCCACGGCCAGCTTTTCCGCTGCTTCCATTAAAGCCTCATGATCTTCGTAAACGTCGTTGACCAACAGGATGTCCTTGGCCCTTTGGGCGTCGATGAGCCGGGCGGTATAGGCAAGCTCCCTGGCGTGGCCCTGGCCCACAATGTGGGGGATGCGCTGGAGCACGCCCACGTCGGCCACGATGGCCACGGCGGCTTCCTTCAAAGAGAAGGTGGCGTCTTTGGAGCAGATGCGGACGTCGCAGGCCGTGATCATGTCCAGGCCCGCGCCGATGCAGTTTCCGTGCACAGCCGCGATGACGGGCTTGCGGCATTTTTCAATGCAGGTGATGGTTTCCTGGAGCTCGTAGATTTTATGCACCAGGCTCCATTTGGTTCCGCCTTTTTGGTTGGGATCCATGAGTTCCGGAAGCTCGTTGGTCATGGCCATGAGGTCGATGCCTGCGGAAAAGCAACTGCCTTTGCCGGCCACGATGATCACCCGGATTTCCGGATCCTGGTCCAGGTCTTTGAAAATTATGGGCGCCTCGCGCCACGCAGGCGGGTTCATGGCGTTTTTCTTTTCAGGCCTGTTCAGGTACACCCAGGCGATGGGCGGTTTTTTTTCCACAACGTAAAACTGCAAATCATCCATGATTTCTCCTATTCCGGGCAGGGGCCCAGGTATTGGCCCTTCATGCTATTATGCATAGTCATCATGCCCCCCTCTTTGGGTTTTACGGTAATGACCACGGTCCCTTCAAAGGTTTTACCGTGGTATGTAATCTCGCCCTGGGAGTATGTGGCGGATTCCGGGTCTATGCATTCCATGGTCCAGTAAACGGTGTCGCCTTTGGCCTTCAAACCGGTGATTCTGCATTCGCCGTCGTCCGGTTTTTCCTGGGGTACGATGTTCTCCCGGGTCAGGCAGGTGGTGTAATTCTGGGGCGGCATGGTAAAGCCGTTGGCCTGCATGATCATGGTGGTCTTCCAGTTTCCCTCCTTCATGTTGATGGAGTCCCGGTCGATTTCCTCGATCACGCCTTGCGCCGGAGAGGGTTCAATCGCCGCCGGCTGGGCTTGCGTCTGATAGCTCTGGGAGGACTGCTGGTACGCCTTCAGGTTTTCCATGTCCTCCTGGGTCATTTCCTCTTCATCCTCTTCCTGCGCTTCCTCTATAGCCTCTTTGCCGGCGTTTTTTCCGCCTTCATAGGCTCCGTCAACCGCTTCTTCAATGCCCCTCTCCCCGGCTTTTTGCAGGGCGCCCTTCAGTTTGTCGTCAAACCAACCGGCCTGGGCCATTCCCGCCAAAAACACAAGGGTGAATAAAATGGTAAAAATACGTTTCATCAAGAAGTGTCCTTTCTAAAAAGAAAATCCTTTCCCCCAATTGAAAAAAACGGAGTTGGGATCGCCCGCCGCTCCACATTCATCCGGTCGCAGGTAAACCAACCTCCACTCCCACTATTAACACATCCCCTCAATCTGTCTTTCCGGAACGGATTTTTTCCTCGGTGATTTGGCAGCGCCAAACAGGCAAGAAAAGATTCAAAGGCCCTGCAGCCGCACAAAAGCCCCCTCCCCCTTGACGGGGGAAGGCTGGGGTGGGGGTGACGTTCTTGCAAACACTCAAACTCCCCCCCCATCCTGTCCTTCCCCCGCCAGGGGGGGAAGGGACGAAGATTGTCGGGCTTCCTTTACAAACAAGTCACAGGGGCCAAGTAAATAATCCGGTTTCTATTCTTCTCATCCAATCCTGAAAGTCAGTTTATTAAAAAAAAACAGTTTATTACATTTCACAGGGCTTAAGCAAACTTGCCGCCGTCATTTCTTCCGGCACAGGCAGCTGCATGAGCTCCAAAATCGTCACGGCGATGTCCGACAGCTTGCCGTGGTCCACCAAGTTGCAGGAATCAGCATCGTTCGCCACCCAGAAAAAATGCACGGGGCTGGTGGTATGGGCGGTCTGAATCCCGCCGGTGGCCGGGTCGATCATCTGCTCCGCGTTGCCGTGGTCCGCCGTGACCATTACTATCCCGTCCACGGCCAGAACCGCGTCGCAGACCTTTTCCACGCATTCGTCCACGGCCTCCACGGCCTTGACCACGGCGTCAAAGTCGCCGGTGTGGCCCACCATGTCGCAGTTGGCGAAATTGATGGCGATGAAGTCGTAACCCTTCTTTAGCCGATCTCCGCCGTCTACCGAGTTTTCCTCCATGCTCAAGGTGGTTTTCTCCGTATTCTGCGCCTTGCTCCTGAGCGAATCGATGCTGCCGGTGACGGCCTCCAGGACCAGGTCCGTGACTTCGTACACGCTCATTTCGGGCTTTTGGTTTTCCGGAATGCTGATGGACTCCACCAAAACCCGGTCCTCCTTGGGATAAGGCGCGACCAGCTTGCCGTTGAAGAAGCTGGTGACGTGGCGATACTTCTGATACTCGGAAATCCTCAGCTGCCACAGGCCGTGATCCGCCAGCACCTTGCCAAGCAGGTTGGCCATGTTCATGGGCGGGATAATGGCCTGGGTGAACTCGTCGTAATACCTGGTAAGCCCGGCGAAAAACACCTCCGGGACCGGTCCCCGGTCGAACTCCTTGAAATCCGGCTCCACAAAAGCCTGAGCCAACTGGATGGCCCGGTCCTGCCGGAAATTGGTATGGATGACCGAATCTCCCGGCCGAATCATGCCGCCGCAGTCCCCGCAGTCGTCCTCGATCATGGTGGGCTGGATGAACTCGTCGGTTTCCGGCGGAACGTCGCCTCCCTGCTGGGTTTTTGCGCGCTCATAGGCCTGCTCGATGGCTTCCCTGGCGGATTTCGCCCTGAGCCCCGTTCCCTGCATGAGGGCGTCATAGGCTTTTTGGGTGCGGTCGTAATTCTGGCCCCGATCCATGGCGTAATACCGGCCCATGACGCTGGCGACCCGGCCCACGCCCAGTTCGGCCATTTTGTTCTCCAGCCTTTCCAGGTAGGTGAGGGCGCTTTGGGGCGGCGTGTCCCTGCCGTCGCTGAAAAAATGCACATAGACCTTTTTAAGGCCGTTTTCGGCCGCCCATCCCAAAAAGGCGTGCAGATGATCCTGCACTGCGTGCACGCCCTGGTCCTGGACCAGGCCCATGAGATGCAGGGCGGAGTCGTTTTTTTTGCAGTTTTCCAGGGCCGCCTTCACCAGGGGAGTCTCAAACAACTCCCCGCTGCGAATCATCTGGTCCACCCGGACGATTTCCTGCATGACGATCCTGCCGGCCCCCATGTTCAGGTGACCCACTTCCGAGGACCCCTGGGCGCCCGCCCGGACCCCGACGGGCTCTCCGGACGCGTCGATGGTGCAATGGGGATAGGTTTCCAGCAAATGCTTGAAGTGCGGCGTCCTGGCGGCGGCCACGGCGTCGCCTTTCCCGCCGTCTCCGATGCCCCAGCCGTCCCTGATCAGCAGAACCACAGGTCTTTTGGTATGCATTGTTTTATCCTGATTTTTCGGGATGATAATCCCCGGAGGCGCGCCTCCCTGTTTACAGCAAGTTTAAAATTGTCCGGGAGGTGTATTCTCCCACGTCTGCCAGCCCGTCCGTGGGCATATGGCTTCCCGCGTTGTTAGAAAACAAGCACGTAACGGAAGCAGGAAAATCATCGTCCGGCAAGTAAAAAATGTAGCACAGGCGGATTTTCGGCAATGGTTGGACCACCATGGAAAAATCGCCCGGCATGTCATCCGGTCCGGCTGTCCCGTCCAACTTCTCCGGAATCACGTCCAGCTTGGCTTTGATGGCTTCCACCCTGGGGACCAGGATGTTTTCCGTATGCGTGGCGAAGGCCCCTGCGTAGGGCATGCTGTCGTCCATTTCCTTGAAAGCCTTGAAGGGCTGCTCCTTCATGGGTAATTCCGTTGCGTGAAGCGCATACAGCGAGACCACCACCCCGGAGGGATCGGTCAGGGGCCGGCCGTCCAGAGAAATGCCTTCGGGGGTAATGAGGCACTGGCCTCCGAAAGCCTTGAACAGGATTTCGTCCCCGTTCCTTTCCGCCCCAATGGCCGCTTCGGCGTTTCTGGTTTCGTTCTTGTACAGGGCCTTAATATTATCCTGAATGATAGCAGCGTAATTTCCGCTCATAAACCGTTATCCTCTTTGATCAGCCATCCGTGGGGGATGCCCGCTTCTTTCATTTTTTGCCGGGTGTCCTCCACCATAAATGGCGTGCACCGGACGGCCAGGCTGCCTTTGCGCACCCAGATGCGGACCATGGTCACGCTGTCCCCGTCCGAGTTGACGAGGCTGGGGAGCTTTTCCGCATGGTCGATGTCCGCCATGGCGAATTCGTAGTAAAAAGCGTCAGACGAAAAAGGGTCCACGATCAAAATCAATTTTTCCTTGTCCGAGGAGTGCTTTTGGGGCGCTCCAGTGTATGGGACGTGGGTTGCCGGAAGATTTCTGATCTTTTTATATGGTTCAATTTCGTACTTGGCGGCTTTTTCCAGCAAAGTTTTTACGGTCATGATGTCCTCCACAATCAACAATGGGAAAATGAAAACAAACATGGGCGCAATGGCTTGGCGATATCACAAGGGGAAAATCCTGGCAAGGCCGGCGGAAACCCCTGCTATTTTTTTCTTGACAGAGCCTTTTGCTCCTGGTATCGAACCGTTAACCTTAATGGTTAAATTATAAAACATATAGCTACGAATCGGGCGGCAGATGTCTGGTACCTTTTTTTTCTTTTTTTATTTTACCAGGTCTGCTCGCGAGATGGCAACATGATCAATAACTGACACGTTGCCAGCCGCGGGTAGACAGCACGCCTCCCGTGGCTAGTAGTAGTTTATTATAGGCCGTGGGAAGCTAATCCCACGGCCTTTTTGCATTTTTAGGGTTTTAAACGTTTAACAAACCCATGATTCATGGGCGACGAAGGAGGACTAAGGGTATGATTTTTAACATGGAATTTGAAACGCTTCCCAGGGAGGCTATCGAAGCCATCCAGTTGCGCAGGCTTAAGGCGGTAGTGGAAAGAGCCTACAACAATGTGCCTTTTTATCGAAAAAAATACGATGAAGCGGGCATAAAGCCAGCCGACATCCAGAAGCTGGAGGACATCCAAAAACTGCCCTTCACCACCAAGCAGGACCTTCGCGACAACTACCCCTTCGGCATGTTCGCCGTACCCATGGACAACGTGGTACGCATCCACGCTTCCTCCGGAACCACCGGACAGCCCACGGTGGTCGGCTACACGGCCCGCGACATCTCCACCTGGGCCGAACTCATGGCCCGCTCCCTGCAAGCCGGCGGCGCCACCCGGGACGACATCATTCACAACGCCTACGGCTACGGCCTGTTCACCGGCGGCCTGGGCGTGCATTACGGCTCGGAATGCCTGGGCGCCTCCGTCATCCCCATTTCCGGCGGCATGACCGAACGCCAGGTGCTTATCATGAAGGATTTCCGTCCTTCCATCCTCACGTGCACCCCGTCCTACGCCCTGCATCTGGCCGAGGCAGCCGAGGAAAACGGCCTGGATTTCGCCGATTTCAACTTCCGCGCAGGCATTTTCGGCGCAGAACCCTGGTCCGAAGCCATGCGCAAGGAAATCGAAAGCAAGCTGCACCTCTCCGCAGTGGACATCTACGGCCTATCCGAAGTCATGGGGCCGGGCGTGGCTCAGGAATGCCAGGAGGCGAAAGCCGGCCTGCACGTGTGGGAAGACCATTTCATCCCTGAAATCATCAATCCCGACACGGAAAAGAACGTGGCGGCCGGAGAAACCGGCGAGCTGATTTTCACCAGCCTGACCAAAGAGGCTTTCCCGGTCATCCGCTACAGGACCCGCGACATCTCCAGCCTCAACTACAGCCCCTGCGTGTGCGGACGCACCCATGTGCGCATGCACCGCGTTTCCGGCCGCACCGACGACATGCTCATCATCCGGGGCGTGAACGTATTCCCCTCCCAGATCGAGTCCGTGCTCATGGAAATCTCCCAGGTGGAGCCCCATTACCAATTGGTGGTGGACCGGGAAGGCGCCATGGACACCCTTACCGTCAAGGTGGAAGTGGGAGAAGGCGTTTTCTCCGATGAGGTCAAGCAGCTCCAGAGCCTGCAGGGCGAGATCGCCGGTCACATCAAGGAGCTCTTGGGCGTGTCCGTCAAGGTCAAGCTGGTGGAGCCCAAAACCATTGCGCGCAGCCAGGGCAAGGCCGTTCGCGTCATCGACAACCGTAAAATCTAAGCCAGGAGGCTAACTATGTTTGCAGATCAAATTTCCGTGTTTCTCGAAAACAAAGCAGGCAGGCTGGCCGAGGTCACCAGGACCCTGGCCGGCGCCTCCGTCAATATCCGGGCCCTTTCTCTGGCCGACACCTCGGATTTCGGCATTCTTCGCCTGATCGTGGATGACAACGAAAAAGCGGAATCCGCCCTGAAAGAAGCCGCCTTCACCGTGCGCACCACCCGGGTGGTGGCCGTGGAGGTTTCGGACAAGCCCGGCGGCCTCATGAGCATCCTGGAGTTCTTGGATTCCAAGCAGATCAACGTGGAATACATGTACGCGTTCGTGCGCCAAAGGCACGACAATGCGGTCATGATTTTCCGGTTCGACAACACCGACAGCGCCGTGGAAGCGCTGACTGCGGAAGGTTTTGCAGTCATCAAGGGAGATGAGTTGTACACCATGTAATGAACCCATAAGCAGTTAACCCAAACGACCCAATAAGGAGGCGGCATGAAAGCAGGAAAGATGAAAACATTGGCAACATTGGCAGTTTGCATTGTGATGGCGGGCTTGGTATTTGCGCCTGGAGCTTTTGCGAAAGACACATACAAGATCGGCGGCATCTTTTCCGTGACAGGCGGAGCTTCCTTTTTAGGCGCCCCTGAAAAACTGAGCATGCAGATGGTGGTGGATCAGATCAACGCCGCCGGCGGCATTGACGGCCATATGCTGGAAGCCGTGATCTACGACACCAAGGGCGATCCCACCGAAGCGGTCAACTTCGCCAATAAGCTGATTAACAAGGACAGGGTCCTGGCCATTGTCGGTCCCAGCACCACCCCCACCACCATGGCGGTGATTCCCCTGTGCGTGCGCGCCCGGCTGCCTTTGATCAGCTGCGCCGCCGGCAACGGGATCGTGAACCCCATTCAGCCTTACGTGTTCAAAACCGCTCAGAGCGACATCCAGGCCGTGGCGACCATTTACGCCTACATGAAAGAGCAGGGCATGAAAAAAATCGCCATCCTGTGCGTGGATAACGGCTTTGGCGCCAGCGGCGCCGTGCAGCTTCGCGAGCAGGCCGCCAAGTTCGGCCTGGAAGTGGTCAGCGACGAAAGCTACGGCGGAAAAGACACCGACATGACCGCCCAGCTTACCAAGGCCCGCAAGGCCGCCCCCGACGCTCTGGTGTGCTGGGGAACCAACCCCGGACCCGCGGTCGTCGCCAAGAACGCCAAGCAGCTCAAGCTGGACTTCCCCCTGTTCATGAGCCACGGCGTGGCTTCCCCCAAGTTCATTGACATTGCGGGAGACGCCTGCGAGGGCGTCATGCTGCCCACGGGCGCCGTGCTCATCGCCGACACCCTGGCCGCTGACTACCATCAGAAAGCCGCTCTGGACAAATACATCGGCGATTACAAAGCCGCCTACAACGCCGGCGTTTCCGGCTTCGGCGGATACGCATACGACGCCATGAAGATTTTGGAAATCGCCCTCAAGGGAACCAACGGCGACAAAGCCAAAATCCGCGACAACATCGAAGCCATTCAGGGTTACATCGGCGTAACCGGTACGTTCACCTTCTCCCCCACGGAGCACAACGGCCTGGGCGCCGACTCCTTCATCATGGTGGAGATCGCCGACGGAACCTGGAAGGTTATGAAATAATAAACCATGCCGGAACAACTCCCCCTGAGACGGGGGATTTTTTCAGTGCATTCCATCGTGAAATATGATAGCACCCCAAGGGGAGGCTCGCACATGCTGCGGCCTCCCCTCTAAATTATAATCAAAATATTTTCAGTATATTTGGACAATCCGCCATGATGCAGGAACTCTTACAGTATCTGTTCGGAGGCATCACGAACGGCGCTATTTACGCCGTTATTGCTCTGGGCTTTTCCACCTTGTACAGCGCCACGGACCTGATCAATTTCGCCCAGGGCGAGTTCGTCATGCTCGGGGCTTTGCTGCTGGTCACCCTGTGGCTGAACCTGGGCCTGCCCCTGCCTTTGGCCTTTGTGCTGGTGGTGCTGGCCGTAGGGCTGGCGGGAATCATCTTCGAGCGGCTGGCCATTCGCACGGTGCGCAAACCCGATCCCATTGTGTTGGTGATCATCACCGTGGGCGCCTCGATTTTCCTGCGGGGACTCGGCATGGTGGGATGGGGCAGGGACCCCCTGGCCATTCCCTCGTTTTTCAAGCTGGACTCCATCGAAATCGCCGGCGCCTATTTGCTGCCCCAAAGCCTGTTTATCGTCATTACAGTCACGGTTTTGGTGGCGGCCCTGACCTTTTTCTACAAAAAGACCCTGACCGGAAAGGCCATGAGCGCTTGCGCCATTAATAAGAAGGCCGCTTCCCTGCTGGGAATCGGCACGGAACGCATGACCCTGATGGCTTTCGCCCTGGCCACCGGCCTGGGCGCCGTGGCCGGCGTTATGATTGCGCCCATCACCATGGCTACCTACGACATGGGCTCCATGCTGGGCTTGAAAGGCTTTTGCGCCGCCATGCTGGGCGGATTGGGTAGCCTGTGGGGCGCTTTGATCGGCGGCCTGCTTTTGGGCATCGCCGAAGCCCTGGGCGTGGGATTTGTGTCTTCAGGCCTGAAAGACGCCATCGCCTTTTTACTTTTATTACTCATCCTGTATATCCGGCCCACGGGCATCCTGGGAGCAAAGTCCAGCCATCGGTTCTGATGCGCCTGCGGCTCCAAGGCCGGAATGAATGAAAACTGGTTTGACGCCATGAAACAATCTTGGAAAAAAGGCCTGGCCTTCTTCGTCTTTGCGGGCGTAATCTTTTTCGCCGGGCTTTTCCTGGACAATTATTTTTATCAACAGCAGCTCACTTTCATCGGCATATTCACCCTGCTCGCCGTGGGGCTGAACATGCTCATGGGCTACGCCGGACAAATTTCCCTGGGGCACGCCGCATTTTACGGCATAGGAGCCTATACCACGGGCGCCCTCACCGTACACCTGGGGTGGTCCCCCTGGGCCTCCCTTCCCTGCGCCCTGGCTGCATCCGGAATTATCGCGTACATCGTGGGCAAGCCCACCCTAAAACTTTCGGGCTACTACCTGGGCATGGGAACCCTGGGCTTCGGCATGATCATGCACGTCCTGTTCCGGGAATGGGGCGGCATCACCGGCGGCCCCAACGGCTTGGTGGGCATTCCCTCCCTCAGCCTGTGGGGGATAGACCTTTCCACCGGCCGCAACTATCTGTGGGTGGTGTGGGGCTGCGTGCTCATAACCTTTTTTATTTGCGACCGCCTGGTGAATTCCCGTGTGGGACGCGCCTTGCGGGCCATCCACTTCAGCGAGCAGGCGGCCTCTGCAGTCGGCGTGGATACGGCCAAGGCCAAGCTGCAAGTCTTTGTGTTCAGCGCCATGGTCGCCGCATTGGCCGGCTTCTTGTACGCCCACCTGGTCATGTTCATCAGCCCCGGCAGCTTCGGCTTTTTGGTTTCCGTCAAGTTGGTGGCCATGGTGGTCATCGGGGGCATGGCGAGCATCTGGGGCGCCTTGCTGGGGTCGACTCTGTTGACCATGCTGCCGGAATGGCTGCATCGGTTTTCCGATTATGAAATGGTGATTTACGGGGGCATCCTCATGGGCGTGATGATTTTTCTGCCCCAGGGACTTACCCGAGGAGTATTGGATATCTATGAAAAATTCCGGATCGAACGAAAACAGCCTGCTAAGGATTGAGAACGCTTCCATATCCTTTGGGGGCGTCAAAGCGGTCCGGGACGTGTCTTTTGAAGTGCAAAAAGGCGCGATCCAAGCGCTTATCGGCCCCAACGGCGCCGGCAAGACCACTCTGTTCAACCTGATTACCGGAGTATTCCCCCTGGATTCGGGCCATATTTTTTTTCAGGGTCAGGACACAGCCAAACGGAAAAACTTCCAGAGAGTGTCCATGGGCATCGCCCGAACCTTTCAGAACGTGGAATTGTTCACGGGAATGACCGTCCTGGAAAACGTCATGGTGGGTCAGCACGTGCGCACCAAAACAGGCTTTTTGGGCGCCATCGCCAGGCTGCCCAAAACCAGGCGCGAAGAAGCTGAAATCCGCGAAAAAGCCATGCATTGGCTGGAATTCGTGGGATTGGACCATGAGGCGGACAGCAAGGCCGGAGACCTGGCATTCGGATGGCAACGCTCCGTGGAAATCGCCCGGGCTTTGGCTTCCGAGCCTCAGCTCCTGCTGCTGGACGAACCGGCCGCCGGGTTGAACGCCAACGAAACCGGCCAGTTGGGGGATCTCATGCGCCAGATCAGGGATCTTGGCGTGACCCTGCTTCTGGTGGAGCACGACATGAGCCTGACCATGGAAATTTCGGACCGCATTGTGGTATTGGACCAGGGCGCCAAGCTGTCCGAAGGCGCGCCCCGGGAAGTCCAGGCGGACGAAAAGGTCATCGCCGCCTATTTAGGGACCTAAGGAATGGGGTCAAATCTACGTTTGACGTTTGAGACTTGGCCAGCCGGGCTTCCAAGAAGCTGATAGGTGAATTTTGTTGGGTTTCGCAAGCTCAACCCAACCTACATCGCAATAAGCCAAGCCGTAGGTTGGGTGGTTCTGCGCAAGAAAAATTTTTTTTGGGAAGCTGTTTTTTTCGTCAATACTAAAGAGCGGCCATGCTCCTTTAAAGATTGAGCGCAGGTTCACCCAACAAAAAGATAGATGTAAAGCCGGACTCTACCCGCCCGGCAAAAATACGGTCCTTTGGGGCTGGAGGCAAAATGCTTCAAATTAGAAATCTCAAATGCTATTATGGGGGCATACGGGCCTTGTCCGGAGTCAGCCTTTCGGTCTCCCAAGGGGAATTGGTGGCCCTGATCGGCGCCAACGGAGCCGGGAAAAGCACCCTGCTCCAGGCCATTTGCGGCCTTTTGTCCTCGTGGGAAGGGGAAATCCAGTTTGACGGAAAATCCCTGGCAGGCCTCAAACCGCCGGCCATTGTAGCCCGGGGCGTCTCCATGGTTCCGGAGGGAAGGCTCATCTTTCCGCCCCTTTCGGTATTGGACAACCTGAAATTGGGGGCTTATTTGCGTTCCCGCCAAAAGGACCATGCAGGCGTTCAGCAGGACCTGGAGAAAATGCTGGACCTTTTTCCCGTCTTGCGGGAGCGGGCCAAGCAAAACGCGGGCACCTTGTCCGGCGGCGAGCAGCAGATGCTGGCCGTGGGCAGGGCGCTTATGGCCAGTCCCAGGCTGTTGCTTCTGGACGAGCCTTCCATGGGCCTGGCGCCCCTGGTGGTTCGCAAAATATTCGACACCCTCACCGAATTGAGGAAGACGGGCCTGACCATTCTGATTGTCGAGCAAAACGCCCAGGCCGCCCTGGAAATCGCGGATCGCGGCTACGTATTGGAAACCGGCCGCATGGTTCTGGCCGGAGAAGCCTCCCAGTTATTGGAGGATAAAGAAGTCAAACGGGCGTATTTGGGAAAAGATTATTCCAAGTTTTACGAAGGGAGAGGATAATATGGCCGTCCCTGGTTTTCCTGAGAATCTGGATCCCCAGCAAAGATCCCAACATCAATTGGAGCGTTTGCAGGAAACCCTTAATCGCGCTTACCGCAGCGTTCCTTTTTATCAGGCGGCGTTTAAGGAAAAGAATATAGACCCTCTGGACGTGGGCGGCCTGGAGGATCTGGCCAAGCTCCCATTCACCGAACGCAGGCATTTGGCCGAAAACTATCCCTACGGGCTCTTCGCTGTGCCCCTTCGCGACATTGTACGCATTCACACCGCTCCCGGCGAGGGCCAGGCGCCTTCGGTTTCAGGATATACGGCCCAGGACCTGGATCTTTGGAGAGGCCTGGTGGCCCGCGCCCTCATGGCCGCCGGAGTCAATGCCAACGACATCATGCAGATTTTTCTGGATCCCGGCCTGGCCTCCTGGGGCAGGGGATACAAGGACGGCGCCGAGGAATTGGAAGCCAGCGTGATTCCGCTGACCGCCCTTCCTTTGGAAAAGCAGCAGATGGTCTTAAAGGACTACAAAACCTCCGTGGTGGTGACCACGCCCTCCTCGGCCGAGGAATTGTGCCAGGGGTTATACGCCGAAGGCATCAAATTCAATGAACTGGCCCTGAAAACCCTGATTTTTGCCGGTGAGCCCATCAGCCAGGAAGACAGAGACGTCATCGCCGGCAAACTCCACGTAGACACCTGGGTGCATTACGGCCTGTCCGAAGTCCCGGGACCGGCCATTGCCTTTGAATGCAAGGCCCATGAAGGGCTTCACGTGAGCGAAGACCATTTCTACCCTGAAATCATCAACCCCTCCACCGGAGAGCCCGCCGCTCCCGGAGAGGAAGGCGAACTGGTCCTCACAACCCTTACCACACGGGCTTTTCCCCTGATTCGCTTCCGCACGGGGGATCGGGTTTCGTATATCCAGGAGCCCTGCTCCTGCGGCCGCACCCTGTGCCGGATCAACTGGCATCAGGAGCGCACGGACAATATTGTTGTCATTAAGGGCGTAAAAGTGCATCATGCACAGGTGATGGCCCACATCAGCAAGGCCTTGGGCTTCACCCCGACCTGCTGCCGTTTGCTGGCGGGCAAAAAAGGCGACCGGGTGGGGCTGGAGGTCTGGCTGGGTATGGACGACACTATTTTTTCCGACGAAATCAAGGAGTTGGAAAAGGTGGTGGATAACGTGGAAAACGCCCTGATTCAGGAACTTGGCATTACCGCCCGCGTGCGTCTGGCGGAAGGCGAAGTGGATTGCGCCGAGCCCGGAAGACGGGAGGTGGCGCCCTGAAGAAAAATCGGTTATGAATGATCCGGCCACAGGAGGTTTTTTATGCAGGCTGAACAGATTTCCATCTTTATTGAAAATAAGGCGGGCAGATTAGCGGAAGTAGCCAGAATTCTATCGGATTCCGACGTAAACATCAGGGCCTTGTCCCTGGCCGACACATCCGACTTCGGCGTTTTACGTTTAATTGTCAACCATACATCCCGCGCCCGGGATGTGCTCAAGGACAACGGATTTACGGTGCGCCGCACCTCCGTGGCGGCCGTGGAAGTGATGGACCAGCCCGGCGGCCTGCTGGCCGTTTTGGACCTTTTGAACGGCGCCGGCGTTAACATCGAATACATGTACGCTTATGCAAATCCTCCCGGAGGCAATGCGGTCATGATTTTCCGCTTCGACCGCATGGAAGACGCCATTGAACTCTTAAAAAACAATAATATGAGGATATTGGAAGCCGAAGAGCTTTCCGGCATATAACAGGATAAATCCTCTTGATTCCCGGTTATGCACCTGATAAGAATAAGGCTTATCTTTTCACATAATTTCGGAGTCGCAGGAGGCATCCTTATGAGCGGAAAGGAACGCAGGCGCCATACGCGTCACAAAACCCCGGAAAGTTGTTTCGCCGCGCTCCGTGCGGAGTCGACGACTGTCGGACGCATCCGGGATATCAGCAAAGGCGGCCTGTCTTTTGAGTATCTGGAAGACGTGGACGCTCCCGCCCATTCGGACGGCGGGGAGAGCGTGGATCTCTTTATGACCGGCGGCGGCCTTTTTGTGCGTCAAATTCCCTGTCAGACCGTGCGGGATAATCTGGCCATGCACGATGACCTGACTTTTTCAGGAATTGGAATCCGGCGTCGCGGCTTGCAATTTGAAGAACTGAACGAACAGGCTTCCCACGAAGTGGAAGCCTATATCGCCCTGTGCTCCAGGGATTGAATGACGCACGCTGGGGGGCTGTGTTCATTCTTGGCGCCGTAACCAAGGACAAGCTATTTGGGACTATGAGTTTATGACGGATTTTGAAAAGAGGATTTTGTGCATCGGAGCCGGCTATGTCGGCGGCCCCACCATGGCGATGATCGCCTTTAAGTGCCCCCAGTATAAAGTGCATGTGGTGGACATCAACCCGGACCGCATCGACGCCTGGAACTCCCAGAACCTGCCCATTTACGAGCCGGGCCTGGAAGAAGTGGTTTTTGAAGCCCGGGGAAGGAACCTGTTTTTTTCCACGGACATCCAGGAAGGCATTGAAGAAGCGGACATCATTTTCGTCAGCGTCAACACCCCGACGAAAACCTTCGGCGAGGGAGCAGGCATGGCGGCCGACCTTCAATACTGGGAAAAAACCGCCCGCCAGATTTTGGAATGCTCTAAATCCCCGAAAATCATCGTGGAAAAAAGCACCGTGCCGGTTCGCACGGCCCAGGCCATGGAGCGCATCCTGGGAACCGACGGAACAGGCAAGTTCCAGGTGCTTTCCAATCCTGAATTTCTGGCCGAAGGCACGGCCATAGAGGATCTGAAATGCCCGGACCGGGTGTTGATCGGCTCCCGGCTCACCGAAGAAGGCCTGAAAGCCCGGGATGAGCTGGTCTCCATTTACGCCAACTGGGTGCCCAAGGATAACATCGTCACCTCCGACATATGGAGCAGCGAGCTCTCCAAACTGGTGGCCAACGCCTTTCTGGCCCAGAGAATTTCGTCCATCAACGCCATTTCCGCGTTATGCGAAAAAACAGGCGCCGACGTAAGCCGGGTGGCTTACGCCGTGGGCAAGGACGGCCGGATCGGCGACAAGTTCCTCAAATCCAGCGTGGGATTCGGAGGCTCCTGCTTTAAAAAGGACATCCTGAACCTGGTGTATCTGTGCCGCAGCTACGGCCTCCAGGAAGTGGCGGATTACTGGGAGCAGGTGGTCAAGATCAACGAGTACCAGAAGGAACGCTTTGTCCTGAACATGCTCCACACCATGTTCGACACCCTGGCCGGCAAGAAAATCTGCCTCCTTGGCTTTGCTTTCAAGGCCGACACCGGCGACACCCGCGAAACCCCGGGCATCTACATCGCCCAGCGCCTCGCCGAGGAACACTGCCGGGTTGTGGTTTCCGACCCCCAGGCTTTGGACAACGCCAAAATTGACCTCAAACAATTGGGAGACGCGGTAAGCTACGTGGAAGACCCCTACGAAGCGGCTGCAGACTGCGACGCCCTGGCGGTTCTCACCGAGTGGACTCTTTATAAAGAATTGGATTACGCTAAAATATACAATAGCATGACCAAACCCGCTTTTGTGTTTGACGGCAGGAACATCCTGGATCATCAGGCGCTGCATGACATCGGCTTCAATGTATTTCCTATTGGTAAGCCCGCGCTCACCCATTACCGGACGAATGGGCGGACAAGATGAGCAACCCCTTGATCGGAGCGCCCCATGGCGGGGAACTGGTTGACCTGATTGTTTCGGAAAGCCGGGCGGAGGAACTGCGCGAGCTTTCCCTGGATATGGAAAGCGTGGTCCTTACGGACCCGCAGCTTTCGGATTTGGAGCTTTTAGCCAACGGCGCTTATTCCCCGCTGACGGGCTTCATGTGCAAAAACGATTGTCAGCAGGTTCTGGAAACCATGCGGTTGTCGGACGGCCTGCTCTGGCCCATACCCATTTGCCTGGACGTGCAGGAGAATGCGGCCGCCAATCTTTCCGTGGGTCAAACCGTGGCTTTGCGCGACGCCGAGGGCTTTATGCCGGCGGTCATGCACATAAAAGACATATGGCCTGTGGATCGGGAAGCCTATGCGCAAGGCGTGTTCGGAACCGCCGATCCGGCCCACCCGGGCGTGGATGGCATGTTTCACACCATGGGAAGCCATTTCATAGGCGGGGACGTGGAGGTCCTCACCCTGCCGCTGCGTTTTGGATTCCGCAGGCTTCGCCATACTCCCCAGGAAATCCGCACCTTGTTCAAAAAACTGGGGTGGCGCAGCGTCGTCGCCTTTCACACGGAAAAGGTGCTGCACCGGCCTGACTACGAGCAAACCATCCGGGCCATGGCTCACGCCCGGGCCAATCTGCTGCTGCACCCTGTCATCGGCAGAATCCGCCCCGGCGATATGGACACATACACCCGGGTTCGTTGCTATTTGGCGGCTTGCCAAAAATATTCCCCAGGCTCCATGATCACCCTCAGCCTGCTTCCCTACACCATGCGTTACGCCGGCCCCCGGGAAGCGCTGCTCCACGCAATAATCCGTAAAAATTACGGATGCACCCATTTTATTGTGGCGCCGTGCCACGCCAGCCCGGAAGCCGACGAGTCCTGCACCGCGTTTTACGACCCGGACGCAGCATTCAGCCTGGCCGCTTCCTACGCCGGAGAATTGAATCTGTCCGTCTTGCAATTTGAGGATTTGGTCTACGTGGAAGAGGACGGAGCGTATGTGCCTAAAAAAGAGGCCAACGGTCGAAAAATCCGGTCCATGACGGAAGAAGAGTTTATCAAACGGATTCAGGATGGCAAAAAAGCCCCAGAATGGTTTACATTCCCCGAAGTGGCCAAGGAGATGGAACGATCCTACCCGCCCAAGTCCATCCAGGGATTTACTATCTTTTGCACCGGCCTTTCCGGCGCCGGAAAATCCACCATCGCCGGTCTCGTTTGCGCCCGCTTGCAGGAGATGGGCGGCCGCCCCGTCACCTTTTTGGACGGAGACATCGTGCGGAAGAATCTTTCCAGCGAGTTGGGCTTTTCCAAGGAGCACCGGGACATCAACGTGCGGCGCATTGGTTTTGTGGCCAGCGAAATCACAAAAAACCGGGGAATCGCCATTTGCGCCCCCATTGCGCCTTATGGGGCCACTCGCAGGCAAATTCGCAGGAATATTGAAACCCACGGCGGATTTATAGAAATCCATGTGGCCACTCCTTTGACCGTTTGCGAAAAAAGAGACCCGAAGGGCTTGTATTCCAAGGCAAGGTCTGGTTTGATCAAGGACTTTACCGGGATCGACGACCCCTACGAGGAGCCCGAACGCCCGGAAGTGACTTTGGATACAACGGATATGACTCCCGAGGAAGCAGCCCAGGAGGTCCTCTTGTATCTGGAACGCTCAGGGTACATCCGCTAATCGGTTTGGATCCTAAAACATAATTATTGAAGAAAACCGCGGCGTAAGCGCGGCTTTCTTGAACGGAATAGCCCCATGACGCAACTAATTACCGGCGCTGCCGGATTTATTGGTTTTCATTTAAGCAAACAGCTTTTGGAACAGGGCGAGACGGTTGTGGGCCTGGATAATCTCAACGATTACTACGACCCCCAACTGAAAACGGACCGCCTGAAAATTCTCCGGGATTACGATAACTTTGTCTTTGAAAAGGGAGAAATGGCGGACCGGGAGTTCATGCCCGCTCTGTTTGAAAAATACGGGTTTGAAAAGGTCACCAACCTGGCCGCCCAGGCCGGGGTAAGGTACTCCCTAAAAAATCCCCACTCCTACGTGGACAGCAATCTGGTCGGCTTCACCAACATCCTGGAAGGCTGCCGCCATACCAAGGTCGAGCACCTGGTTTTTGCGTCCTCCTCCTCCGTTTACGGCGCCAACACGGACATGCCTTTTTCCGTGCACCAGAACGTGGATCACCCGGTTTCCCTGTACGCTGCGTCCAAAAAAGCCAACGAACTCATGGCTCACGCCTATTCCCATTTGTACGGCCTGCCCTGCACCGGGCTTCGGTTTTTCACCGTGTACGGTCCTTGGGGACGGCCCGACATGGCTTTGTTTCTTTTTACCAAGGCCATCCTGGAAGGCAAGCCTATCAATGTGTTTAACAACGGCGACATGCAGCGGGACTTCACCTATATAGACGACATAATCCAGGGTGTGGCCAAGGTGTTGGACAACATCCCCGATCCCGACCCGGATTGGATGGGAGACGACCCTGATCCGGCCACTAGCTATACGCCGTACAGGCTGTACAACATCGGCAATAACCAGCCGGTCAAGCTGCTGAAATTCATCGAGTTGATCGAGGAGGCCCTGGGCATGAAAGCGGAGAAGAACATGCTGCCCATGCAGGCCGGGGACGTCCCCGCAACCTACGCGGATATCGACGACCTCGCCAGGGACGCAGGATACTGGCCTCGCACCTCGGTGGAGGACGGCGTCCGAAATTTCATAAATTGGTATCGGGAGTACTACAAAGCCTGATCACGCTCCCCGTTCGTCAACCCCAGTTATAAACTGAAAAACAAAGCGGCTTATAAGCCGTAATCGCAAGGAAAAGGAAATGCCAGACACCCAAGCACAGGCAAAAGAAATGAATGAGGCCAATGTTTCCGTGTGCCCGGCGGGCGAAGTCTTTCCCCTGCCCACAAAGGCGGAGTACGAGGAAGAATTCGTCAGACTGCAGGAATTGGTTGCGGCCCAAAGGGAAATGGGCCGGGAAATCGTAGTGGTCATGGGCGTGGGCTTCGTCGGCGCCGTCATGGCCGGAGTCGTGGCCGACAGCACCGACAAGAAAACCGGCGAGCCCAACAAGTTCGTCATCGGCATGCAGCGCCCCTCAGTCCGCTCATATTGGAAAATTCCCTACCTGAATCGCGGCGTAGCCCCTGTGGAAGCGGAAGACCCGGAAGTGGCTCCGCTTATCGAACGCTGCGTCAAGGAAAAGAAAACCCTCGTCGCCACCTACACCTACGACGCCTTGACCCTGGCCGACGTGGTGGTAGTGGACGTTCAGTGCGATTACGACAAAGAGTCCTTCGGCGACTGCCGGAACGGCAAGGCCGACATCGCCGCTTTGGAAGCCAGCCTGGCTATCATCGGCGAAAAGGTTTCTCCCGACTGCATGGTTTTGATCGAAACCACCGTGCCCCCGGGAACCACCGAGCACGTGGCCTATCCCATCATGAAAAAGGCATTTGAAAAGCGCGGCCTCAAAGACGCCGAGCCCCAACTGGCCCACTCCTTTGAACGCGTCATGCCTGGCCGCGACTACGTGGCCTCTATCCGCGACTTCTGGCGGGTGTGCAGCGGCGTGAACCAGACAGCTCGGGACAAGGTGGAAGTCTTTTTATCCGAAGTGCTCAATGTGGATAAATTCCCCCTGACCGTTTTGGACAGGCCCATCGAGAGTGAAACCTGCAAGATCGTGGAGAATTCCTTCCGCGCGACCATCCTGGCTTTCGTGGATGAATGGAGCGTGTTTGCGGAACGCAACGGCGTGGACCTGATCAAGGTCATCAACGCCATCAAAGTGCGGCCGACCCATAACAACCTGATCTTTCCCGGCCCCGGCATCGGCGGATACTGCCTGCCCAAGGACGGCGGCCTGGGCGTCTGGGCTTATCACACGCTCATGGGCTTTGAGGACGACATCTTTAAAATCACGCCCATGGCCATCGACATCAACGACACCCGCTCCCTGCGCGTGGCTAGGCTGGTGCGCGATGGCCTGCGTAACGTGGGCAAGATCGTGGCCGCCTCCCGCATCGCCATCCTGGGCGCCTCGTACCGCGAGGACGTGGGCGATACCCGGTACAGCGGATCGGAAATCGTGGTGCGCAAGCTGGCTGAAATGGGCGGGGACATGGTCATCCACGATCCCTACGTGTCTCACTGGTGGGAGCTGGAAAAGCAGGACACCTACCCGGCCCCCGGCCATTCCCGGGCCCGCTTCTTCCGCAACCAGGAAGAGGTCAAGGACCTGCGCATGCACAAAGACCTCCAGGAGGCCCTCAAGGGCGCCGACGCTGTGGTTCTGGCCGTAAGGCATCAGGCTTATATGGAGCTGGAGCCCGACCAGGTGGTTGAGATGGTCGGCCGCCCAACGGTGGTTGTGGATTGCTTCGGCATGCTGGATGACGACAAGATCGCCCGGTATTTCGAGCTTGGCTGCGAGGTCAAAGGCCTGGGCCGCGGTCATATAAAGCGGATTAAAACCAGGGTGCTGGAAAAGTAGTATAGGGACAGGGTTTCCCTGCCCAATATGATGGTTTTTTCATAGGAACTGATTATGCTCATTGTCCGTACGCCTCTCCGCATCGGCTTTGTCGGGGGCGGCTCCGACCTTCCCGCGTATTATGAAAAAAAGCCCGGGATGGTGGTGAGTTCGGCCATCGACAAATTTGTCTATGTGATTGTCAAAGGCCGCTTTGACGACGAGATTTACGTGAACTACTCCAAAAAGGAGTGCGTGGACCACGTGGACGACATCAAGCACGATCTCGTACGGGAGGCCATGCGCATCGCGGGCGTGGAAAAGGGCGTGGAAATCACCACCCTGGCCGACGTGCCGTCCGCCGGATCCGGGCTGGGCAGTTCCAGTTCCGTGACCGTGGCGCTTCTCCATGCGTTGCACTCTTATAATTACCATCTGGTCACGGCTGAGCAACTGGCCCAGGAAGCCTGCCGCATCGAGATTGACATCCTTGGCAAGCCCATCGGCAGGCAGGATCAATACGCCGCGGCTTACGGCGGGGTGAATCAGTTCATCTTCAACAAGGACCATACGGTGGATCGCATTCCGTTGGATTTGGACAACGAGGTGTTCCGGTCTTTTTATTCCAGTCTGCTGCTTTATTACACGGGAATCACCCGCAAGGCGGACGCCATCCTCTCCGAGCAGTCCCGCACCACTACGGCTGAGGAAAAGTTCGCCGCCATGACCGAGATGGTCGGACTGGTGGAGCCGTTCAAGGCGGCGGTGGAAGCCGGGGATATCCGGGAATGCGGCAGGCTGTTGGATAAAAACTGGGAACTGAAGCAAAAAATGGCTTCCGGCATATCCAATCCTCAGATCAACGAGATGTATCAGGCGGCCAAGGAGGCCGGCGCCCTGGGCGGCAAGATTGCAGGCGCCGGAGGCGGCGGGTTTCTCATCCTGGCGGTTCAGCGGGAAAGCCAGCAGGCGGTTTTTCAGGCCATGCGCGATTACCGGGAACTGCCCTTTATGCTGGAGCGCAGCGGCAGCCAGGTTATATTCGACCACCGAGGCTACCCCACCAAGTAAAAGGGATATGGATGGATAAAATATGAAAATTCTTGTGACAGGCGGCGCAGGCTTTATAGGCTCCCATACCGTGGACGCTTTGGTGGAAAAAGGTCACGAAGTCCGGGTTCTGGACAACCTTCAAAAACCCGTGCATCAAACCGGAACGCCCTCCTGGTTGAATCCCGAAGCCGAGTTCATGCTGGGCGACGTGCGGTCCAAGGACGATTGGAAAAAAGCCCTCCAAGGCCGGGAGGCGGTGTATCACCTTGCCGCGTACCAGGACTATTTGCCGGATTTCTCCACCTTTTTCCATGTAAACAGCGTAGGCACGGCCCTTATGTACGAAACCGCCGTGGAACTGGGCCTGGACCTTGTCAAAATCGTCGTGGCCAGCAGCCAGTTCGTAGCCGGGGAAGGCCAGTACCTGTGCGACTCCTGCGCCCGCAAAACAAGCCCCGTGCTAAGGCCCGAATCCCAGCTTGTGGAAGGGAAGTGGGAGCACGCCTGCCCCATCTGCGGCGAGGAAATGTATTGGCAATGGACCCCCGAAACCCATGTGTCTCCGCCCAACGCCTACGCCATGGCCAAGCATTCCCAGGAAATCCAGGCCATGACCTTCGGGCAGCGCTACGGCATTCCCTCCACGGCCATGCGCTACTCCATCGTGCAGGGCCCCAGGCAGTCATTCTACAACGCATACAGCGGGGCGTGCCGCATTTTTTCGCTCCATTATTACTTCGACAAGGCCCCGACCTGTTACGAAGACGGCGAGCAATGCCGGGATTTTGTGAATATTCACGACGTGGTGCGGGCCAATGTCATGGCCCTGGACAATCCCGAAATGGATTACAGGGTGTTCAACGTGGGCGGCGGCAAGGCCTATACGGTCAGCGAGTTCGCGGCCATCGTGCAAAGGGAGTTTGAAGACCGCAAGAACAAGCATCTTGCCGATGCTTTGATTCCCGGGAAATACCGCTTCGGCGACACCCGAAACGCCTGCTCCGACATATCGGCCCTCAAAGCCCTGGGCTGGGAGCCTCAAAATACGCCCGAGCAAAGCGTCAGGGAATACGTGGACTGGCTGTACGAGCAGGACAACGTGGAAGATATTTTGGATTTCGCCAATAAAACCATGAAAGACCTGAACGTGGTGCGGGACGTCAAGGCCTGAGCCGAAAAAAGCCCAAGGGGAGACGGATATGCAATATTTTTCCCAACAATACCTTGAAGGACTCAAGGCCGTACTGGACGATTTTCCCCACGAGGCCTTTGAAAAAATGATCGCCGCCATGCTGGACGCCTATGAAAAAGGCCGCAGGATTTTTGTCATGGGCAACGGCGGCAGCGCCTCCACGGCCTCCCACTGGGTGTGCGACATCAACAAGGGATGCTGCCTGAGCCTGGAAAAAAAGTTCAGGATGATCTGCCTGAACGACAGCATTTCCACCATGATGGCCTACGCCAATGACCTGTCTTACGACGACGTCTTTGTGGAGCCCTTGAAGAATTTTTTTGAGCCGGGGGACGTGGTCATCGGCATTTCAGGCTCCGGCAACTCAACCAACGTGCTTAAAGCCATTGAATACGCCAACCAAAACGGCGGCGTAACAATCGGCCTGTGCGGATACGGCGGCGGCAAGCTGAAGGATCTGGCGTCCATTCCTGTTCACAGCAATGTCAACGACATGCAAATGACCGAAGACGCCCACATGATCGTGGTGCACATCAGCATGCAGCGCATCATGAAGGCCCTGGGCCAGGAAGGCGCCGCCTGTTAAATAAAACATTAAGGACATGAATATGACTTTGGTTATTTTGGCTGCGGGCGTGGGATCGCGGTACGGCGGACTCAAACAATTGGACGCCGTCGGCCCCCACAACCAAAGCATTCTCGATTATTCCATATACGACGCCCTGCAGGCGGGCTTTAAAAAAATCGTCTTTGTCATTCGCCGTGAAATCGAAGCGCCCTGCCGGGAGTTCATTGAAGAACGCTACGCCAAAAAGGTCCCGTGCGAACTGGTCTTCCAGGAACTGGACGCCCTGCCCGAAGGGATCGTCGCGCCTGAAGGCCGCGCCAAGCCCTGGGGCACCGGCCACGCCGTCCTGGTATGCAAAGACGTGGTGGACTCCCCCTTTTGCGTGATCAACGCCGATGATTTTTACGGCCGCGCCGCCTATCAGGAAATCGCCGGCTTCCTGAAAACCTGCAATGACGCGGAAGACTTGAAGCGATTCGCCATGGTGGCTTTCTCCCTGAAAAACACCCTGTCCGAACACGGAACGGTCTCCCGCGGCGTATGCAAGGTGGACCGGGACAACAACCTGATTTCCGTCACCGAACGCACGGGAATATGCCGTTATCAGGACGGCGTGACCTGTGAGATGGAAGACGGCGAAACCGCCTCCCTGACCGGCGACGAGCCCGTGTCCTTGAATTTCTGGGGGTTCACCCCGGATTTTTTTCCGCATCTGGAAGAGCAGTTCAAGGAGTTTATGGAATCCGGGCTTAAGGATTTGAAAACCGAATTTTATTTGCCCAGCGCCGTGGATCGGCTGATCCGGGAGAACCAGGCGGCGGTTTCCGTGCTGGAAAGCTCCGAGCGGTGGGTGGGCGTTACCTATAAGGACGACAAGGCCCTGGTCATGGATTACATCAAAGGCCTGACCGGCCAGGGCTTATATCCGGAAAAATTGTGGTAACAGACGCTTTTACGAGTGGTCAAATCGCGGCTAAATGCGTGATGCCAAAGCGTTTTGGTTTCTTGGGTTCAACTTACGGGACTGGAAGTAGTGCTTTGAAATCAGATGGTTATGTATGCAGCTCAGATCTATCTATATACCAGAGCCCGAGAGTCATGGTCCCTTCCCCCCTGGCGGGGGAAGGACAGGATGGGGGGGGGGACTATCTGGAATGACTTACAATATCACCCCCACCCCAACCCTCCCCCGTCAAGGGGGAGGGAGTTTTTGGGACGCCGGCTTTGATGTTTAATATCTCATAGCCTGCTGCAATCTTTTGAATATGTGAAGAAAACCTGATTCCCGAAAGTTAAGTTACAGCTTGATTATTGAGATGTAGGTTGGGTGGTTCTGCTGCGATATTGACTAATGAAATCAGTAGGTTGTAATGGGGCTATGCTCCTGTGAACGCCAAAGGCGTATTGCAGGTTCACCCAACAAAATTAATGGATAAAAAGCCGCCGCTCTCCGTCATCCCCGTGCAGGGATGCGGCGGGATTATTGCGGCAGTTATGCAATCATCGTGACGCAATCCCGGAAACGGGGACCCAGCGACGTTTAAAAGACTTGACTAGGCTGTACGTCTGTCTGAAAGGAAAAGAAAGCATGCAATACCTGGTGACCGGCGGATGCGGTTTCATAGGTTCCCACATCAGCGAAGTTTTGGCGGAAAAGGGCGAAAAGGTCCGCATTCTGGACGACCTGTCCTCCGGCTATGAAGCCAATATCGCGGACTTCGCAGATAAGGTGGAGTTCATCAAAGGCGACATACGCGACCCCGAAGCCGTTGCCAAAGCCATGAAAGGCGTGGATGGAGTGTTTCATCTGGCCGGCATGGTTTCGGCCTTTGACTCCGTGGAAAGGCCCCTGGTCTGCCACGACATCAACGTCACCGGAACCCTGAACATCCTCACCGCCGCAAGGGATGCGGGCGTCAAACGCGTGGTCTTCGCCAGCTCCTGCGCGGTCTATGGCAACAACCCCGAGTCTCCCAAGGTGGAGGCCATGACCCGGGCGCCGGCTTCTCCGTACGCAGCGTCCAAAGCGGCCAGCGAGCTTTACATGCGGGTTTTCGCCGAGCTTTACGGCGTGCAGACCGTATGCCTGCGCTTTTTCAACGTGTTCGGCCCCAGGCAGGACCCGTCCTCCCAATACTCCGGCGTAATTTCCCGGTTCGTCAACGATACGGCCGAAGGATACGCCTGCATTTACGGCGACGGGCTCCAAACCCGGGACTTCATATTCGTCCGGGACGTGGTTCGAGCCAACCTCCTGGCCATGACCTCGAATAAGGCCGGAGCCGGCGAGGCTGTCAACGTGGGCACGGGCGTGGAAATCAGCCTGCTGGATCTGCTGGATTATATGCGGGAATTGGGCGATCGGGAGTTTGAGGTCATGTTCAAGGACGCTCGGGCCGGCGACGTGCGCCATTCCCGCGCTGACATTTCCAAAGCCCAAGAACTCCTGGGCTTTGAACCCGCCTACACCATCCGCAACGGCCTGGCGGAACTGCTGTTTCAGCATTAATTTTTACCCGCAGGTTTTTTTCGCCTGGCGGAAATTACACATCCTACGAATCATTCAAGGGCGGCGCCTTCAGCCGCCTTTTTTATTTTGAAAAAAACTTGCCCCGAAGATCTACGAACGGTAAAATTAATCAGGTGGAGGAAATTTTATCTATAATTATTCCCTCTTAGTTTGCATCTTTATTTTCTGGAGGAAAAATGCAGCTTGTCCGTTTTTGCCTGGTTTTCCTGGTTCCTTTGGGAGCAGTGATTTCGTATTTCAACGGAGGATATCATTTGCTCATTCCGCCGCTGGCGGTCTTCATTATGCTCCCTTTGTTTGATTACGTATTCGGCCTCAATGTTTACAACCCCGATCCCGGCGAGGAAAAAATCCTGGAGCAGGACCGCCGGTATCGCTGGATTACCTTTGCCGCGGTCCCCGTGCAGGTTGGGCTGGTGTTCTGGGGCGCCTGGGCGTTCACTCACGGGTCCTTGAACTGGTGGGAAAGGCTGGTTTTCGCCTATGGCGTGGGGCTGAGTTCGGGCATCATGGGCATCAACCTCAGTCACGAGTTGATTCACAAGGTGAACAACAGGGTGGAGCCTTTATTGGGCCGGATCATGCTCTGGACCGTATTGTACTCCCATTGGGCGGTGGAGCACGTAGCCGGGCATCATCGCTATGTGGCCACGCCGGAAGACCCGGCCACAGCCCGTTTTGGCGAGAGCTTCTGGCGATTTCTGCCCCGCACCGTGATCGGCGGCATTGAAAGCGCCTGGCGCATCGAGTCGGAAATGGTGGAAAGCCGGGGAGGAAACAAGTACGGCCGGGACAACCGCATCCTGCGCTATTTCACGTCCCAGGGAATTCTGATCGCCTTTATGGCGTATTGGCTCGGCCTGCCCGGCGTGATTTTTTTGCTGATACAGGCTGCCACGGGCGTGCTGCTTTTGGAGCTGGTCAACTACGTGGAGCATTACGGCCTTGTTAGGAAGCAGAATCCGGACGGCTCCTACGAGGAGGTGAAGCCGCACCACTCGTGGAACTCCGCCCACAGGGTCACCAATTATTTTCTGTTCAACCTCCAGCGTCATTCCGACCATCATTACAGGCCCAACCGGAGATACCAGATTCTTCGCCATTGGGAGGGCGCCCCGCAATTGCCGTCTGGATACGCCGGGATGCTGGTTTTAGCCTATTTTCCGCCCATATGGCGGAAGTTCATGGATCATCGGGTTCCGCGGAGAAACTAAGTGGCGGATTCTAAGTCGAGAAACACGCCCTCAAGGCGTTAGATTTCGGAGGAATTGGTCTTCTGCAGGATTTCCGCGATTTTCTGGGAAAGGTCTTCGGCGGTGAAGGGCTTTTGAATAAAGCCGTTGGCCCCCTTTTTCATGATTTCCGAGCTCTTGCCGTCCGAGGCGTACCCGCTGGAAATCAGCACCTTTACGTTGGGGTTTAACTCCTTCATTTTGTCAAACACCGCACCCCCGTTCATGTCCGGCATGACAATATCCAGCACCACCAGATCGATGGCCTCCCGGTTTGCGCCGAACATTTTCACAGCCTCTTTTCCTCCGCCGGCGGAAAGGGCTTTATAGCCCAGATTTTCCAAAATTTCCGTTCCGGTTTCTAAAAGATCCTTTTCGTCGTCCACCAGCAGGATGGTTCCTTCGCCGCGAATCACGGGGGAGTCGATTCGGCTTTCCGGGTTGACGGCTTTTTGGGAGGAAGGGATGAAAATGGAAAAGGTGGAGCCTTCGCCCAAACGGCTCCAAACGGAGATGAAGCCCCCGTGGTTCTTGATAATGCCGTACGCCGAGGAAAGCCCCAGGCCCGTACCCCGGCCCATGCCTTTGGTGGAAAAAAAAGGGTCGAAAACCCGTTTGCGGGTTTCTTCGTCCATGCCTTCCCCGGAGTCGGTTACGGTGGCTTTGGCGTACTGGCCCGGCTTAACCCCGTTCGCAATAGCCAGGGCTTCGTCCATGGAGACCACGGAGGTCCTTATTTTCAGATCGCCTCCTCCGGGCATGGCCTGCCAGGCGTTCACGTACAAATTGAGAAAAACCTGCTCCACCTGCCCCTGGTCCACTTCCACCACAATAGGATATTCCGGCAGGTCCGCCTTGATGACCACTTCCTTATGGGTCCGGCCGAACATGCTCGCCACCCTCAGCACCAAGTCGTTCAGGTTGGTGGGTTTGGGATCGTACTTGCCGCCCCTGGCCAGGCCCAAAAGCTGCTTGGTGAGGCCGGCCGAGCTTTGCACCAGCTCCGTGATGGTTCTTAAGTGCTCCAGGCTGGGGTCCCCTTTGGGGAGGTTTAGCATCATGATGGAAGCCCGCCCCTGAATGCCCATGAGGATGTTGTTGAAATCGTGGGCTATGCCGCCGGCCAGGGTGCCTATGGCCTCCATTTTTTGAGCGTGCTGCAGCTTGGCTTCCAGGTTTTTTTGCCTGTTTGTGTTTCTTGCGACGCCGTACTCCCGTTCGTACTTGCCGTTCTTGTCGTAAAAGATCCGGGCGTTCAGGGAAAGCCAGACGGGCTTTCCCCAAAAGTCGATGCAGCGGAACTCCAGGCCCGAAACCTGGATTTCTCCGTTGGCGAAAATCCGTTTGTAGGTCTCCAAAACCATGGGCAAATCTTCGGGGACGATCAGGTCGCTCCAGGTTTTGCCGAGGATGTCCTCCATTTTATAGCCGAGCATGCTCAAGCCGTATTCATTGGCCCACTCCAACCGGCCCTTCCGGTCCACGGAAATAATCAGGTCCTGGGCGTTATCCACAAGCAGCCGGTATGACTCCTCGCTTTTCGCCAGGGCCTTGGTGCGTTCCTGGACCCGTTTTTCCAGATCGTCCCGGGCGATTTTCAACTGGTCCTCAATATACTGGCGCTCTTTCATCTCCTGGGCGAGCTTTTCCTTTTCCGCCTCAAGCTGTCTGGCCTCCTCCTTCATGCCGTCCCGGTACCAGATACGCGTTTTTTCAAACAGATAAACACCCACCATGATCATGAACATGACGGAGAAAAAGCGGACCTTGAACTCATGCACGTAGGGAAAGGTTCCCAGAACTTCGGGATACAAAAAGAGAATCAGGCAACCTGCCAAAAAGGTCAGGGTCCAGGCGGCGCCCTCCATCACCCCCAACAGAAAAAAGGTCAGCAGGGGATACACAAACGCCCACAATACAATGGACGGCTGGCCCTGGGTGCCGCCTGCACCGGTCCACAAAAGAAAAATCGCTCCGGCAAAAGCGGAAGTCATTCGGAACATGAACTTCATGCTGGAAAGGCGGGATTGAAGAATGATGGTTGCTATGAGGAACAGGGCGAACAGGGTGTCCAAAACCCCGAAAAGGTATAGTCCTCTCACCAAATGCATGAAGCCGAAGCCTAAAAGCGCCGGGAAGCCCGCCAGGGAAAAATAAAAGAAAAAGCGCCGCCTGAACTGTTCTTCCATGTCCAACGGCTGTCCGCCGGGGATGTATAAAGGGTGGGGCTTTGTCTTATTATTGCTTTCGGAGCCGTCTTTCATATTTACATTATCCGCTTTTTGGTGGAAAACTGTCAAGGCGGCGGATAAGGGAGTCGCGTCACGCGTCACGTCGCACTCGCAGGCCTGCTGATTTTATCCTTGATTCTTACACTATTCAATGAAATATTTGGTTATGCAGACTACAAAACAAATCCAGACCTTGATGGAAACGAAGTCCGTGGCCATTGTCGGACTTCCTCGCGGCATGAAGACAGGCAAGCTGTTTTTAATCGCTATTCAGGATATGGGCTTTAAGGGCCCCATCTATCCGGTTAATCCTTTTACCGATGAAATTGACGGCCTCAAATCATACCCCAGCGTGGAGGCCCTGCCCGAGCCCGTGGACATGGCCATTATTCTTGTCCCCAACTCCCAGGCCAAAGAGGCTGTAGTTCAGTGCGCCGAAAAAGGCGTGAAAGGCGCCGTCCTGTTTACGGCCGGGTATAAGGAAACCGGCGAAGAGGAAGGGGCGGCCCTGGAGGAGGAAATGGCCTCCATCGCCAAAAAGGCGGGCATGCGGCTGATCGGCCCCAACGGCATGGGTTTGTACAGCCCGGAGGCGGGGATTTCGTTTTTTCCCGGACTTCCGGCCAAGCTAGGCCCCATCGCCTTGTTGTCCCACAGCGGCTCCATGGCTAATATATTATGCCGCATGGGGCCGGAAAAAGGATTGTATTTCCGGTTCGCGGTCAGCCTGGGAAACGAGTGCGACCTCACGGCCGGGGATTTTCTGGAATACTGCGCCCAGGATTCAAAAACCGGTATTGTGGCCGCTTACCTGGAAGGCATTCGAAAAGGCGACGTCTTTTTGAAGAATTTGAAAAAAGCCTCGGAAAACAAGCCGGTCATTTTATGGAAAATGGGCTTGAACCCCGAAGGCGCCTCCGCCGCCGCGTCCCATACCGGGTCCATGGCCGGCGACGAACGCATATGGAACGCCGTGGTGTCCCAGGCGCGGGCCGTTTCCGTGAACGGCTTTGAAGAGTGGGTGGACGCCATGATGGGTTTTTCGCTGTTGCCCAGGGGGATGGGACGCAGGGCCGCCATCATTTCCGGACCCGGCGGGCTGGCCGTCTCCGCCGCCCAGGCGTGCGGCAGGGCCGGCCTTAGCCTGGCTGCGCTTTCAACCGAGTCCAGGGAGAAGCTGGCGGAGTTTGTGCCCCAAACCGGCACCAGCCTGAAAAATCCCGTGGACATCGGCATGAATTCCTCCCTGGACATGAGCCTGTATATCCGGGCCGCTCAAATTATGGCCGAAGATCCCAATGTGGATATTGTCATGGCCGCGCCCATCGGGCTTTCCCTGGAGACCAACCACGCCTTGACCCAGGCCCTGATTGACGTGTACAAAACCGCTGGCAAGCCCTTTGTCATGATCAAAATTCCGGGATTTGAAGCGGAATGCGCTCAGGAATTCTGCCAGGCGGGCGTTCCGTTTTTTGAATCCGCCGAGCGGGCCGCCGCAACCTGCGGCATGGTGTATAACTGGCAAAAACAGCGCGGACTGCATAAGCAGACGCCCTGAAACCAATAGGAGCGGGGGGCTTTCATCCCCTGTTCGAATAATCGGAATAACCATGAAGTTTTTGTTTTTGGAGCCCTTTTACGGAGGCTCGCACCGGGATTTCGCCCGGGGATTGGTGGAAGCCTCCAGCCACGAAATAGATCTTGCAACCCTTCCCGCACGATTCTGGAAGTGGAGAATGCGGGGCGCGGCCCTTCATTTCATCAAAAAGATTCCCGACCTTTCCGCCTATGACGGGATCATCGCCACGGACCTGCTGTCCTTGTCCGATTTCAAGGCCCTGCACCCTCAAAACGTTCCGCCCTGCCTGGTTTACTTTCACGAAAATCAGATCACATACCCCCTGGCGCCCGGCGAAAGCATGGATTTTCAGTTCGGATTCACCGACATCTCAACCGGCCTGGCCGCGGACCGCATATTGTTCAACTCCCGGACCCATTTTAACGCCTTTTTCGACGCCCTGCCCGGGTTCATAAACATGATGCCCGAATACAATCCCACGTGGGTGACCCAGGCCATTCGGGAAAAATCCCATGTCATCCAGCCGGGCTGCCGGTTTCCCGGAGGAGGTCTCCCCCTGGAAGCCCCCCAGGAGCCGCCCCTGATCATCTGGAACCACCGTTGGGAGTTCGATAAAAACCCGGAGAGCTTTTTTAAAGCCCTGTATTCCCTGGATGAGAAAGGCGTGGATTTTTCCGTGGCCCTCATGGGGGAGAACTTTCAGGTGCAGCCCAAGGAGTTCCTGTGGGCCAAAGAGCGCATACCCCATCGCATCGCCGTGTTCGGGTTTGTGGAAAGCCGGGAGGCGTATTTTGACTGGCTGAAAAAGGGCTTGGTTATCGTAAGCACGGCCAACCAGGAAAACTTCGGCATTTCCGTGGTGGAGGCCATGCGCAGCGGATGCCTGCCCCTGCTGCCCGACAGGTTGGCCTATCCTGAAGTCCTGCCCGATGAATTTCATGCCAAGTATTTGTACGACGGCCAGGAGGAATTGGAATCCAGGCTGGAAGCCATGTTGTCCGAGCCGGAGAACTACATCCAGGACCGGCCTTTGATTTCTTCCGCCATGGCTTGTCATGCATGGGAAAACCGTGTGCTGGAATTTGACCGGGAGCTCACGGAATTGGCCGCTTTACATGACAATGAATAATAAGTAGCCAGGAAATCTGAATTATGTTAGGCTGAATCTTACTAAGATCATTAGCCAAACGGCGTCAGATAGTTGCGTCTGGCGCATCCATTATAACCCGTAATGATGGGCTTTGGAGGTTTGGCCGGGGCTCAATCCATGCACATTCTATCCGTACCAGCGGCGGCCGCAGCAGCTGTAACCTTTTTTTCCGGGCTGTTTCATCTGTTCATTTATGACAGAGACAGGCGCCACAGACAAAATCTTACCTTCGCCCTCACATGCGTTGTGTTTTCCCTTTATGGAATCGCTTGTGCAGGCCTTTACAACTCCACTTCCGTAGCAGAAGGCATGGCCTGGCAACGCGCTCAGATGTATTTGCTTTTTCTGAGCATGATTTTCTTCCTATGGTTCGTCCACGACTTCACCCAAATGGTGCCCCCCAAGGCCCTTTGGTTCTTTACCATCGTAGGCGTATTGTGCTTGTCTGTGGGATATTTGTACACCGGAGACCTTCTTTTTTCCTTGTCTCACCCCCTGATTAAGACAAAAAATCTCCCCTTTGGAATTACAGCCGTTTACTACGAGGCCGAATTGGGGCCGGTTATGCTCGCCGCCAACCTGGCGGGGCTCATATGCATGGCCTACATTTTATTCGTGGGGTTCCGGTTCTATAAGGTTGGGCCGAAAAAAAAGGCCAGGTTCCTGGCTCTGGCGCTTTTCATAATGTTTTCGTGCGTGACCAGCGATATCTTTGTGTCCCTTGGCATGTCCCCGCTTCCGTACACCTTGGAGTATGGATTTCTGGCCATTACTGCCTTCATGACCGGCTATGCGGTGGATCAGGTCGTAAAGGCCTCCTTCGCCCAGGAGCAGCTCAAGCAAAACGAGGAAAGATATCAGGTGCTGGCGGATAACGCAGGCTTTATCATGTGGACGGCGGACCTGGACCTGCGCCTCACCCACATCAGCCCTTCCGTTGAAACCTTGACGGGCTTTACGCCGGAAGAGGCTTTGGCCATGGGCTTTGATGAAATTCTCACGCCGGATTCAGCGTCCCTGGGCATGACCGTTTTGAGAACCCAGCAAGCCCTGGATTTGGAAGATCCGGGAAAAACTCCCGCCTCCGTTCAGTTTGAAGTGCAGATCAAACGCAAAAACGGGCCTCCTTTTTGGGCGGAAAACACCGGCGCTTTTCTGCGCGACGGTTCCGGCGTCCCTATAGGCGTTGTGGGCCTGACCCGGGACATTTCCTCGCAAAAGGCCGCTGAGGAGGAACGCCTTTTTATCCAGAGGGCCGTGGAAAGCTCTTCCGACGCCATCGCCATGTGCGATGCAAAATTCGTCCATTTTTATCACAACGAGGCCTTTGCCAATCTTTTCGGATACCGCTGGCCAAAGGACCTGGTGGAGGCCGGGGGGCTGCTATCGGTTTTTGCGGAACCCAGGCAGGGCGATGAAGTGGCGTCCGGCCTGATAGAACAAGGCTCCTGGACCGGAGAAGTCATGACCCGCTCCAATAAGGGCCGGCACATTCTGACGGACTTGCGCGCCAATGTGGTCTCCGACAAGTTCGGAAACCTTCTGGGCCTGATCGGCATTTATACGGACATCACCGAGAAAATCGCTGTAACCAAGGCCCTGAAAGGCAGCGAGGAGCGTTACCGGCTGGTGGCCGAAAACACCAACGACGTTATCTGGACCACGGACCTGAACCTAAAATGGACCTATGTCAGCCCCTCCGTTTTTCGCATGCGCGGTTACACGCCCGAAGAAGTTCTGCAGCAGGATTTTTCCGAAGTCCTTACCCGGGAGTCCACCCAGGACGTCCTGCATATTTTTACGGAGGAGTTGGAAAAAGAACTGACGGACCCGGAGCCTGAACCCAGGAGCATCGTCCTGGACATGGAGTTTCTGAAAAGAGACGGCGGAACGGTCTGGAGTGAGTCCGCATGCTCTTTTATGCGGGACGACGACGGCCAGGTTTTCGGCATCCTGGGCATCTCCCGCGATATTACCGAACGCCGCAAGGCCGAGGAGGACAGGCTCAAGCTGGAAGAGCGCCTGCAACAGGCCCAAAAGCTGGAGGCCATGGGCACCCTGGCCGGGGGCGTGGCCCATGATTTCAATAACCTGCTCATGGGCATCCAGGGCAACCTGAGCCTTATGCTCCTTAAACTGGAGCCCTCCAACCCCTTGTACGGCCGCATCAAGAACATCGAGCAGCACATAAAAAACGCCACGGGCCTGACAAGGCAGCTGCTCGGATTCGCCCGAAGCGGCAAATACCAGGTCACGGCCGCCAATCTGAACGACCTGGTGTCCCGCACTTCCTCCATGTTCGGCAGGACGCGCAAGGAAATCCGCATCAAGGAGAATCTCCAGGCTGACGCCTGGCCCGTTGAGGTGGACCACGGCCAGATAGAGCAGGTTCTGCTTAACCTTTTGGTTAACGCGTGGCAGGCCATGTCCGGCGGAGGCATTATTTACATCCGTTCCGAAAACGTGGTCCTGGACCAAAGATTCGCCTCATCCTACGGCATACCGCCTGGAAAATACGTCAGGCTTTCGGTCACGGACACTGGCTCCGGGATGAGCCCTGAGGTCCGGAAAAGGGTTTTCGACCCCTTCTTCACCACCAAGGAAATTTCCCGGGGAACCGGGCTGGGCCTGGCCTCGGCTTACGGCATCATTCAAAACCACGTCGGGATCATTAACGTATACAGCCAGGAAGGGCAGGGCGCCACATTCAACATCTATCTGCCCGCGTCCTCCAAGGATGTGATGGAGGAAATCGAGCCGGAAGCCAAGGTGGTCCACGGGACGGAAACCATCCTTCTGATAGACGATGAGGAAGTCATCATAACAACCGGGGAGGAAATCCTCCGCGCCTTGGGATACCAGGTGTTTGTCGCCCGGTCCCCCCATGAAGCCCTTGAAATTTTTCGGGATCAAGCCCCAAAAATCGACCTGGTCATCATGGATATGATCATGCCCGAAATGCAGGGCATTGAACTATACGACCACTTAACGGAAATCCGGCCAGACGTCAGGGTTTTGCTTTCCAGCGGCTATTCGCTCAACGGTCAGGCCTCATCCATCATAGAAAAGGGCTGCGACGGCTTTATCCAAAAACCGTTCAACCTGGAAGAACTTTCGCAAAAAATCAGAGAAATCCTGGATTAGGAATTCAATGAACCGGTATATCCGATTCGTGCTGAATCATCGATTGATTGTGGTTTTGCTCTTTGCGCTGGTTACTGCGTTTTTGGGACGGCATCTCTTTGACGCAGCCATTTCCTCCAGCGTGGGGGAGCTTTTTTTCTCCCACAATCCCCACTATGAACGGTATATCCAAAAAAATCTGGAATTCGGCGGGGACAACCTCATCCTGGCCGCCTACGCCGAAAAGGACGCCCTGACTCCGGCCGGCATTGCCAGGCTGCGCAAGGCCGTGGCTGACATAGAGTCCCAGCCAGGCGTCGTAAAAGTGGACAGCATCATCTCCGCCCAGCACATTGAATCGGTTGGGGACGATTTGATTATCGAGGATTACGCCGATTTGATGGAGGAGCACCCGGAAAGGCTGCAAGAGGTCGTCCTTACCCTGATCAACGATCCCATTACCAAGGACTGGCTGCTGAGCCGCGACGCCGGAACCGTGCTGGTTGTTGTGGAGTTCGCCTCGGAGGACCAGGGCCTTGAAAAAGCCCCTCAAATGTTTCATGGGGTTATGGACGCTTTTGAAAAACAGGGCTTTGGCGTGGAAAATTTTCACCGCGGCGGCCTGATGGCGGTTTTTTCCTATATCTATGAGGAATCCCTGTTTTCCGTCCGGACCATCCTTCCTTTTTCAGCTCTCATCCTCCTTTTTTTCGTGTATCTTATGTTCCGGCGTTTGTGGCCCGTCTGCATCACTCTGGCCATTACCTTTTTATCCATTATCTGGACCATGGGGCTGGCCGTTCGCCTTTACGGACACTTGAACATCTTCACCACCATGGTTCCCACCCTGGTGCTCATAACCTGTTTTGGAGACGTCGTTCACCTGTGCAGCGCCTATTTGCTGGAATTGGCAAAGGGCCTGGACAAAAACGAAGCCATTTTGCGCTCCGGCGAGGAAGTGGGCGTGGCCTGCGCCTATACCTCCGGCACCACCTTTCTGGGCTTTGCGTCCATGACCCTGGTTCCTTCCCCGGTGTTCAAGCAGGTGGGGCTGCTCATGGGCTTTGGCGTGGCAGCCGCCCTGTTTACGGCGCTGACCCTGGTTCCCATCTTTTTTTCCATAATCCCCCGGCCCAAGGAATGGAGAAAAGGCTCCGTCTCAAAGGTGCAAGGCCTGCTGGACGGCGCCCTGGACGCCTGCTTTTTGGTGAGCACGCGGTATTCCCGCTCGGTGGTGTTTGCGTTTTTTGTGCTCATGGCCGTTTCCGTTTACGGACTCACCCAGGTTCATTTCGAAACCCAGTTTTCCAAACGCTTTTCCAAAGACCATCCTCTGCAAACCTCGCTAAGATATTTTGAGGAAAAATTTCCTGGGGTGATTCCCTTGAACATCTATGTGGAAACCGATGAGGCGGAAGGGCTTTTGAACCCGGAGACCTTCGCCGAAATCGCCGGCTTTGAGATCTGGATCGAAAACCTGGAGCCTGTGAACAACGTGGTTTCCGTGGTGGATCTGGTGAGAAAGCTGTACCGGGAGATAAACCCCGAAATGGCGGCGGAGCATCCCCTGCCTCCCACCAGGGAGGGGCTGGCGCAATTGCTTTTGCTGTTTGAAATGCAAGGCGGACGGGATCTGGAACGATTCATCAACTACGAACACACAAGCATGGTCCTTAAAGCGCGATTGGCGGACAACGGGGTTATCGCCGCGTCGGAGACGGGCCGGGCCATCGCCCGCGAAGGAAAGGCCCGTTTCGGCGATAGTCTGACAGTGGATCCTCTGGGCCTGGATTTTCTCCTGGGCGACTGGGTGGACGACATCCTGGCCGGCCAGAGAAAAGGCCTGGCTTTCGCCCTGGGGACTATTGCCGTCATGATGGTTCTGGCCCTGAGAAAAATCGGCGCAGGCCTCCTGTCCATGCTCCCGAATATCTTGCCTTTACTAGTCCTGCTCGGGTACGTGGGCCTTTTCTGGGATATAGTAGACACGGATACTCTCAGCGTGTTAATGGTTGCTCTAGGCATTGGAGTAGACGACACCATACATTTCTTGTTGCGTTTACGTTTGGAAGCCGTTAAAATGGCTAATCCCCTGGAAGCAATAAGAAATACTTTGCATTATTCCGGCCGGGCCATCATCATGTCATCGGTGATTTTGGCGGCCGGTTTCTCGGTTTTTTCTTTCGCAAGCTATTTCAGCGTGCAGATTTTCGGAACCCTGCTGCCTTTGTGCCTGATCGCGGCCCTGGCGGCAGACGTCCTGCTCGTTCCTGCAATGGTCAACTTAGGTTGGTTTCGTTTTTTTAAGGCAGTATAATTTGGTTGTCTCCGGGCATCAGCCAGGCCAAGGAGAAAAACATGCCGGGTAAGCCGACTTACGAAGAACTGGAAGCCCAGGTTCAAAGCCTGCAGCAGCAAGTTGCAGACCTGGAGGACGAACTTCACCGGGCCCAATGGGACGGGGAGTTTTTTTCCAGAAGCATGCTGGAAAATCTTCCGTTTGATTTCTGGGTGCAGGATCTCCAGGACCAGATCATCCTGCAAAGCAATCTTTCCAGAAGGCATTGGGGCGAAGCCTTGAAAGGCTCGGACATCACCAAAGGACTTCCCGAGTCCGGCGTAAAGCTGCTTAAAGAAAATAAATCCAAGGTTGTCAAAGGCCAGACCGTCGCCTGGGAGATGCAAACCGGGGATGGGGATTTGGACGCAAGGATTTTTTACAATATCCTGTCCCCCGTGTACTCCCGCGGCGTACTCAGGGGGATGCTGGGCATCTTTTTTGACGTGACCGACCAAAGGATAGCCCAGGAAGCCCTTAACGATTCCCGGCTTCGCCTGCGCGTCCTGTTGGCGCAAATGCCCGGCGCCATGATGTGGACCACGGACGTGAATCTGCGCAACACCCTGTCCCTGGGCGCCGCCTTGGGCAGTATAGGCCTGGAATCCACCCAGACGCCCGGTATGAGCCTGGAGGATTTTTTCGCTATTTCCACTCCCGATTTTCCCCCCATCAGGGCCCACCAGGCGGCCCTGAAAGGCATATCCAGCGCTTACGAAATCGTCTGGTCCCAAAGGACTTTTCAGGCCCATACGGAGCCCCTCAGAAAGCAAAACGGAGAAATTGCCGGCGTGATCAGCGTGGCCATTGACGTCACCGAACGCAAGAATATAGAAACCGCCCTGCGTGAAAGCAACGAAATGGCCCGGGCTCTGCTTAACGCCTCCACGGATTCGGTGGTGCTTTTGGACCGGCAGGGGGCCATCCTGGCCCTTAATCAGACCTGCGCATCCAATTTACGGAGCTCCGTGGACGACGCTTTAAGCGAATGCGTTTGGGACCTGCCTCAAAAATACATGCCCAGTCTGGAGCAGGCGCAAATTCAGGCGGTTTTGGATACAGGCAAATCCCTCCGCTACTCGGATGAAAGAAACAACCGGTTTTACGACGTTTTGGTTTACCCCATACACGACCAGGAAGACCATGTGGACCGCGTGGCCGTGTTCGCCAGGGACGTCACCGCCCAAAAACAGGCGGAAGAGGAAAAGCTCCGCCTGGAGTCCCAATTGCAGCAGGCCCAAAAAGCGGAGGCCATCGGCACCCTGGCAAGCGGCATAGCCCACGATTTCAATAATATCCTTTCGGCCATCATGGGATACACGGAAATGTGCACCATGGAAATCCCGGAAGGCTCCATGGCCCACAACAACCTGCTGCAGGTCCTGAAAGCCTCGCATCGGGCCAAGGATCTTGTGGGACAGATTTTGACCTTCTCCCGTCAAAAGGGGCAGGAGCAAAAACCCGTCCAAATGGATCTGGTGGTCAACGAGGCCCTCAAGCTCCTGCGCGCCTCCCTGCCTTCCACCATTACCTTCCGCCGTTACATAAAAAAGGAGATGGGCAAGGTGCTGGCCGACCCCACGGCCCTGCACCAAGTGCTCATGAACCTTTGCACCAACGCCTTTCACGCCATGCGCAACGCCGGCGGCGTTTTGGAAGTGCGCTTGGAAAACAAAGCCTTCGAGCCGGATGAGCCTCTGCCGGACCCGGGAATGGCCCCTGGACGGTATTTGCGCCTGACCGTATCGGATACCGGACATGGCATGGACGCCCAAACCATGGAACGGATTTTCGACCCTTATTTTACCACCAAGGGAATGGGCGAGGGCGCCGGCCTGGGCCTGGCCGTGGTCCAGGGGATCGTCAATAGCCATGGAGGCGTTATTACAGTAAAAAGCACGCTGGGCGAGGGCTCCTCCTTTCGGGTCTATTTGCCGGAAACCGATACTTGCGACGTGGATGACCAAGACGAAATCCTTCCTGCGCCCCGCGGCCAGGAACGCATTCTTTTCGTCGACGACGAGCCCGACCTCCTTCAGTTGGGCAAGCAAATGCTGGAGCACCTGGGGTATCAAGTCGTCACCTTTCTCAATCCCAACGAAGCCCTGCAGGAGTTCACACAAAACCCCGGCGCCTTTGATTGCGTCGTCACGGATCAGACCATGCCTTATATGACGGGCGGCGTGTTGGCCCAAAAGATTTTGGAAATAAAACCCGATACCCCCATTGTGCTTTGCACCGGATACAGCGAGATCATATCCGAGGAAAAGGCGAAAACGCTGGGCATCCGGGGGTATATGATGAAACCGCTTGAATTGTTTCGTTTTTCCAGCATCGTCAGGGAAGCCTTGGACGCCTCGGTTTAATCCCGCATAAAAGCAATTATTTACCCCGTAAGTTAAAAAACCTCTTTACCCGGCCTTGAACAGCGGTTGCGACCGTGATAAAGCTCCTTGCCAGATTTACCCGGTGTCGCATTTTGTCAAAAGGGAGACGTCATGGAACAGGAAAAATTGAAGCCCGCGGTTCATGAAACCGCGTTTATAGCAGACGGGGCCAGATTGCGGGGAGACGTGGTTATCGCCCAGGGCTCCGGGGTGTGGTACAATGCGGTGATGCGCGGCGACGAAGGCCGGATTTCCGTGGGCGAAGGAACCAATATCCAGGACTGCGTGGTGGTTCATTCCGATCTCGGCATGGGAGCTGATATTGGAAACGGCTGCACCGTCGGCCACGGCGCCGTCATCCGGGGCGCCAAAATCGGCGATAACGTCATGGTCGGCATGAACTCCACCATAATGACGGGAGTTGAAATCGGCCGGGACAGCATCGTTGCAGCCAATGCTTTGGTTTCCTACAATAAAAAGTTCCCGCCCAGATCCCTGATACAAGGCGTGCCTGCGCGGTTCGTCCGGGAGTTGACGGATGATGAGGTGGAATCCAACGTCATGGCCGCCAAACTGTATATTGAATTGGCAAGACGCTACTCCTCCGGCCAGGTCGCCGGACTGGAAGACTGAAAGGAATAAAAAAATGAGTCAGTGCCCCTGCGGGTCCGAAAAAGAATATGCACAATGCTGCGAGCCCTTTATCAAGGGCGGCGATTATGCAAAAACCGCCGAGCAATTGATGCGCTCCAGATATACGGCCTACACCCTGGCTGAAATAGACTACATCAGGGACACCATCGACCCTGATAACAACGATGACTTTGACGAGAACAGCGCCAGGGATTGGGCTGAAAACTCCGAATGGCACAGCCTGGAAATCGTCTCCACCTTCAAGGGCGGCGAAGACGACGAAGCCGGCCAGGTGGAGTTTATCGCCGATTACAGCCAGAAAAACGCCAGGACGAAACACCACGAACTGGCTGACTTCCGCAAGATTGACGGCAAATGGTATTTTGTGGACGGCGAGGCCGTGGCGCCCAAGCCGGTCAAGCGGGATAAGCCCAAGGTCGGCCGCAACGATCCCTGCCCTTGCGGAAGCGGAAAAAAATATAAAAAATGCTGCGGATAAGCCGGAGTATACCGGATCACCCAATCATCGGAGGCACAAATAATGAGCGATCAAGGCTTGGACATCGATTTCACTGTAGACGAAAGCAACCTGTACCGGGAAGAGTCCATTACGGACATGAAGGTGGCGTCTATCAGGAGATTGGTCCCTATTAAAACGGACGGGTCCGAAGACCCGGACAGGAAAACCATCTTCATCGGCCACACCCAGCTTATGTCTTCCCAGGGCCCTGTGCCCATCCAGGAAACCCTGGAAGTGGAAACCCTGGAAGAGGCCATCAAGGCCTTTCCCGCCGCCATGGAAAAGTCCCTCAAAGAAATGGTGGACAGAATTCAGCAAATGCAGCGCGAGCAGGAAATCATGCAGCGCGAGGAATCCCGGATTATCGTTCCCGGCCGTTAATTATTCGGCTGTCTGCAAATCTGCGCCGCTTTTCCGGCCCCTGGTGAAAACCAGGGCGCCGGCGAGCGCGGTGAACGGCGCCACCGTAATCAGTCCAAAACTGCCCACCAGGGTGTTTAAAATCTCCGCAGACACATAGTTCAGGTTAAACAGGTTTCCCAAGGCGACGCCCTGGGCCATGAACACCATCAACAGGGTGATGTATCCCCCCGAATAGGCGAAAAGCAGGGTGGTGGTCATGGTTCCCACAACAGCCCTGCCCACGGCCAGGCCTGATCTGAGGGATTCCCAAAAGTCCATGTCCGGCCTTTTGAGGGCCAGCTCGTTCATGGCCGAAGCCACGTCCATGGCCAGATCCATGACCGCTCCGGACGAGGCGATAAACACGGAAGCCAGAAAAACCTGGGTAAGGGATATATCGGCGAAGCCGCAATAAAGGAGGGTTTCGCTGAACGGCCTCACCGCGCCGTGCAGCTTAAAGGCGCCTCCGAAAGCCAGGGCCAGCACACAGGTGGTGACCACTCCGGCCACAGCCCCGGCAAAAGCGACAAATCCCTGCTTGCTCAATCCCCCCACAAGAAAAATCACCGCCGCGCTCACCACCGTCACCACGGCCACGGCCGTCACAATGGGATTGTAACCCTTGAGGAACATGGGGACCATGATCTGCCAGATGACCGCCGCTGAAAAGATAAACGATAATATGGCCTTGGCGCCGGTCCAGCCTCCGAACAATATCAGCAGCAAAAAAAACAAGGATAAAAGCACCAACTCCACGTCCAGCCGGTAGTGGTCCATGGCATTGGCGTAGGCCACGGCCCCGTCCTTAGTCGTCAAGACCATGTAGGCTTTGTCGCCGGGCAGGAAAATTTTGTCGATGTCCATCTTGCCGGTCACATGATTTTCAGCGGAAACGATTTCCCCCTTAAACGGCCCGTTCAAGAGCTCGACCTCCAGGGATTGGGCGCCCATGCGCACGATGCCGTATTGGCGCAGCAGGGAGTTGTCCGTCTCAAGCACTTTCCCTTTGCACCGGACCGCCTTGGCGTCTCCCCGGTCCGAAAATCCCGTGGGCAAAGCCATGACAACCAGGGTCATGACCACGAAAAACAGGGTGAGAATCAGGTCTCGTTTCACAAAAGCCCCCTCATTTGGCAGATGGTAATTTATGAGCTTATAATAAAACCGCCGGGAAAGGCGCATCATCGCCCAACCCGGCGGATTTGTAAAGAAGCCGCTGCCTCAAATCAGTACGGGACTATGCGCCCCGCACTGAAATTTATACTTCGTCCCAATTAGAGCTCCACACCCATGATGGAGGCGATTTTCTTGGGAATGTCCGTGTTGTCGTAAAAGCCGTTGAAGATTTCGCATCCAAGGCCCATGGCGGAGGTGGTGATGGGCACGCCGGTATGGGAGTAGGACGTCCAGCCGATGCCGGCTTTCTGGTTCAGGATGTGGGTGACCTTCATGGTCAGGGGATCGTAGGAGCCGTAAAGCAGGTATTCCTGGGTTCCGGCCTTGATCTTGTCGCCCTTCATGGTCTGCTGGAAAGCCTTATTCAGTTCCGCCAGTTCGAAATCCTTGAGGACCATGGGGCCTTCGCCCTGGGTTTCCAGGCCGAAGTAGTAGCTCAACATGGGAACGATGTCGTTGAAGTCGCCGCCGTCTTTGGCGTGTTCTTTCTTGTATTTGTCCACAATGTGATCGGTGAAAGCCTGGAAGGACAAGCGCTGCTTGCTCAGCACGTCAAACTGGGTGGAGTACACGGTTCCTGCAAAGCCCAGGGTCATGCCGCCGCACTCATGGTCGCCGGTGACGATGATCAGGGTGTTTTTGGGGTGTTCCTTGTAGAAGTCCAGGGCGGCTTTGATGGAGTTGTCAAAAGCCAAGGTGTCTTGAATTGCGGAAACCGCGTCGTTGGCGTGGCAGGCCCAGTCGATTTTGCCGCCTTCCACCATCAGGAAAAATCCATTTTTGTTCTTGCTCAGGATGTCGATGCCTTTTTGGGTGAATTCCTCCAGGTTGATGTCCAGGGCGGAGTTGTCAATGGCGTAGGGCAGGGCCTTTCCGTCAGGAAGCCTGTTATTGTAGGCAATCAGCTTGTCGCCGTCATAATTCATGAATTCAGTTTTGTCCGTGATGATGGTGTAGCCGCGCCTTTTGGCGATTTCCAGAGCGTCGCCCTGGGGGGCTTTGGATTTTTTTCCCGTGGGGTCTACAAATCCGCCGCCGCCGAAGTAATCAAAACCGCTCTCAGCCAGGTCCACGTCGATTTCGTGATACATCTTGCGGGTGGGCTGATGCGCGTAAAAAGCGGCCGGGGTGGCGTGGTCAATGGAAACGCTGGAGACGATGCCCACGGACATGCCTTTTTCCTTGGCGACTTCGGCGATGGTGGGGACGGGATTCAACTCAGGATCCACGCCGATGAAGTTGATGTTGGTCTTGACGCCGCATGCCATGGCGGTGGCGGAAGCCGCGGAGCCGGTGATGAAACGGTTGTTGGCGTGGGTGGTGGTGACGCCCTGGGCGGGAAATTGATTCATGGCCAGCAATTTCTGGCTTCCGCCGTTGGCTTCGTCGGAAAGATACACCTCAGCGGCCGAGCGCTGGGGCATGCCCATGCCGTCTCCGATGAACAGGAACACGTATTTCGCCTTTCTGAAGCCCTTGTACATCTCCGCTTCCGCGCAAACCGGGCCTGCAGCCATAATAAAAAGGGCCGCCGCCATAAGCAAACAGCCTGCAATTCTTCCAAATCCTGATCTTGGTTTCATCTCGTTCTCCTTAGCACATAATATGGTCGGGTTTTATTTGGAAAACGCCCAAAGGGCTGAGACGAGATTGCCTCAGTTGTGTTGGAATTATGTTTGGCTCTTGTTAAATTCGTATTGATTCGCCCCGCGCCGAAATTGTTCCTTCGTCTCTTTTAAAATTCCACGTTTATGGTGGAGGCGATTTTTTTTGGGGATGTCCGTGTTGTCGTATAAGCCTTTGAAGATTTCGCATCCCCCCCCCCCATGGCGGAGGCGGCGACGGGCACGCCGGTATGGGAGTAGGACGTCCAGCCGATGCCGATAAAAAGGAACACGCACCTGGCTTTTGGGGCGCCCTTACAAAGCTCCGACTGGGCGCCGGCGGGGCTTGCAGCCATGACAAACAAAATCGCCGCAACCAGCATGCAGCTGGCGATTTTCCCCAATACCGCGCTTGGTTTTATCTCGCTGCCCTCAAAGCAATACATGGTTAGGTACGGGCGGGAAAACCGGGAAAAAAAGAGGCTCTTGCCTATAGGATTGCTTTTTCCGGACTATGCTGGCAGAATAAGTTCTTTTATTTTGGACAAAAAAGGTCTTTCAGCATGTTTTTCCGCTTCGCCTTAGCCACATATTGCCGCTTTCTGCTCAACGTGTCACGGCGTTTCGCCTATCCATTCGCTCCGGTCCTGGCCAGAGGGCTGGGCGTCCCCCTGACTGCAATCAGCTCTATTTTGGCATTGAACCAGTTTACCACATTATCCGGCGTGGCCATAGGGCCGGCCGCGGATCGGGTCGGGTACAAGCCCATGATGCTGCTGGCCATGGGCATGCTGTCCCTGGTGCTTCTGGCCGGAGGCCTGGTTCCCCAATACGGCATGGTCATGGCCGCCCTGTTGCTGGTGGGCCTGGGAAAGAGCATTTTCGATCCTGCGCTGCAGGCTTATGTGGGCAAGCATATCCCCTTTGAAAAACGAGGCATGGTCGTGGGCCTGCTGGAGGTGGCCTGGGCCGCCAGCATGCTTATCGGCATACCACTCATAGGCTACGCCATTGAAAAATGGGGCTGGCGTTCTCCTTTCATTATTTTAGGCTGCCTGTGCCTGGGCGGGATGGTTCTGCTGTTTTTTTTCATCCCCGGAGAAAAAGCGCCGACTGCTTCCGGCAAGGGCGTGGGGTACAAGACCGCCTGGAAAGCCCTGGTGCGGGAGCGTTCATGCCTGGGCATCCTGGGCTTTTCGTTTTTCCTTTGCGCGGGCAACGATTGCCTGTTCATAGCCAGCGGCGCCTGGATGGAGGAATCCTTCGGCCTGGGAATCGCCGCCCTTGGCATGGGCGCGGGAATCATCGGACTGGCCGAGCTTTGCGGAGAAGGCCTGACCGCCAGCCTGTCCGACAAGATCGGGCTGCCCCGGGCCATCATGCTGGGCGGAATCTGCTGCGCAGCCAGCTACTGCCTGCTGCCGGTCCTCAGCTTTTCCCTGCCTTCGGCGTTATCCGGAATATTCCTGGTTTTCATGGCCTTTGAGTTCACCATCGTCTCCACCCTGGCCTTAAGCACTGAACTGCTGCCGGCCTACCGGGCCACGCTCATGAGCGGATTGTTGTCCTTTGCAGGCCTGGGCAGGTCCTTCGGCACCCTCATGGGCGGCTTTTTGTGGGAAAGGATGGGCATCCCGGGCATTGGCGTGTTTTCCGCGGTCATGACCCTCTCCGCGGTTTTGTTTCTGGCCTGGAGCCTCAAGGGCTGGAAAAAGGGATGATTTTTTAGGCGGCCTAAACCCGCATCGATCAAATAAAATGGCGCCAAAAACAATGTCCCGGCGCCATGCGGAATCTTTAAAAAATGATGAGTTTGCTCAATCCTGCCAAATCATGCGGTTTCGGCCGGATTCCTTGGCCTGATACATGGCTTCGTCCAGGCGGATGAAAAGATCGTTGGTGTCTTTATCCGCCTCCCTGACCTTGGTTCCTCCCACGGAAATGGTGACGTTCACCTTTTCCCCGTCGTAGACGAAGTTGGCCTTTTCCACTTTCTTGCGCAGCTTTTCTCCGGCCATGACCGCGCCTTCCCTGGTTGTGTCCGGCAGGATGATCACAAATTCCTCGCCGCCGAACCGGGCCAGAAAATCCGAACTGCGCAGGTTGGGCTTTAACAGGCTCACCACGCCCTGCAGGCAGGTGTCTCCCACGGCGTGGCCGAAGGTGTCGTTGATGCTTTTGAATCGGTCCAGGTCCACCATTAGCATGGAAAAAGCGCTGCCCGACCGCTGATAGCGGGACCACTCCTGGGCAAGCCTTTCTTCGTAAGCCCGGCGATTGGGAATTTCCGTCAAGGCGTCCACCATGGCCTGTTCTTCCAATATCCGCGCCCTGCTTTGGGCCTCGCCCACCTGCCTCATAAGGGACTTCAGGCTTTTTTTCAGCTTGGTCATGCGGCTGTTGGCGTTGTTGAGGCGCTTGACGTCCCTGGCATGCTTTTCCTCCAGGGCGGACTTGATAAGCTGCATCTTTTCCAGCAGGTTAACCCGGAACTCCGGCGAATCCGTCCCGGAAGACAATGTCTGGCTGACGTCTTTCACCTTGCCGTCCATTTCTCCGAAAAAGGCTTGATTGTCTTCATGGGATTGCTGATTTTCGGCATGGGTGTCAAGAACCTGACCTTCAATGGCGATAAGATTGTCATCCACGGCTTTTAAAAACTCGGCGTTTTGCTTGCGCTCGTCATGGACGATTTCCAGGCGCGACTCCACCAGATCCAAAATCCGGTCGGCCACACGGGAAAGCACTTCGCTGCTATCCGCCCTATGGGCTTCTTGGGCCAGGGCGTCCAATTCCTCCAGCTTGCCCAGGCCCATGTCCAGGCGGACTATGTTCAAAAAGGAGATCAGCAAAAAACGAAATCGCCGCGGGCAGACTTTCGCTTCCGAGGTTTCGTCCGCCTCTTCCACTCCCTGAACCAGAATTTCCTTTTTGTATTTGTTCAGCTTCTCCGCAAGGGAGTTCCGTTCGTCAGTGAGGGTTTGGATTTCGCTAAGCAGGATTTCCTGCTCAGTCAGGGAAACGCCGTCCGACTCCACCCTGTCCTGGATGGCTTTTTCCAGGGCTTCCTTGTAGTTAGGGTCCTCCATCAGCAATTCCGCGAGCATTTCCGGCGTCAAAGGCTCGCCGCGTTTGGAAATAAGCTGGAGAGTCTTGAACACCAAACCGGACATGGCGCTGGTGAATTCTTCCCGCGAGATTACAGCTTCGTTCTGTTCCTTGGTTTCCATGCTTTCGACTATCCTTGCTCTATGTGTATTACCCCTTGCCAAACGCCCCCGGTTATGAAAGGAAAATTCCTGTAAACCTTAAACCCAAAGCGCTGTTGGCATATGGAACCTGTTATAATCCCTATTACCGATGAGTTGGACCTGCATACCTTTCGTCCCGGCGAGGTCTCCGGCCTGCTTAAGGATTACCTGGAGGAATGCCGCAAAGCCGGTATCTTCTCCGTCCGGATCATCCATGGCAAAGGAACCGGAGTCCTGGCCAAAAGCGTTCATTCCTGTTTGTCAAAAAATCCCATGGTGCGCTCGTTTGGCATTGCGCCGCCTCAATCCGGGGGATGGGGCGCCACCGTGGTGGAGCTGGAGACAAAAAAATGACGCTCATCAAACCCGGAGACTCCCAATGGAAGGACCTGCTTTCCCAAGGCGCCAAAGCCCTGGGCCAGGCCCCGGATGAAAACGCCCTGGAAAAATGCGCCGCCTTCGCCCGCCTTTTGGCCCAAGCCAACAACCGGGTGAACCTGAGCTCCATCAGGGACCCGCGGGACATGGCCGTCAAGCATTTTGCCGATTCCCTGGCGCTTATTCCCTACATTCCTGAAGGCGCAAAAGTCGCCGATATCGGATCGGGCGCCGGATTTCCCGGACTGGTGCTGGCCATCTTCAGGCCGGACCTCCAACTGACGTCCATTGAAACCATCCGGAAAAAAGCCAATTTTCAAAGGCACGCAGCCCTGGAACTGGGACTCTCCAACGTGAAGATATACAATATCCGTGCCGAAAACTGGAAAACAGAGGGGGATAAAGGCCTTCTTTTTGACGCCGTGGTATGCCGGGCCCTGTCCGATCTTTCGGCCATCTTGAGCTGGGCCCGTCCCATGCTGGCGCCCAAAGGACAAATCATCGCCATGAAAGGCCCCAAAGGCGCCCAGGAACTTGAGGAACTGGATCAATCCTGTCTGAACGACCCGCCCCTGAAAGCCAGGGTGGCGGAATACTCCCTGCCCATCGAAAAAGCCAAACGCAGCCTGGTTATTTTTTCCTGAAAATCAAGGCAAACAACCCGAAAAGAGAAAAAAACCGCGCCAGCGACAAAAGGCGCGGCCTAGAAAGAATTCAAAAATTTGGGAAGATGGGCGGACGAACGGCGTTGATCGAATTCCTGCCTGCGAAGCCCAACAAAAAGCCGCCTGATCCCTTTCATAAAATCCGGCCTTGCCAGGGCTCAAAGGTCAAACATGGACTTGACCCTCATTTGAGAAATACGCATAGAATTTGTCTATGTTTCATCTTGAATTTGTCCGATATTTTCAATTTGACACAGGGCCGGGATTCGGCGTTAATCTCCCATGATTATAACCACGAGGTTTTAGGAGGTTTTCATGACCATAGAAATAGACGCCAAAGGATTGGCCTGTCCCGCGCCTGTATTACAAACGAAAAAAGCCGTTGAAGACGGCCGGCCGGAGACCATCAAGGTTTTGGTGGATAACGGCGCCGCCAAGGAAAATGTCACCCGTTTTCTGAAAAGCCAGGGGTATGAGTCCGCCGTGACAGAAAGCGGCGGGGTATTCACCATCAGCGCCTCCTCCACGGGCGAGCCTCCGGAACCGGGGCCCGAGCCCGATTATCTGGCCTGCGACATTCCGGGCGCCCACAAGAAAATCATGGTGCTTGCCGCCTCCGATTGCATGGGCCGGGGCGACGACGTCCTGGGCGAAAAGCTCATGATGAACTACATCGCCACCTTAAAGGAGATGGGGCCGGAGTTGTGGCGTCTGGTCCTGGTGAACAGCGGGGTGAAGATGGCCATTGAAGGCTCCCAGGTTTTGCCCCATATACTGGACCTGGAACAAGCCGGCGTAAGCGTGCTGGTTTGCGGCACCTGCCTGGATCATTTCGGAATTCTGGAGCAAAAACAGGTGGGCGAAACCACCAACATGCTGGACATTGTCACGTCCATGCAGTTGGCGGACAAGGTGATCAAAGTCTGATTCCTTTTACCCTCATTCCCGTCAATCATAATAACGCCTTGCGAAACGCGCCCTGTTTCACAAGGCGTTTTTTTGTTTTTCGCCTTGTTTTGTGTGTAAATCATCAAAATCATGATATAAATAAAGCCCTTATCTCCTTAGTGAAAAAAATTGCCAAAAAGAAAGCACTGTGTTAATCTTTTTTGGTTGACGGCCTAAATGGGGAGGAGGGAAAGTTTCAGGACTTTTTTGGGTGTTAGGGTTCGCAAGAGCGCAACGCCGGAAGAGCGTCGGGAGAATGCAGTTCTTCCCGTCCCGTGTTGCGTTTTTTTAATTTTCATACATAATCCTGAAAGGGCAAATAATAACAATGCGTTGGACTATTCGCGCCAAAATCAGCCTGGTTTTTCTTATCGTCATCACCGTGGTCATGCTGCTGTATGCTCGTGTTACTTATTCATTCGTCGACAGCCAGGTCAGAAGCTACCTCACGGAATTGGGGGAAAGCACCAAACTGCGTCTCGCCGAAAGCCTGTCAACCGCCGCGGCGACCAAAAACAAGGCGTTGATCCTGGAGATCACGGGTGCGGAAACCGTAGACAAACGCATCCATGCCGTGGTCGTCGAACTGGGGGAAAAGGACGGTAAATTCCGGACGTTGTATACAGGCGTCAGGACTTTGGGGAACGGCGAGTACGAAGAGGTTTCCTCCGTCGATGTGATCACCCAGGAATGCTACCAAAGGGAAGCTGAAATAAAGAAAGACGGCAAGGTGGTCGGCAGGGTCCGGGCCTACATCACCCAGGAATACATCAAGGGCCGGGTCCACAGCACCATGGCCGGCATGTTAGGAATGCTTCTGGGGCTTGCTCTGACTTTTTTTGTGGCGCTGAATTTTTCCATAGGCAGGGTGGTGGGAAAGCCTCTCAGGAAAGTCGCCTCTGTGTTGAAAAACATAGCTGAGGGGGAAGGAGATCTTACGGCCCGGATCGAAGTCACGGGCCAGGACGAAATCGCCCAGCTTGCCGCCAGCTATAATGTTTTTGTGGAGAAAATTCAGCATTTGGTGAGCAAAATCAAGGAGAACGCCGACATCCTGGCAACCTCCACCAGCCAGATTTCCGCCACGGCGTCCGAGCTTTCGGCCAGCGCCACGGAAAACTCCTCCACCATGAGCCAGGTTTCCACCACGGCCGAAGAAGTCAAGCAAACCAGCATGCTGGCTCATGAAAAAGCCGAACTGGTCGCCCGGCAGGCCGAGGACTCCGCCCAGATTTCCGAAGAAGGCGAGGCAGCCACCAGAGAAGCCGTGGAAGGCATGCAGCGCATCAAGGACGAAATGGAATACATTGCCGAAAGCATTGTCAAGCTGAGCGAACACTCCCAAAACATCGGAGAGATCATCGAAGCGGTCAACGAAATCGCCAACGAATCCAACCTGCTGTCCGTCAACGCCTCCATCGAGGCCTCCAAGGCCGGGGAATACGGCAAAGGCTTCGGCGTTGTGGCGCAGGAAGTCAAATCCCTGTCAGACCAGTCCAGGCAGGCCACGTCCCAGGTTAAGGCCATCCTCAACGATATCCAGACTTCCACCAGCGCCGCAGTCATGGCCATGGAGCGGGGCTCCAAGGCCGTGGAAACCGGCGTCAAGCTGGCCAGCCGTTCCGGCGAGGCCATTTCCGTGCTTGCCCAAAGCGTGGAAAACTCGGCCAAGTCCGCCGCCCAGATCGCTGCGTCCAACCAGCAGCAGATAGTAGGCTTTGACCAGTTGACCCAGGCCATGGAAAGCATTAGAATCGCCAGCGAGCAGAATACGGAAGGCGCGGTTCAACTGGAGGACGCCACCGCCCAGTTGCAGTCTCTTGGGCAAAGTCTCAAGGATCTTGCAGGCAGATTCAAGGTGGACTAAAAGCATCCCAGCGCGCAGAACAATTTCACAGCGCAAAAATACAAATGGATTTGATTTGTCATGCCGAGTAATCCACAGTACGCCTCCATGAACTTCGGTCCGGGACTCACCTCCCTGGGTAAGAAGATGCTCATCGCATACGCGGTGATCTACGTCCTGGAACTGGCAGCAACCCACTGGCTCAACCTGGGCATAGTCAGCCGCCTGGCCGTCTATCCCATAGGGAGCGGGCTTTTCGATTGGTGGCAGATCTTCACCCATCCCTTTGTGCACAACCCATACAGCCCCATCGGCTTTTTGCTCACCTGCCTGGTGTTCTTCTTTTTTTCCAACCACGTGGAGCAATATTTCGGCCCGCAAAGATTCCTGGCTTTCTTCTACATCTCCGCAGCAGGCGGGCTGGTTTGCGGCCTGCTTCTGGCCAATGTTCAGGCCTTTTCCCCACCCTTTATGGGCATGTCGCCCAGCATCCTGGCCATGGTGGTGGTTTTCGGATTTTTAAACCCCGAAGCGACTATCCTGCTCATGTTCGTCCTGCCCATCAAAGCCAAGTACATGAGCTATGCGACCATTATCGTCACCGCCGTGCTTTTTCTGGCCAAGTCCAACCCCGCAGGCGCCTACCACCTGGGAGGCATGGCCGCCGGTTACCTGTACTTTAAATTCGGCCAGGGGGTCTCCCCCATCCTGTGGATCAAGTCCCAATACTTCGCCTGGAAAATGAAACGCCTGAAAAAGCGCTTCACCGTCCTGGATGGCGGCAAGGGCAAGGACGACGACAAACCGACCTATCATTAACTCAACGTTTTTCAAATAAATCGGGCTCTTTTTCAAAGGTGTCGCCCCCAAGCCCGCTTGATTTTTTCCCTTGACTTCCCAGCGGTTATGTGAGCAATCTTCCTGTGTTCAAAAAATGAACACTAAGCGAGGGCCATACCCAAAAGCCTATGAAAAAAAAGAAAAATACATTCACGGTCATCAGAGACCTGACCACCGGATACCGCAAAATGGGCGTGTTCATCCTGGTGGTGATGGTCCTGGCGGCCTTCACCGAGGCCTTGGGTTTGGGCATGGTTCTTCCCGTGCTTTCCCACCTGATGACCCCCGAGGCGCCCCAAAGCGGATTCCTGAGCTTTTTCGATACATTGGCCGCACCCTTTCCCGAACAGTACCGGGCCTCGGTCCCCTTGTTTTTTTTATTGATCGCCTTTTGGCTGAAAAATGCATTGGCCGCCGCGCTTCGCGGCATGAACGCCCATTTTACCTTTAAGCTGCGCGAGATCTGGTCCGCCAAACTCCTGTTTCGGTATTTACGGCAGGATTACGCCCAGGTGTTGGAAACCAAACAGGGCATTTTACTGCAAAATGCCGTCACGGAGCCTCTTCGGGTAGCCAAATCCTTTATTATATTAATTAACCTTGTCGCCAAGCTGATCCTGGGCCTGGCTATAGCCGCTGTCTTGCTCAAGGTGGACTGGAAAGTCACCCTGATCATGAGCGCGGCGGCCCTTACCGCATTTGGGCTGATCAATAAGGTGCTTTACGCGTATTCCCTCCGATTCGGCAAAATGCGGCTCCGGATCGACCAGGAAGCCGCCTTCATCGGCGTGGAAGCCCTTGGCTCCATCAAGGAAGTCAAAGCCCTGGGCATGGAGGGCTATTATCGCGCGTTGCTGAAAACCCAGCTTGTGGCATCCCGGAAGATTTTTACGAAGTTTTCCATCATGAACCACATGCCCGAAAACCTGATCGAAGTCCTGGTGGTCACCTGTGTGGTTTCGGTAATCTTTTACGTCCAATACCTGGGCGGGGCCAACGCCGCAGGCCTGCTGGCCAAGATGGGCTTTTTCGTCATCGCCGGACAAAAAATGTTCAGTTGCGTGTCTTTTGTTTTGGCCCAGCGGATGAAGTTCGTTTCCGCCATACCCGGGATGATGCTCATTCACGAGGTCATCCACCAGCCCCAGGACATGGAGGAGTTGGAAGAGGGGCGGGCTTTTCAAAATCTTACCCAGGGAATCAAACTGGAAAACGTGGATTTTTCCTATCGGGCGGGCAAGCCCGTGCTGCAGAATTTTTCCATGGAAATTCCGGCCAATAAAATGATCGCCATCATCGGTCCTTCCGGGATCGGAAAGTCCACCATCGCCGATCTGCTTTTGGGGCTGTATCATCCCGTAAAGGGCAGGATTACGGTTGACGGTAAGAGCCTCACGGACTATTCCTTGAAATCATGGCGGGAAAAAGTGGGGTATGTGGGGCAGGAGCCGGTGATATTCAACGCCAGCATCCGTGGGAACATTTTGGCGGGCAGGCCCGATGCTACCGAGGATGAAATGATCCAGGCCGCCCGCACAGCCAGGATTCACGATTTTATAGCCGCCATGCCCAATGGCTACGACACTGTGGTGGGCGATAAAGGCGCCAAGCTCTCCGGTGGGCAGAGGCAGCGCGTGGTCATCGCACGGGTGATTATCCGCAACCCGGAGCTCTTCATTTTTGACGAGGCCACCAGCGCCCTGGACAAGGAAACCGAGGCGGAGATCACCGCCGCCATGGAGGATCTGGCTGGACGCAGAACCCTTGTCGTCATTGCTCACAGGCTGTCTACCATCAAAAAAGCGGATCATGTTTACGATCTTTCAGAGGCATAAACGCCGCTCCTTAACCGGGCGCACATGGAATAAACCGGACTTTCAGGAGAAAATGCTATGTTGCGGGTGGGAATAGTTGGCGCAGGCCGCGTTGTTGCAGGCCGGTACGCAGAGGTTTTCGCGAAAGAGTTGAAAAACGCAAAGGCTGTCATGATTTGCGACCTTGTCCCGGAACGGGCAGAAAAAATGGCCGCCCTCATGGGCTCCAAAGTCGTGGATTCGTACGATGACATCCTGTCTTCCCCGGACGTGGACGCGGTCCTGGTCTGCACCGAGTCGGGAAACCACACCGAGCACACCAGGCAGGCCATCATGGCGGGCAAGCACGTGATCGTGGAAAAACCCCCGGCCATGCTGCCCGGCGAGGTTTTGGAAATGGAAGCCCTGGCCAGGGAAAAAGGCGTGATGTACGCGCCGGTGTTCCAGAACCGCCTGAATCCCGCCGTTGTCAAGCTCAAGGAGACTGTGGACTCCGGGCGCTTCGGCAAAATTGTGCTGGCAACCATCCGCCTGCGCTGGTGCCGCTACCAGGACTATTATGAAGACGGCTGGCACGGCACCTGGAAAATGGACGGCGGCGTGATCAACCAGCAGGCCATCCACCATGTGGACGCCCTGGAATGGATTTGCGGCCCGGTGGCCAAAATCTGCGCGGCTCAGGCAAACGCCCTGAACAAGCTGGAAGCCGAAGACACCACCACGGCCGTGGTGCAGTTGGAAAGCGGCGCCATGGGCGTCATCGAAGCCACCACCGCGGCCAGGCCCGAAGACTTTGAGGCCTCCATTTCCGTGGTGGGCGAAAAAGGCATGGCGGTCATAGGCGGCATCGCGTTGAACCGCATCGATACATGGACCTTTGTGGAAAAAGATCCCGAAGACGACGCGGTTCCCGAAAAATATTCCCAGGACGTGCCCACCGGATACGGCCTGTCCCACGGCCCCCTCATGCAGGACATCGTGGACCGTTTGGCGGCCGGCAATCCGGAGCCGCCCATCTCGCCTGCTTCCGCGGCTAAGACAGTCAGCCTGGTGCACGCCATATACCGCAGCGTGGAAACCAACGGCTGGACCAGCCCCGGCGACGCTGTTTCGGAACGTTTGGGCAAGGGATAAAAAAAAATCGCATCAAGGAGGAAGAGCCACTATGACGCAGGTTACGGACTTGATCGAAAATAAGGGATTGGATCTGGACGCGACGGAAATGTACGCGGCCATTCTGGGCGAGTCGCCTTCCAAGGGGGCCAAGTCGCCTTCTTTATGGAACGCAGCCTTTGACGGTCTGAATATTTCCGGGTTCATGCACCCCATGGACGTGGTTCCCGAAAAGCTGGAGCAGGTGGCCGCCGCGCTGAAAGCGGACAAAAGATACATGGGCGGCGCCGTGACCATGCCCTATAAAATCACCCTGATTCCGTTTCTGGACAGGCTGGAGCCCGAAGCCGAAGCCATTGGCGCGGTCAATTGCATTTATCGCGACGGAGACGATCTGGTGGGGACCAACACGGACGGCGCCGGCGCCATCCATTGCCTGAAGGCGGATTACGGCGAAGACCTTGCCGGAAAAACCGTCCTTTTGATCGGGACCGGAGGCGCGGGCTACGCCGTGGCAGCCTATGTCGCCGCCGCCATAGGCGCGGGAGGCAGCCTGTACCTTGCCAATCGCAGCCCGGAACCCGCCGAGAAGCTGGCCGCCAAACTTTCCGTGCAGTGCAAGACCAAATCCGTACCCTTTCCTCTGGAAGCGGGCAGCTTTGGGGACGTGGACATCGTGATCAATTGTTCCAGCCTGGGCTTTGAAAGCTCCAAGCGGGACCGCCGGGGCGCATACTCCCATCTTCACTTCACGCCCCTGGGGCCGGTTGACGACTCCTTGCGCGTGCCCTTGGGAGAAAACGTCCAGGCCCGATTCCTGGAAGCCGCCAGGGAAGCCGTCTCCGCTAATTTTGCGGCCTCCGCTTCCCGTCTGGCGGGCATGGGCAAAGCCTACGTCATGGACATCATCTATCAGCCTCGCGAAACCTTGATGCTTTGGCTGGCCAAAAGCCTGGGTTTGAGAACCCAGAATGGAGTAGCCATGAACCTGGAGCAGGCGGTCATCGCCTTTGACAAAGCCACAGCCGCCGCAGGCCTTAGGGAGGCGGACTCCGCCCCGGTCAGGGAACTCATGGAAAAAGTCTGGTAAACGCTAAATAAAAGCAACCTGGTAGGAGAGCAGCCAAAGGAGCCTGAATCATGAAGGACATAACCCAAGCGGACCAGGAAAATAACATCCCTTTGTCCACGGCCAAGAATTATCAACGCAAGATCATGGCCGGCAATGTGCCAGTGGGCGGCAAGGACCTCACCATCATGGCAGGCCCCTGCACCGTGGAAAGCAAAACCCAGATTTTCGAGGCGGCCAAGGCCGTGAGCGAAGCGGGCGCCAAGATGATCCGGGGCGGCGTGTACAAGCCCCTGACCTTTCCCTACGGCGATCCCCTGGGGCAGCCTGATGCGGATTCCGGCCTGCCGGCCAACGAAAGAATGCGGGTGGTTCCCAGGTCCGAGCAGGATCAGGCGGCGGAAAAGCGCCTGGGATACATGAAGGAAGCGGCGGAAAAATACGGCCTGGCCGTGATTTCCGAAATCATGTACGCAGACACCATGGATATGATGAGCAAATACGTGGACATGTTCCAGGTGGGCTACCGCCACATGTTCAACATGGACCTGGTGGAAGCCCTGGCGACCAGCGACAAGCCTATTTTGCTGAAAAGGCATTACGGCGAAAGCCTGCGCTCCCTGTTGGGCGTATGCGAGCATTTTGACGCCCGCGGCAAGCATGATTACGCCATTTGCGAACGGGGCGTGACCGTGCCTCATACCCACAACGTCAACTCCCGGGCCATCCTGGACATCCAGGCCATCCCGGCCATGGCCGAATACGCGCCCAGCGTGCCGGTGATCATCGATCCCAGCCACGCCACATTCAAACGCTCCTACGTGGCCGCCATGTCCCGCGCCGCCATTGCAGCCGGGGCGCACGGCCTGCTGATCGAAGTGCATCCCGATCCTGAAAACGCATGGATCGATCCGCTTCAGGCCCTGGGCTTTTCCGACTTTGAAAAGCTCATGCGGGAAATCGAAGCCATCGCCAAGATCATCCGCTAGGCGAAAGGCGCAGGGGGCTAAATGGCATTGGTGACAATATTGGGAAGCAGCGGGTTTATCGGCGCCCATCTGGCGGAAAAAGCCAGGGCCATGGGGCATGAGTGCTTTTGTCCGGGCCGGGACGAAGATCTGGCAGGCAAAGACCTTGGCCATGTGGTTTACTCCATCGGCCTGACCGCTGACTTTCGCCAACGCCCCTTTGACACGGTCCAGGCTCATGTCTGCCGATTGGCGGAGATTTTGGCCCAGGCCCGGTTCGAGTCCTTTGTGTATTTGTCTTCCACCAGACTTTACGGCTCGGGAGCCGGAGAGGCCAAAGAGGAAGACGCGCTGACGGCCCGTCCTCTGGACCCGTCGGATTTGTACAATTTATCCAAGGCCATGGGCGAGTCCCTGTGCCTGAGAGTGTCCGAAAAAACCAAAGTGGCCCGATTGTCCAACGTATACGGCCCTGATTTCGGCTCCCGGAATTTTCTGACGGACATCATCGCTTCCGCCGTGGACACAAACGAAATAGTCCTGCAAAGCGCCCTGGACTCGGCCAAGGATTACATCAGCATCGAAGATGCAACGGATTTGCTGCTTGCCATGCTTCTTAACGGCAAGGAAAGAATATACAACGCGGCCAGCGGAAAGAACGTCTCCCACGGAGAAATCGTCCGGGCCATTGCGGACGCCGCGGGATGCCGGGTGGAAGTTGCGCCCGATTCTCCCGTGATCCGGTTTCCCAGGATTTCCACCGAAAGGGTGGATCAGGAGTTCGGCGGCGTACGCAAAAGCCTGTTGGATGAAATTCCGGCATTGGTCAAGGCTTATAAAATCGCGAAATGAGGATTGCATGAAACTTGTTGTGGAAGGGGATATCGTCAAGGTGATTGAAGGCGGCGAGGTCCGGGAAATGGGAATCGGGTCCGCCGAAGCCTTTGAGGTCATCAGCAAACTTTGGCTGAGGTCCGGCTGGGACGCCAAATACGTGTACGGCTTTTCCTGGATGGGCAGGCCCGTCATTCAATTGCCCGACGACATGATTCGCATCCAGGAGGTGGTGTATGCGGTCAAGCCGGACGTGATTGTGGAAACCGGCGTGGCCCACGGCGGCTCCCTGGTGTTTTACGCCTCTTTGCTCAAAGCCATGGAAAAGGGCAGGGTGATCGGCGTGGACGTGGAAATCCGGCCTCATAACCGCCAGGCCATCGAGGCGCACGAAATGTTTTCCCTTATTTCCCTTGTTGAGGGGGACTCCGTCGCTCCCGAGATTTTGGGCCAGGTGCAGGATCAGATCGCCCCGGGCGAAACCGTTTTGGTGCTGTTGGACTCCTGCCACACCAAGGAGCACGTCCTCAAGGAACTGGACGCCTATTCCCCTCTGGTCACGCCTGGCTCTTACATCGTGGCCATGGACGGCATCATGAAGGATCTTGTAGGCGCGCCCCGGTCCAATACGGATTGGGACTGGAACAATCCGTCCGACGCCGCTTTGGAATGGGTCGAGGCTCACGACGATTTCATCATAGAGGAGCCGGCTTTCCCCTTTAACGAAGGGGACGTGAAAAGCCGCGTAACCTATTGGCCCAACGCCTTTATCAAACGAGTAAAGTGAGGACTGCATGCAAGTTGTCATCCTGTGCGGCGGACTTGGAACCCGGTTAAGGGAGGAAACGGAATTCCGCCCTAAACCCATGGTGAACATCGGCGCCCGTCCCATCCTGTGGCATATCATGAAGATATATTCCCATTACGGCCTGAACGATTTCGTCCTGGCTTTGGGGTACAAGGGCGAAATGATCAAGGAATACTTTTGCCACTACGAATGGGTGAACAACGACGTCACCCTGGAGTTGGGCAAGCCCGAAAACATGCTCATCCATGACTGCCACGAAGAGGCGGGTTGGCGCATCACCCTGAGCAACACGGGCGCCAAAACCCTCAAGGGCGGCCGGATCAAGAAGATCCAAAAATACATCCAGGGGGATACGTTTATGCTCACCTACGGCGACGGCGTGAGCGATGTAAACATCAAGGACCTCCTGGACTTTCACAAAAGCCACGGCAAGGCCGTCACCCTGACCGGCGTAAGCCCGGCGAAACGCTTCGGCGAGTTGAAGCTGGACGGAAACCAGGTGGTTTCGTTCCAGGAAAAGCCCGACGCTTCCGAAGGCCTGATCAACGGCGGCTTTTTTGTGTGCAACCGCAAGGTCTTCGATTACCTGACCGCCGAAGACGACTGCGACTTTGAATACGGCCCCCTGGAGCGCCTGGCGGAAGAAGGCGAGCTCATGGTCTATCGCCACCCGGGATTCTGGGCCTGCATGGACACCCTGCGGGACATGGATTATCTTAATGGGCTTTGGGATCGCAACGAATCCCCTTGGAAGGTTTGGGACTGCGACCAAACTAAGGAAAACCCATGACGGATCGGTTTTATAAAAACAAACGCATATTCCTCACCGGACACACGGGCTTTAAAGGCGCGTGGCTAAGCCTTTGGCTCCTGGAGGCCGGGGCCCAGGTCATGGGCTACGCCCTGGCGCCGCCTACCGAGCCCAGCCTGTTTTCCCTGGCCGGGTTGGAAAACCGCATGCAATGCGTGACCGGCGACGTGCGGGATTTGGCCGCCCTGACAAAGAACATGAAGGAATTCCAGCCGGACATCGTCATTCACATGGCCGCCCAAAGCCTTGTGCGGGAGGGGTATTCCGATCCCGTAGGAACCTTTTCCACCAATGTCATGGGCACGGTCAACCTGCTGGAGGCCGTCAGAAGCGTAGACGCGGTCCGCGCCGTGGTCAACGTGACCACGGACAAGTGCTACGAAAACAAGGAATGGCATTGGGGATATCGCGAAAACGACCGCTTGGGCGGCCACGACCCTTACGCCGGGTCCAAGGCTTGCGCCGAACTGGTCAGCCAATCTTACGCCAAATCCTACTTTGACGCCCCGGGCGCCGCGGCTCTGGCCACGGTGCGGGCGGGCAACGTCATCGGCGGGGGCGACTTCGCCAAAGACCGGCTCATCCCCGACGCCGTGCGGGCGGCCCAGGCCCAGGCGCCCGTGGAAGTGCGCAGCCCGGGCGCGGTCAGGCCGTGGCAGCACGTTCTGGAGCCCTTGCGCGGCTATTTGATGCTGGCCCGGAATCTTTACGAGCAGGGCGCCCCATACACAGGCGCATGGAACTTCGGCCCCAGCCTGGAAGACTGCCAACCCGTGGCCTGGATTCTGAACCGCTTTCTGGACGCCATGGGGCATGAGCCCGGCTGGACCGGCAGCGAAGGCGGCCATCCCAGGGAAAGCATTTTTTTAAGGCTGGATTCCTCCAAAGCCAGGCTGGACCTCGGGTGGAAGCCCAGATTGGACATCAGCCAATCTTTGAAGCTGACCGCACAATGGTACGCAAATTTTCTGGCCGGGGATCAATCCCCGCTGGATTTTACAATCAAGCAGATCAGGGAATACGTCCAGGGCGAATTATGAAGTTTCATCCCACCCCCATAAACGGCCTGTGGGTCATTGAGCTGGAGCCCTTTGCGGACCATCGGGGCCGCTTTTCGCGCCTGTTCTGCAAAAAGGAGCTGGCCGAAATCGGCCTGCAGGACGAAATCGCGCAGGTGAATCATTCGGTCACGGTCAATAAAGGGGCGCTCCGGGGCCTGCATTTTCAAAACCCGCCTTATGGGGAGGATAAAATCATCCGCTGCCTGCGGGGCGAGGTTTTCGACGTGGCCGTGGACTTAAGGCAAGGCTCCGAAACCTTTTTGCAATGGTTCGGCCAAAGGCTCAGCCCGGAAAACAACCGGGCCATGTTTCTGCCCAAGGGCTTCGCCCACGGCTTTCAAACCCTGCGGCCGGAGAGCGAGTTGATCTACTTTCACACCCAGTTTTACGCGCCCGAATACGAAGGCGGCTTTCGCTACAACGACGAGTCCATCGGCGTAAACTGGCCCGAGGCGGTCACGGAAATTTCGGACAAGGACCTGGCCTTGCCGACCGTATCAAGCGATTTTAAGGGGATTTAAGGATACTGATTTTATGAAATGCCGTTTTTGTCAAACCCCTTTGGAGCATGAATTCATTGATCTGGGCGCCGCCCCTCCGTCCAACGCTTTTTTGACGGAAGAGCAGCTTAACATGCCCGAAACTTTTTTCCCGCTCAAGCTCTTTGTCTGCCATAACTGCTTTTTGGTTCAGATCGATGAGTACAAGGCCAGCGAAGAAATTTTCGACAGCGATTACGTCTACTTTTCGTCCTTTTCATCCACCTGGCTGGCCCACGCCCGGAATTACGCGGACATGATTACCAAGCGCCTGGGCCTAAACGCCGGCAGCCGCGTGGTGGAGGTCGCCTCCAACGACGGCTATCTGCTCCAGTATTTTGTGGAAAAGCAGATCCCTTGTTTGGGCATAGAGCCCACGGAAGGCACGGCCGCAGCAGCCAGGGAAAAAGGCGTTCCGGTTTTGTGCGAGTTTTTTGGCGAAAGTCTGGCCAAAGACCTGAAAGCCCAGGGCAAGCAGGCCGACCTGTTGCTTGGGAACAATGTCCTGGCCCATGTACCGGACATCAACGATTTTGTGGAAGGCCTCAAGATCGCCCTCAAGGATTCGGGAACCATCACCATGGAATTCCCGCACCTTATGCAGCTTGTGGCCCAGAATCAGTTCGACACTATTTATCACGAGCATTTTTCCTACCTGTCCTTCTACACGGTCCGGGAAATCTTCAAGGCCCACGGGCTGGTCCTGTACGATGTGGAGGAACTGCCCACCCACGGCGGCTCCCTCAGGATTTACGCAGGCCATGAAGGGGCGGGGCGTCCGATCTCCGAAAATGTGGAAAAACTGCTGGCCAGGGAAGAATCCGAGGGCATGCGGACCCTGGAATATTACACCCGGTTGCCAAAGGCTGCGGAAAACATCAAGCTGGATTTGCTGGAGTTCCTTGTCCAGGCCAAAAAACAAGGCAAGAAAGTCGCCGCTTACGGCGCGGCGGCCAAGGGCAACACCCTGCTGAACTTTTGCGGCGTCAAAAGCGACCTCATTGCCTTTGCGGCGGACGCCTCCCCGTACAAACAGGGGAAGCACCTGCCAGCCAGCCATATTCCGGTTGCAGCGCCCTCGTTCATCCAAGAGGAAAAACCGGACTATCTGATTGTATTGCCCTGGAACCTGGCTGCGGAAATCATGGAGCAGGAAAAGGGCATTCAGGCGTGGGGCGGACGATTCGTCCTGCCCATACCCCAGGTCAAGGTGGTGTAAGGAATAAGCGGCTTATGAAGATCATTCATGAAAGCGCAAAAATTTCCAGTCTGGCGGACATTGAGGATTCGGTCCGGGGAAGCCGCGTGGTCATCGGCGAAAGAACCATGATCGACTCCTTTGTGAAAATCAAGTTCGCCGGCGGCCTGGGCGACGTGGCGATAGGCGATGATTCCTACGTCAACTCCGGCGTGGTCGTGTATTCGGGCAATGGGGTTTCCATAGGAAGCCGCGTGCTGATCGCCGCCAATTGCACCCTGGCGGCCGCCAACCATGAATACAAAGACCCGGAAAGATGCATTGCGGATCAGGGATTCATGGAGTCCCGCGGCGGCGTCGTCATCGAAGACGACGTCTGGATCGGGGCCGGGTGCGTGATTCTGGACGGCGCCAGGATAGGCAAGGGCGCAGTGATCGGCGCCATGTCCCTGGTCCGGGGCGAAATCGAACCATACGGCATTTACGCCGGAAATCCCATCCAACGGATCGGGTCCAGGAAGTAGCGCATCTTTCGGGAATCAACTTTTTTGCACATATTCAAGAGATTGCAGTAAACTATGGAGAGTTAAACACCAAAGCCGACTGTTAAAAAGCGCCCTTCCCCCCGCCAGGGGGGAAGGGATGAAGAATCTCGGGCTCAGGTATATGGACAGATTTGAGCTCCATGCATAACTCCCTGAGTTCAATACAATATTTACAACTCCAAAAGATGAAGAAGTAATTGATATGCGGTCCCCGGCAAAATATGCGCACGGCAACCCAAACGGGTCAGGCATTATCTTGAAAGTGAAAGGGCGGGCATGAGGTTTTCCTTGATATTACCTACGTATAATCGTTGCGGAATTTTGGGCAATGCGCTCCGATCCGCGCTCAACCAGACCTTTGACGACTACGAAGTGGTGGTCAGCAATAACGGCTCCACGGACGATACCGAGAAGGTCGTCAAGAGCTTTGACGATCCCCGCATTCGCTACATCAAACGCGACGACACCTTGTGCATGAGCGACCATTGGGATTGGATTCTGGACCAGATAGAAAGCGATTGGGTGCTTTTTTTGGCCGATGACGACGCCGTGCTTTCATACTGCCTGGAATACCTGGACCAAGCCATTGACGCCCACCCGGACATTGATCTGTTTTCGTACAGGGTGGTCCACTATTTTTATGGCGGCAGGCTGGACGGCATGAAAAACGTGCTGGTTGCGCCGGAAAAACCCGTGAACTCCATCAGGATCTTGGACTCGCAAAAGCAGCTGGTGAATAACTTTCAGGCCTTTCGCCTGAGAAACCCCACCTTTCCCACGGCATGCATCAGCCGGTCATTCTTAAAGAAAATCCGGGCGAAATACGGCTGTAACTTTTTCATGTGGGCGCCCGACATATCCTCAGGGTTTGTGCATCTGGCCAACTCCCAAAAGTTCGCCAGAATCCTGACCCCCCTGGCTGTCAGCGGCAAGGGCGTGTACTCCTACGGCTCCGGCGGCAGGCAAAATCCCGACCGTTTGCGGGACTACCTGAACCAACTGCCCGAGTTCAAAGGCTCTTTTCACTACAGCCCTTATCCTGACCTCATTTTGGTCAACAACACCATTTTGGATACGATCCTGAAAGTGAAGCATGAATTGTTATCCGAAGAGCTTGACGGGATAGAAATGTCCAAGGAAGCCATAGGCGCCTCTCTGATGAAGGATCTGCGGACTTATCTCGGCCACGGACTCACGGAATACCAGGAGTACGCTGACAGGATTCAAAAGGAAATGCTCGGCGGCAAAACCGAAAGCGGAATTATTCCGCTGCTTCGCAAGATTACGCCAAAACCTTTGCTCCCCCTGGGCCGGAGGCTTTTGCACGGCAGGAGTATTAAAGGCGCCAAACCGGGCAAGGTCCGCGTGTCAGGGGCTGATGCGCCCATGCCCTTTGACGGCATCATGGGCGCGGCTGAATGCTACGAAAAGCATTACGGCCCCTTTGCAGGAGGCAAGCCCCTAAGCCTTCAACGCGAGGCCGAATAAAGCGGATAAGGAATTCCCATTAGTTTTCATGGAGCGGATATTTAGATGAGACCCAGAATTTTGGCTTTAATACCTGCAAGGGGAGGCTCCAAAGGCGTACCCCGGAAAAACATCCGGCTTTTAGGCGGCGCTCCATTAATTGCGCACGTGCATCAGGCGGCAAGCAAGTCCAAGTATATTGATAAGCTGATCTTGTCCACGGATGATGAGGAAATCGCCAAAGTGGGGCAGTCGCTGGGCATGGATGTTCCCTTTGTGCGTCCCGGCGAACTGGCCAGGGAATTCTCCCTGCTGCCCGGCGTTTCCAAACACGCCATGATGTTTTTCGACGATTTGGGCGATCGGTACGAGGGCATACTCTCCCTCCAGCCCACATGCCCTTTCCTGTCCACCGAGTCCATCGACAAGGCCGTGGAAACCTGGCTGGAGCACGGATGCGACAGCGTGACCTCGGTCTCGGAAATCACCAAGGGGCATCCCTACATCGCCAAACGGGTGAAAGAGGACTTGTCCCTGGAAAATTTCAGCCCCATCCCCGAAGGCGCCATCACCAGCCCCCGTCAAAAGCGGGAAAAGGCCTTTTTTCTCACCGGCGGCCTGTACATGCGCCATCGCCGCCTGCTGGACGCCCCCGAGTTAACGGGCCATTGCCTGGGCGCCGACTCCAGGGCCGTGGTTGTCAGCGAACTGGAAGCCGTGGATATCAACACGGAAATCGATTTTAAATTTGCAGAACTTTTAATGAGCCTGCAAGCAGAGGAAGCATGAAAGTAGCCATTTGCAATCCTATGAACGTCAGCGAGACAAAACACTCCCGCAAGGGCATGTACGTCCCGCTGGGCATCCTTTCAATCGCCACCCTGATCAAGCAGGAACTGAAGGACAGCGTGGAAATCGTCGTCCTGGACGAGGATGTGACTCCCATCGACCCGGCCGATCTGGCCGCCTACGACGTGGTGGGCTTTTACGCGACTACGTTCAACTACCCCACGTGCGTCACTTACGCCAAAGCCGCAAAAAAGCACGGCTGCACCACCATTTTGGGCGGCCCCCATCCTTCGGTGCTTGCCGAAAACATCGCCGCAAACCAGGATTGCTTTGACTACATTATCCGGTACGAAGCCGAATTTCCCTTCCTGGATCTGATCAAGCGGCTGGTGGAAAACAAGAACGGCGCGCCCGTTGACATCCCCAACCTGGTTTTCAGGCATGAGGGCGGCGTTTTCGTAAACAGTCAAATCAAGGAGAACACCCTGCAGGAGCTCCCTAATCCGTCCCGGGAGTTCATTGACTTTGACCTGTATATCAGAAATTTCCGCGAAGCCTATCCGGACAGGCCCAACATGCGCCAGGCTTCCATATACTCCTCCAAGGGCTGCTCCTGGCGGGATAAAACCGGCGGCTGCATCTTTTGCGCCCGGCTGGAAAAAGGGGTGCGGTTTCGCCCCATCAAGGCCATCTGGGAGGAGATCGAGGATCTTTACGACAACTACGGCGCCAATTGCATATGGGATATCAGCGACGACAACCTGAACAACTTTGCGTGGTTCAAGGAGTTTGTGGACTCCCGGCCCAAAAAACTGGATGACCTGGCCTTTTTCGTCTACAGCCGGGTTACGGGCATCAAGCCGGAGGTGTTGACCTACCTGAAAAAGCTGAACGTGGAGGAAGTGTTCCTGGGCGTGGAATCCGGAGACACGGAAATCCTGAAAAAATGCTTCAAAGGCCAGACTCCCAGGATTTCCCTGAACGCCGCCACCCTTCTTAAGGAAGCGGGCATCAAGTATTTCCCCAGCTTTATCCTGGGCCTGCCCGGCGAGACGGAAAAAAGCATGCAAGGGACTTACAACCTGGTTCAGCAAATGGCCGATCTGGGCGGGCTGGACCGCATCGGATGCACCATCCTCAAGCCCACGCCGGGGTCCCGCGCCTTTGAATTGCTTTTGGAAAATTCGGAGTTCGGACCCGAACTGGCCAAACAGGATAACATCGATTTGGCCGAACTGGGCAAGCATTGGGTGGACAGAATGACGGAGGTCGATCACGCCGCCGCCCTGGCCTGGCAGGCGAAAATCAACGGCCTCATGAAGGATTTCAAGGTGTTTGGAGGAAAGTAGGCGCCATGCAATCCGATCAACGACAATGGCTGTTTATAGCCGGCCCCGCCCGCAGCGGCACCACTCTGCTGGCCTCTTTGTTGGACGGCCATCCCGACGCCCTGGTCTGGCCCTTTGAATGGCGCTATTTCGCCGAGTTTTTCAACCGGATCGCCAATGATAACCAGACGGCCGGAAGCCGGCCTTTGCTGAAGGAGTTCACGCCCATCCTGGACCGCTTCGTCCACGATTCGTTCACCACCTATTATTCCTCCATCTCCACCCAGGGGCTGGTGGATCACGACGCCTTTTCAAGGGCGCTGCATGAAAATGCGACGGGCATGCTCACCGGCGAGGGCTTTTTAAACGCCGTGTTCCGGGGTTACGAGGCCGGGTTTACACCCGAAGGCCAAAGCCCCAGATATTACGCCCTCAAGTGCATGACAAAAGGCTTTGACTGGCGCGACAAGGATTTGATCGAAAGATCCAAGTTCATCTATCTGCTGCGTCCGGCTCAAACCCGGTACAGCTCCCAGCGGAACAAGTTCATCAAAAAGTTCCATTGCGGCGCGGTGGAAACCCAGGAGCGTTGCCGCAGGCTGTTCTGGGAAATCAAGCTGGCTCGGGAAGTTTTTGAAAAATACAACGGCCACCCGAACTTTTTGTTCATCGAACTGGCCGACATCAAGGCTATGCCCAAAGAGGCCATGAAGAAAATCGCCGATTTTCTGGACATGGAGTTCTCTGACCAGTTGCTGGCGCCCACCTTTCTGGGCAAGCCCTTTGAAGGCCATTTTCACGATCCCAAGCTGAACAAAGGCGCCATCCTTAATACCGAGTCCAAGCACACGCCCCTGACCTCCTACGAGGACCTGTTGGTGCAGCGCCTGGCTTCGGGGGAGAAAAACGGCCCGGCCCTGCTGGCGGCCGCCGCGCGGTCTTTGCTGATGGAAATCCGCAAGGTATACGGCCCCGCCAGCCTTGCGGACCATTTCAGGCTGGCGAAAATCTTTCTGGAGTATTACCGGGACGCGCTTCAGTACGAAAAGGCGGTCCTATCCAATATGAGTTTTTGTGAAAACCGGGTTAAATTCCCGCACATTGTGCAGTTTGCGTCCGATTTCAATGCATCGGACGTTCCCGCATAAGGCGCGCTGCGCGCCCGCGTGAGGCAATATGGTTTCTATTATAGTCAGGACGAAAAACGAGGAAAAGTGGATCGCTTCCTGTTTGAAAGCGGTCTTCGCCCAGACCTATCAGGATTTTGAAGTCATCGTCGTGGATAACAAGAGCGACGATAAAACCGTGGAAAAGGCCAAGGCCTTTGCCATCAAGTTGGTGGAGATCGACCGCTACCTGCCGGGGAAGGCCATCAACCGGGGCGTGGAGGCCAGCAAGGGCGACATCATCGTATGCCTTTCCGGCCATTGCATCCCCACAAACACATCCTGGCTGGAAAACCTCATCAAGCCCTTTGAAGAGGAAAACGTGGCAGGCGTTTACGGCAGGCAGGAGCCCATGACCTTCACCACGGATTGGGACAAACGCGACCTTCTGACCGTGTTCGGCCTGGATCGCAAGGTGCAAAAAAAGGACTCCTTTTTCCACAACGCCAATAGCGCCGTCAGGCGGGATCTCTGGGAAAAATATCCCTTTGACGAGGACGCCACCAATATCGAAGACCGCATCTGGGCCAAGCAGATAATCTCCCTGGGTTACTTTCTGGTCTACGAGCCCGCCGCCAGCGTGTTCCATTGGCACGGCATCCACCAGAACAGAAACCCGGAGCGCTGCCAGAACGTGGTGCAAATTCTCACCTCCCTGGAAAACGGCGAGGAGCAAAATCAAAAAAGCGCACCCCTCGACCTGCATAATTTAAACATTGTGGCCCTCATTCCGGTCAAGGACGACGTGCCGGATTGCGGCGGCAAGTCGCTCTTGGAATACACGGTTCAAAGGGCCTTACAGTCGCAATACATAAACCGGGTAGTGGTTTCGGCGGACAGCGAGGAGCTTGCAGCCAAGGCTAGAGAGGCGGGCGCCCAGACTCCGTTCATCCGGCCTGCGGATTTGTCCCTGGATCACGTGGACCTGAGCATGGTCCTGCAGTATTCGCTCCAGCAATTGGAAGACGCCGGGGAGATTCCCGACATCCTGGTCATCCTGGAAATCACCTATCCCTTCCGCCGGAAAGACTTCATCGACAAGATGATCGAAAAGCTGGTGAACGAAGGCCTGGACAGCGTGATTCCGGTCCGGGCCGAATACCGCACTTCCTGGCTGAAAGATAACCAGGACACCCGGTCCATCGGAGAGGGCTTCATGCCCCGCGTCCTGAAAAAATCCCCCTTGCTCATCAACCTAATGGGCCTGGGGTGCGTCACCTATCCCCATTTCGTGCGCAACGGCAGAAAGCTGGGCGAAAAAGTGGGCGTGGTGGAAGTCAAAAATATATACAGCCCCATCGAAGTGCGGGACGAGCAGTCCGTGGAATTCGCCTCCAAGCTCATCGGCGACTGGTGGGAGCAAAATCAGTAAAATGGGTTTTGAAAATAGTCCTATGATTTTATTTATAATACGCAGATTCAACGACATAGACCATTTCGCACCGCTCATCTACAAGTTCCAAAAAGAAGGCGGGCATGAGGTTATGGTTTTGTGTCAAAACCCGGATTACAACATCCACAAGGACTTGCGGCTGCTCTACCTGAAAAACCGCTGCAACGCCGACATCCGTTACATCTACGACGCATACAAACCCGGCCTGGCCCGCAAGGTCCTGGCCCGCGCCATTTGCGGAAGCCACCGCGCTCTCGCCGAGCCCCAACAGGGCAGGGCGGGCGCCGTCCTGAACAAGGCGGAGAAGGCTTACGAAAAATATCTGCACAATTATCTGTACAAAGACCTGTCCGTGCAAAAATATTTCAACCATGACTGGGCGCGGGGCCTTTTGAAACGCCTGAACGCCTCGGCCGTGGTGTTTGACTTCGCCAAGGAACGCCAATACATCACAGGCGCTTTGTTTTCCGCGGCCAAAGAGTTGGGAGTCCCCACCTTCGCCATCCCCCCCGGCGCCATGATGTACGCCGACCGGGTGGGCAAGATGAAGGATTTCAAGGATTACGAGTTCCCGGATTACGACCATTACTCCATGCAGCACGATTTGCGCCTGGACCTGACCGCCAAGATGGGCGGCCCCCGGGAAAAAATGGCGGCCATGGGCATTCCCCGGTTTTGCCGGGAATGGAAGCCGGTCCTGGACGAAATCGTCCCCCGCACCATTTCCCGGGAGAAAAAGGAGCCCGGCAAGCTGAACGTCCTGTATTTCGACCGGCCCATCACCTGGGGCATGGACGAGGATTTGACCGTTCAAACCATCAAGGGCGCGGCCAATCTTCCTTTTGTCAACCTTATCATCAAACCCCATACCCGAGCCAACCGCCTGGGCTACAAGCAACTGGCCAAACACGCCAGAGTGGTGACGGACGTGGACTCTCTAGAGCTTATCCGGTGGGCCGACGTGGCCTTCGGCACCACGTCCAGCATCCTCATCGACGTGTTTTTGCAGGGCAAAACCTTGTTGTTCCCCAAATATTTCTGCGAATACGACATGCTTGTGGAAGAGCACGGCGCCTGCTGGAGCGTTAATAATCCCCAGGAGCTTTTCGACGCGCTCAAAAAGTTGGCGGAAGATCCCCTCTCCAGGCCCTACACCGAAGAACACGTCAAAGCCCTGCTTGCGCGCCTTGTATACAACGGGGACTACGAGCGGGACGTCCTGGGCGACCACGTCCGGTTTATTACGGAAAACGCCCGGACAAGCGCGTTGTGATCCCTGCTTTCCAAGAAACCATTGCTCCTGCGCTTGCTCTGCACCCGGCGGACATCCATGCTTCGGCCGCAGGCGAGGACGGCGATTTGTCCGTCTTTCATTAACTAATCGTTTTTCATATAAATCTAAGGCTTTTCATAAAACCGGCGCTTCGGCCCCGTTTCACTTTTTTCCCTTGACTTCTCGCATGCGATGTGAACAATCTTCTTGTGTTCAAAAAATGAACACTAAGCGAGGGCGCCCCCGAAAGCATATGAAAACAAAGAAAAATACACTGGCGATCATCAATGATTTGACCGCCGGACACCGCAAAATGGGCTTTTTTATTCTGGTGGTGATGGTTCTGGCCGCCTTTTTCGAGGCCTTGGGCCTGGGAATGATCCTGCCGGTGCTATCCCATCTCATGAGCTCCGAGTCCTCCCAGAGCGGGGCCATGGGCGCGTTTGACAACGTTCTGGCTGTTTTCCCCCAGGAACACAAAATGATTATCCTCCTGGGGGCTTTGCTGGCTGCTTTTTGGTTCAAGAACATACTTGCCGCATACCTTCGGGGGCTGAACGCCCATTTTACGTTCAAGCTGCGGGAAATATGGTCCGCCAAACTGCTTTATCAATATCTTCGGATGCATTACTCCCAGGTCCTGGAGTCCAAGCAGGGGGTTATGTTGCATAACGCCATTGTCGAGCCCCGGCAAGTGGCTTTCTCATTTTTGATATTATTGCAGCTTGTCACCAAGCTAATCTTATGCATCGCCATCGCCCTGATACTTGTGGCGTCCGACTGGGTGGTCACCTTGTGGCTTGCCGTTGTTGTGGCAACCATTTTTGTCTCCATCAACAAACTGATCACGACCTATTCCATCCGATTTGGAAAAAAACGGCTGGAGCTTGACCAGAAAACCAATTCCATAGGCGTGGAAAGTCTTGGCGCCGTCAAAGAGGTTAAGGCCCTTGGCATGGAAGAGCGGTATAAATCCTTGTTAAAGGAAATAATGGCCCGATACCGCCGCATTAATACGGCATTCGCCGTCGTGAATCACCTGCCTGAAAACATTATTGAAATACTGGCGGTCACCGGCGTGGTGTCCGTGTTCGGATACGTTCATTTAACCGGTGCGACTCAGACCACGGAAGTGCTGGCGAAGATGGGTTTCTTTGTCATTGCCGGGCAAAAGATGTTCAGTTGCGTTTCCTTTGTGCTGGCTCAAAGAATGAAGTTCGCCTCCATGATGCCCGGCATGTTTCTAATCCATGAAGCCATTCATCATCCGGAGGAAATGGAGGTGCTGGTCCGGGGAGAATCCTTCCGGAGTCTGGAACAAGGAATTAAGCTGGAGCGTGTGGGCTTTTCCTATCGGACCGGCAATCCGGTTTTAAAGGATTTTTCCATGGAAATTCCAAAGAATAAAATGACCGCCGTTATCGGGCCGTCCGGCGCCGGAAAATCCACCATCGCCGATTTGCTTTTGGGTCTCTATCACCCCCAGGAAGGACGGATTACGGTTGACGGTAAGGACTTGTCGGATTACTCCTTGAGTACATGGCGGGAAAGAGTAGGCTACGTAGGGCAGGAACCGGTGATCTTCAATGTGAGCATTCGGGAGAACATTCTTGCCGGCCGTCCGGGGGCCTCTAAAGATGAGGTTATCCAGGCCGCTCGGGTTGCTCGAATCCATGATTTTATAACCACTTTGCCGCAAGGCTACGACACAATAGTAGGCGACCGGGGCGCAAAATTATCGGGCGGACAGAAGCAGCGCGTTGTCATCGCAAGGGTGATCATCCGCAATCCGGATTTGTTCATCTTTGACGAAGCCACCAGCGCTCTGGACGGAGAAACCGAGGCGGAAATCACCGCTGCTATGGAGGACCTTGCAGGGCATAGAACACTGTTGGTCATCGCCCACAGGTTGTCTACCATCAAAAAAGCGGATCATGTTTATGATCTCTCAACTGCGGCGGCGTGAGGGACATGACCACCAGGGATCTCCCGGATTTTCCCTTTAATGAAGGGGATGTGAAAAACCGCGTCACGTGCCGGCCCAATGCATTTTTGAAGAGAGCGGCCCGAGGAGGGCAATATCTTGAGTAGTGCAAACAGGTTAAGGAATGATGCACACCCCTTGGTTTCCGTTGGCGTTCCCGTTTATAACGCCGTCAAAACCATCGGCAGGACCCTTGATTCCTTGATTAATCAGGATTATGACAATTTGGAAATCATTGTTTCCGACAATTGCTCTGACGATGGAACCTATGAACTGTGCAAGGAGTACGCACAGAAGGACGAACGCATCCGGATTTTTCGGAACGACGTCAATGTCGGCGCCAGTGAAAATTTTCGCTTGGTGTGCAACAGGGCGACCGGGGTCTTTTTTTTCTGGGCCGCAAGTGATGACCACTATTTTCCGGAGTTTGCGTCTGTACTTGTCAAAGATTTGGAAAACAAGCCGGACGCAGTGGTAAGCTTGCCAAGCGTCGTTCGGGAGTCCGTGGAAGGAAAACGGCTGGCCGTCCAGGATTTTACGGGGCGGAAAGCCCCTTATAACCTGTCCAGACGAGAACTTGTGTATCGTATTATCGCGTTTCAGCCGAAGTATAAACGCCTCAAGTACAATTTTTTTATTCTTGGCTTATGGCGCAGAGAGTGGATAGCGGATTTGAACTTGCGTTATTCATTCACCCGGAATATGGAGAGGCCCTTTTTAGCCATTTTGGCCATGAAATATCGCTTTTCGTCCGTTGATAGAGAACTCATGTATAAATGCTGGCAAAATGAATCTTTTAAAACGAGGAACCCGGATGACCCCATTGCGACGACCCATAGAAAATTCGGGCTGTGGGGCCGTTACGGGCACATTGCGAAAATCATGTTGAAAGACCCCCTGGTTTCAAGCGCCGGACAGTATTTCACCATGCTCCTTTTGGCTTGCGACTTGACGCCAAGGCTTGCGGTAAACTCAGCGCGCTCACGCCTTGGAGATCTTTACCGGAAAGTAAAAGGAAAAATTCAATACACCTTAAACAAAGGCCCCAAAAAGCCGGTGTATACAGTGGAGGAAAAAGGCGCCGCCCTGAAAGCGCTGCTCCAAAGAACAACGGACATGGATCTGATGTTGCGGGTCTTGGAAACCCGCAGGTTTATCCGGCCCATCAAGACGGATTTTGTCAGATGCCCGGAAGGCGACCGGCTTCTTTTTATTGCTCCTCACCAGGATGATGCGATTATTGGATGCGGGGGGCTGATTTTGCATGCCCAGGAAGACGGCAAGACTTTGATTCCCATTTATGTTTCCGACGGCATGAATTTTTCTCCGGGAATAAAGCCGGAAGACGTCCCCGCCGTAAGAAAACAAGAAGCCTGCAAGGTCTGGAAGACGGTTGGGAATATTGATCCCATTTTTTGGGATATCCCCAACAAGGAGTATCCGATCACACCGGAGCTGGCGCAAAAACTCTATGACGCCATCCATGAACATAAACCCGACTGCCTGTTTATCCCTTTTTTCCTGGAGGATCCTGATTCGCATCGAAAGACCAACCAATTATTATACATGGCCGGCCAGTTGGGGCCTCTGCCTGAATTGGAGGTTTGGGCATATCAGGTGACTTCCATGATATGCCCCAATGTGGGCGTCGAGATTTCCGATGTCATTGAAAAGAAACAACATCTTATGGGGATGTGGAAGTCCCAGAACGCCGTGTTTGATTATCAGCACTATTCTTATGGATTGAATGTGCGCAACAGCCTCTTCTACAGGCTTGGAGACAAGCCAAAACCCCATGTGGAGCTGTTTTTTGTGGTTCCCATGCGTGAATACCAGGAATTGCTCCACGGATATTACGGCTCGGGAGACGAGGAGACCATTTATGGGCGAAAATAGCGCTGGCAGCCAATTGATGTTGGCCAGAAGTTTTTTAAGCAAGGCCAGGCAAAAGGCCTTAAAAAATGCCCAAAGCGTAAAAAACAAGGTGGACAGGCGTCTTTACCCTGATCAATGGACTTCAGCCGTACCGCCGGATTTCTTAATAATAGGACTGCAAAAAAGCGGGACTAGCTGGGTGACGAATTTGCTTAACCGCCATCCGCAAGTCGCGGTCGCCCCCAGTCATCCAGGGGTTTCTAAAGGGGTTCATGAAGGCCATTTTTTTGACATGCTGTCATGGAAGGAAACCGATCACGATAGATTTGTCAGAGTGCTCAAGAACAAGCACGACGGCTATTTTGATGATTTTGTCGGAAAAGAGGGCGGCTTGGCCGAAGACGCGTTCCTGGCGCAAATATCCCAAAGGTATAATTCTTTCATCGCCAGGATGAGAACGTCCCCCAATAATCTGGCCGGCGATAAAACCACGGAATATGTGTTTCATCTGGATCTTGTGGATAAACTCTATCCGGGCATAAAAAAAATTTGCATCCTGAGAGACCCTCGCGACAGGACCATGTCGTTTCATTTTCATCAAATAAGAAAAGGACGCAGGGATAACGACGAACCCGCCCTGGAACAAATAGAATCTTATTGCGACCGCCTGGAAAGCGAACTCCGCTGCCTCCTTTCGTATCAGGATGAGATTCATTTTTTGACGTACGAGGAATTGTCGAAGAACACTTCCGTCGTGGTAAGCAGTTTTTTGACTTATGTCGGAATCAAGGCGGATGAGGCCTTGATCGATCAACTGGTGGAGGCGGCCAGTTTTGAACGGGTTTCCGGCAGAAAACAAGGCCAGGCGGATGCTAAAAGCCATTATCGAAAAGGCGTGGTGGGAGACTGGAAACACTTTTTCAAGGAGGAGCACCTGGCGATTTACGCGCGAAGAATCAATCCTTTGGTGGAAAGGCTAATGGCGGAGAAAAACTTGGACTTAAAGTCTTATTTGTCATGATTCGAAGGGATGGCTTTCGTCCAATGTATACTGTTTAACTATCCGGTTTATTAAGGAAAACACCCGGAAAAGCGCAATATTAGGTTATTGATATGAATTACGCGGCTGTCAGATACAGAGCCATAGAAAAAATATCCAGCCCCATCCTCACAGCAATGGCCCGCATGAACATGGCCAGGGCCGCGGCGATGTTTATCGGCGCCCACATGGAGACCGAACAAAGGGCCGAGGGCGCCAACCCGGTCAACATCGTGTACCTTCCCAAGGCGGGCCATACCGAAGACATCATGGCCTGTTTCAAAGGGTATGAGCGCTACGGCATCCTTACCCTGGACCGCAAGCTGGTCAAGGCAGTGTTTGCGGCTTTTCTGCCCAAGACCATGGACGACAACAACTACAAAACGGCCGACGCAAAGGCCAACGCCGCCAAGCTGAGACTCCGGGCCTTTTGGGGGGAGGTGCTTAAATATCTGCGTCCCTCCCTGAATTTTCATGCGCTGTTTACCGGCAATTTTTCCTACGCCTCCGAACAGGAACTGGCCGCCGCCTGCACCGAATCGGGCCTCCCCTTTATCGCCCTCCACAAGGAGTGCATGAAAACCCCGGGCCTGCGCCCCTTTTATGTGGACGTTTACAAAACCCGCAAGATTCCTTTCCAGGGAACGGCCATCTGCAATTACAACGAGATGGAAACGGGCATCCAGGCCGAAGCCGGCGTGTTCGACCCGGACAGGATAAAGATCGTGGGCATGCCCCGCTTGAGCCGGGTGCACTGGCGCCGGGAGGACCTTGTCCGCGCGGGAAAAAAGGCCGACGCTCCCACAATCCTGTTTTTCTCCTTCAATTCCAAGGCGGGGCTTCCGGTTTTGGGCCGCAAAATTCCCGGCTCCTACGAAACCCTGCAGGCTGGATTGGAAAAGCTCAATGTGGAAAAAGCCTCCAACGCCTGCCATCACGCCCTGGTGAATCTGGCCAGGGAAAACCCCGGAATCAAGGTCATCATAAAAACCAAGGGCGACCAGAACGCCAAACGCTTTATGACGCGTTTGTTCGGCGAAAACCCGGACTTTCCGCCCAATCTGCATTTGGCCGAGGGCGGAGACCTTCTGGACATGCTGAGCCAGGCGTCCGTTGTCGCCAGCTTCAATTCCACCACCCTGTTCGAGGCCCTGGCCCTGGATAAGCCCGTGGTGGTTCCCTGGTTTTATGAAATTACCGACCCCGCCCTCAAGCCTTATATCCTGGACATGGATGACGCGGTGCTTTACGCCCATTCCGAGGAGGAATTCTGCTCCATGCTGAAGGATCTGGCTGTAAGGTCTCATGAGGAAGGGCGGGAGCTTCCCCAAACCTCGCAGCGTCTTTTGGAAAAGTGGTGCGGCAACCCGGACGGCAGGACAGGGGACAGGATAAGGCGCGTGCTTGATTCCCTGTTGTCGGAATCCGATTAACGATCAATTTACGGATAGAAAAAACTTATGAGCCTGGATAATGACAAACCGGTTTTGGTCTACTACACCATGTTGAACTACGCCCCGGCGGCGGAAAAACTCATGACCGACAATTTTCGGGTGATCATCCTGGAAAACCCGGAGGAACTCAAGCCTGTGGTCATGGATCGCGCCGAGGTGCTTCTCGCCCCCTTGGGCTATTACCTGGGCAAGGAGATCATGGACGCCTGCCCCAAACTCAGGGCCATCGGCTCCAACACCACGGGCCACCCCCACATTGACGTGGACTATGCCCGGGAAAAAGGCGTCAAGGTGGTGACCCTCAAGGACCATCAGGACTTTCTGGACACCATCACCCCCACGGCCGAGCTTACCTGGGGCCTGATCATCGCCCTGACCCGCAACATCGTCCCCGGCTTCAAGTCCGTGCTGGACGGCCAGTGGGCCAGGTGGCCCTTCGGCGGCAAGGCCATGCTCTCCCGCATGAGCCTGGGCGTGGCCGGTCTGGGCAGGCTGGGCAAGCTGACGGCTTCCTACGGCGTGGCCTTCGGCATGGACGTCAAATACTACGATCCCTTTGTTGAAAAATCCCCGGTGGACGGGATAACAAAACTCTCCTCCTTGGAAGAGCTTGTGGAGAGCAGCGACATCGTGACCATCCACATCCCCCACGAGCCGGAAACCGAAAACCTGTTCTCCGCCGAGATGTTCGAAAAATTCAAGGACGGCGCCTTTTTCGTCAACACCTCCCGGGGCGAGTTGGTGGATCACGACGCCTTGCTGAAGGCCCTGGAGTCCGGCAAACTGGCCGGCGCGGCCGTGGACGTCCTGGACGGCGAGTTCGATCCGGATTTTGGCTCCAAGGTTCTGGATCAACCCCTGGTGAAATACGCCCAGGAGCATGACAACCTGATCATCACGCCCCATATCGGCGGGTCCACCCTGGACGCATGGAGCCTGACCCAGGAGTACACTATTGCCAAGATCATCGAGGGGCTGGGGCTGTAAATTGAGCCCAATGAAATTAATGGATTGAAAGAAAGCGGCGAGGATATTTACATATGAGTGAAGATTACGAGATTCTCGGACTCATCCCGGCGCGGGGCGGTTCCAAGTCCTTGCATAAAAAGAATATTGCATTATTGGGCGGCCACCCCCTTTTGACCTGGGTGGCCCGGGCCGGAAAGCAGTCCCAAAGCCTGTCGCGCATCCTGTGCTCCACGGACGACGAGGATATCGCTTCCGTCTGCCGTGAGCACGATATAGAAGTGGCCGACCGTCCCCCGGAACTGGGCCAGGACGACACCCACATCGTGGACGTGATGGTGGATCTGGTCAAAACCCTGGAGGAAAGGGAGGGCTATCGCCCCAGGGCCGTGGCTTTGCTTCAGCCCACCTCGCCTTTTTTGCTGGCTGAGCATGTGGACGAATGCTGCCGGGCGCTCATGGCCGACCCCAAGGCCCATTCGGCCCAGACCATCAGCCGTTTTCCCTCCATTTTCCACGCCTTCAACCAAAGGATTATTGAAGACGAAGGCTATGTGCGGTTCCGGTATCTGGAGGAGCGCAAGGTTTGCTACAACAAGCAGCGCAAGCCCGAGCATTTCATCCTGGGCAATTTCATCGTCACCACCACCGAGGCTTTGATTAACGAACGGGAAGTCTTCGCACTGCCTTCCGTACCCGTGGAAGTGCCGTATTCCTACGCCCTGGACGTGGACGGCCCCGAGGATTTTGAAACCGCTGAGTGGTATCTCAAAAGCGGCAAGGTAAAAGGTTTTGATCTATAAATTATAAGGCGGATCGCGTCTTTACCCATACGAAAGAATGAGGCGTTTCATGAAAGAAACGGATAAACAAAGCGCAAGCACTTACGATTTTGTGCAGCAAACCGGCCGGGACAAGTATTTTGCCGCCAGGGACAGGGAGATCGCCCTGCTTTCCGACGGCGCCGACGGCATCAAGCCCGAGTTCGCCGAGCCCCTGGATAAATGCCCGGTCTGCGGCTGCGGCCAAAGCGAGCTATGGTTCAAAAAGCAGGGCTTTGAGTTCAGGCGCTGCAAAAACACCTCGGTCTGCGGCCATATTTTCGGCAATCCCCAGATCAACGAAGACGCCCTGAACGATTGTTATCGCGGCGCGGGCGAAGGCGGCGAATGCGCCGAGGTTTCCGCCAACGACCTCTGGATCGAGGTTCTGCTTTCCCAGGCCAACGCGTCTTACGACAAAGGCAAGTACCAGCGCGGCATCGACGCCATGCAAGCAGCCCTTGGGACGGACAAGCCCGGCCGGGTTCTGGACATCGGCTGCTCCATCGGCCATTTTCTGGCCCTGGCCAAGGAAGCCGGTTGGGACGCCGTGGGCCTGGAACTGAACGAAAAGGCCGTGGCTTACGCAACCAAAGAGCTTGGCCTGGATGTGCGGCCCCGGTTGCTGGACGAGGCCGGCTTTCCGCCCGAATCCTTTGATGTGGTCACCTTGTGGGGCGTTATCGAGCACTTGAAACGGCCGGTGGAGGTAATCAGCCAGATCGCCGAAATCCTCAAGCCCGGCGGAATCCTCCTGACCTTCTGCCCCAACGGCGCCAGCATGGTCTGCCGGGTGCTCCGGGAGCACGCAGCCACGTTCGACGGCCGGAATCATCCCTCGTATTTTACGCCCCAAAGCATCAAGTACGTGATGAAGCAATCCGGGCTGGAAAATATAGCCATTTCCTTTCACCAGCCGGATTTGGACGCGGTGTTGAATTACCTGGAGGGCAGGGATCCTTACTTGCGGGATGAGCAGGAAAAAGGCCCCTTGCACGCCTTTTTTTCGGGCGAAAACAGGCCCAAGGCAGAGGATTTCATCCGGGAAAACGGATACGGCTACAAGATGATGACCTTAAACAGAAAGCCGGTATAAGAGGGCGCTATGGCCTTTGAATTTGCAAAGCAATTTGAGATTGACGGACGTCCCGTGGGCGCCGGATGCCCGGTGTACATCATTGCCGAGGCGGGCGTGGCCCATTTCGGCAGTTTGAAAAAGGCCTATGACCTGGTGGACCTTGCCGTGGAAGCCGGAGCGGACGCCATCAAGTTCCAGGTGTTTCAGGCTCGTAAGCTCATATCCACCGCCTCTCAGGAATGGATCGACCGTTTGGCCTCCCGGGAATTGCCCTACGACTCCTTTAAAAAAATTGCGGAGTATTGCCGGGAAAAATGCATCACCTTTTTCGCCACGGCCCACGACGAGCCCAGCCTGGACTTTCTGGATTCCCTGGATACGCCTGTATACAAAATCGGGTCGGGCGAGGTGGAAAACTGGCCCTTTATCCGCAAGGTCGCCCAAAAGGGCAAGCCGGTTATTTTATCCACAGGCATGTATACGGAAGAGCAAATTCAGGAAGCCGTGGATATTTTTGTAAAGGCGGGCAACCCCCAACTGGCCGTGCTTCATTGCGTCACGGCCTATCCCACGGCGCCCCGGCTGATCAACCTCCGCGCCATCAAAGCCCTTCAAGACATGGGCGTGATCGCCGGATATTCGGACCACACCATGGGGTATCACATCCCCCTGGCGGCCGTTGCCATGGGCGCGGCCGTCATTGAAAAGCACATCACCCTGGATTTTGAGGTGCCCAACGCCCAGGACTGGAAAGTCTCTTGCGGCCCGGACGACCTGTATCTTTTTGTGGAGCAGGTCCGGGAGGTGGAGGAAAGCCTGGGAAGCGGAGTCAAAAGCCCCAACAAGGCCGAAAAGCAAAGCCTGGCCTGGGCGCGCAAAAGCATCGTCTCAGCCTGCGCCATTAGCGCAGGCCAGTGCATTACCGAAGACATGCTGGTGTGCAAAAGGCCCGGAACCGGCATTTCCCCCGCTGAAATGGATAAGGTTCTGGGCAGGGAGGCGGCCGTTGACATCCGGGAAGACGAATTGATTACATGGGAGCAATTGCGTTGAAAATGAAACTATGCCTGGTCATCACTACGAGAGGCAATTACGCCAAGGTCAAGTCCATCATACAGGCCGCGGAAAACGACCCGGACGTGGAACTGCAGATCATCGTGGGGGGCGGCGCCATCCTGGCCAAGTACGGCAACATAGCCGATTCCCTCACAACCATGGGCGTGAATGTGGACCGGCGCATCCATTTTCTGGTGGAAGGCGAAACCCCGGTCACCATGGCGAAAAGCGCGGGCCTGGCCGTCAGCGAGTTCACCACGGCCTTTGAGAACCTGCAGCCGGACGTGGTCATGGTCATCGCCGACCGGTTCGAATGCCTTTCCATCGCCATGACAGCCTCGTACATGAACATCCCCGTGGCGCACATGGAAGGCGGCGAGGTTTCCGGCTCCATTGACGAAAGCATTCGCCACGCCATCACCAAACTCGCCCATGTGCATTTTCCCGCCACCCAGGAAGCCGCGGATCGCATTATTCGAATGGGCGAAGCGCCCGAAACCGTGTTCCCGGTGGGCGCCACCAGCCTGGATGTCATCGCCGGGCTGGATCTGGACAACCTGCAGCCGATTATGGAAAAGCAGGCTTCCGCGGGCGTGGGCGCCCGGGTGGACCTTACCCAGCCTTATTTGACGGTCATCCAGCATCCGGTCACCACCGAGTACGCCGAAAATCTGGAGCACGTCAATCAGACCCTGAACGCCATCCACGAGCTGGGCATGGGAACCATCTGGATCTGGCCCAACATGGACGCGGGGTCCGACGGCATATCCAAAGGCATCCGGATTTTTCGCGAGAAGCACGTGGACGCGCCCATGCATTTTTTCAAAAGCCTGCCCATCGAGCATTACGCGCCCCTGCTTAAAAACGCCCAGGCCATTGTGGGCAACTCCTCAAGCGGCATTCGCGAGGCCGCCTTTTTGGGAACCCCCTGCGTGAACATCGGCTCCCGCCAGTCTGGCCGGGACCGGAGCGTCAACATCATCGACGTGGGCTACGACAAAGCCGAGATCAAAGCCGCCATCCAAAAGCAGTTGAACCACGGCCGGTACGAAGAAAACCACATGTGGGGAGACGGCAAGGCCGGCCCGAAGATTTTGGACGTTCTGAAAACCTTCGATTTTACCATCCAAAAACGGATTTGCTATTAGGAGTCTTGTTGCAATATGTCCAGGCGTCCTCTTTTACTTGTGCCCATCGAAACCCAGGTGCGCGAAATGCACGCAAAAATCCTGTTGGCGTGCTTCGCCGCCGAAGCCGGCTTCTCCGTGCTGATCGGCATGCAGTCGGAATTGCTCAGAAGGGCCAAATATCTGCCTCGGGGAATTTACGTGGAAAAGGGCGTGGCCCCTCCCAAACTCCCCGGAACCAGCCTGTTGAAGGATCTGGGCTACAAAGTCACGGCCTGGTGCGAGGAAGGCCTGGTGATAGTGGATCAGGAAACCTACGCCCGGGACCGGGTTTCGGCGGAAGTTTTCTCCATGCTGGACGCCTTTTACGCCTGGGGCAAGGTTCAGGCCGGCGCCATCGCCATGAAGATGGGGGATCAGGCCAAAAAGACCGTCATAGCCGGCAACCCCAGGTTCGACCTCCTGCGCGAGCCTTATCAAAGCATCTTTCATAAGGAGGCGGACGCTCTGCGCAAGGCCCACGGCCGTTTTATTCTGGTCAACACCAATTTCGGCCTGTACAACAACTTTTACGGCCCCAAATATTTTATTGAACACATCATGCGGGATAACGGCCGCATCATCAACGAGGTCCATGAAAAATTCCTCCAGGATTGGGTGGATCACGTGGGCGCGGTCTACGAGAGCTTTAAGGACTTGCTGCCCGAACTCAGCAAGGCCTTCCCAAAGCATAAAATCGTGCTGCGGCCCCATCCATCGGAAAACCACGAAAACTGGCACGAGGCCGTCCGCGGCCTGAATAACGTGGAGGTCATCCACAAAGGCAACGTCATACCCTGGCTGCTGGCTTCCGAGGCCCTCATCCACAACTCCTGCACCACCGGAGTGGAGGCCCACGTTCTGGGCAAGCCCGTTGTGGCCTACAGGCCCGTGCTGTCCGACATATATGAGTACGAATTGCCCAGGGTGGTCAGCATTTCCGCCTTTACTCCCCAGGAAACCGTGGACGTGGTTTCCCGCATCCTGAAAGGCGAGGAAATGGCCGCGCCTGAATCCTCTCTCGGCAAGGATTACGCCGCGAATATCGACGGCCCGTTCGCATGCCGCACCATTACGGATTCCCTGGCCCGTCTGCTGCTGGACTCTCCTTTTGAGAAGCGGTCCCCGGTCAAGGCCCTGGGCGCCATGCTGCGGTGGAAGGTCAAGGATTCGGTTTACGACTTCAAGGTCGCTGTAAACAAGATCCTGAACCGCAAGCAGAGCGATGCGGAATACATGAAGCAAAAGGTTCCGGGGATCACCCTGGACGACGTCCGGAGCGCCGTGGCGGATCTGCAGGAATGCAGCGGCGATTTTTGCAGGGTGCAGGTGGAGCGCCTGGAAAAAACCGATTACTGCTTTCGCATTTCCCGCAAAGACTAAAGCCCGGGGGAGGCCATGGAAAAAACAGGAAAAATCCGCCTTATGCTTTTGGCCAGCGCCCTGGACGCCGGAGGCGCCGAACGGCAACTGGTCGCTTTGGCCAAGGCCCTGGACAAAGACGCCTTTGACGTGACCGTGGGCCTTTTTTACGAACGCGGCCCCTTGCTTAAGGATTTGGAAAACCAGCCGGGAGTCGACCTTTTTTTGCTGAACAAAAAAGGAAGGTGGGACCTGTTTTCCGCCTGCGCCAGACTCATCAAGGAGCTTCGCCGCCGCCGCATCCAAGCGGTGTACTCCTTTTTGCCCGGCCCCAACATCTACGCAATCCCCTGCGCCATGCTGGCCGGCGGAGTCAAGGTGATTTGGAGCGTTCGCGCTTCGGACAAGGATTTGAACAGCGCAGGCTGGTTTGCCCGCATGTTTTATTTTTTGGAGAAAAGCCTGTCCGGATTTCCCCATCTGATCGTCTCCAACTCCCGGGCCGGAGCGGCCGACGTCATCGCCCGGGGATTCCCCCAATCCAAGGTGGAGGTGATCCACAACGGCATTGATACGGCCCGGTTCGTTAAACACGTACAAAAGGGCAGGGTGCTGAGGGAAAAATGGGGCGTTGCGGAAGGCTGTACGGTTTACGGCGTGGTCGCCTCACTACGGCCCATGAAAGGCCATAGATATTTCTTGGAGGCGGCCCAAATCGTCTCGCAGAAGGAAAAAAACGTGCGCTTTGTGTGCGTGGGCCCCAAGCCCGGCCCGGCGCGGCGGGAGTTAGAAGAACTGGCGGCCCAGCTGGGCGTGGCTGACAAAGTCATCTGGGCCGGCCCTCACACCGACATGCCGGCCGTCTACGGCGCTTTGGACGTTTTGGTTTCGTCCTCGGTGGAGCACGAGGGCTTTTCCAATTCCGTTGGCGAGGCCATGAGCTGCTCGCTCCCTTGCGTGGCCACGGACGTGGGCGACTCCGCCCTTATCGTGGGGGATTGCGGGATCGCGGTTCCGCCCAGGGACTCGGAAAAACTGGCCCAAGGCATGCTGGAAATCAGGAAGCGCATTGCAATTGAACCCGATTTATGTCAAAAAAACAGGTCAAGAATTCAGGAAAATTTCGATGTGAACTTACTGGCCGACAGGACCGCCCGGGCCGTTCGCAAAATCCTGGGCAAGGACGATAGCCGGTAAGAAAGGGAAGTTGCATGGAGTCATTCCTTAAAGGAAAGAGGGTGTTGGTCACCGGGGCCTGCGGCACGGTGGGGTCGGAGCTGGTGCGCCAGTTGCTGGAAGAGCATCAGGTGGAGGAGCTGATCGGCCTGGACAACAACGAAAGCGAGTTGTTTTTTCTGGAGCAGCGCTTTCAGAAGAATGCCAACGGCCGTTTTTTTCTGGCCGACGTCCGGGACGAACACAAGCTGGCCCGCAAGATGCGGGGCGTCCACGCGGTTTTTCATGCTGCGGCCTTCAAACACGTGATCCTTTGCGAAAAATCCCCCTTTGAAGCGGTCCGCACCAATATCATGGGCGTGCAGAACATCATCACCGCCGCGGCCGACAACAAGGTGGAACGCGTTATTTTCACCAGTTCGGACAAAGCCGTAAACCCCACCAATGTCATGGGCACTTCCAAGCTCATGGGCGAGCGCCTTATGACCGCTGCGGACTCCAATTCCCGGGACGGCGGCCCCATTTACGCGTCCACCCGTTTCGGCAATGTCTTGGGCTCCCGGGGATCGGTCATCCCCATATTCCGGGAGCAAATCCGCAAGGGCGGCCCCGTCACCCTGACCGATCCGGGCATGACCCGCTTTATCATGAGCCTGCCCCAGGCCGTGCAACTGGTGATCGACTCGGCCTCTCTGGCTTGCGGCGGCGAGGTCTTCGTCACCAAAATGCCGTCCATCAAAATCAGCGATCTGGCTCAGGTGATGATCGATGAACTGGCGGAAGAATTCGGCCGCGACCCCAAGTCCATCGAGATAGAAAACATAGGCATCAAGCCCGGCGAGAAAATGTATGAGGAATTGATGAGCCATGAGGAAACCCGCAGGGTGTGGGAGCTTCCCAAGTACTTCGCCGTGCTGCCGGCCTTCACCTCCTTGTATCGCGAGGTGACCTACGACTATCCCCAGGTGGCGGGCAAAACGGTGGACAACCCGTATAACTCAGGCATCGAGGAAAACATGAGCCGGGAAGCCCTGGCCTCCTTTTTAAAGGAAAACAACCTGCTTTTTGAAGGCGATAAGGGTAAGGAGCACCCGAGCCAGCGTTATTTTCCCTAACAGACATCTATATAAAGATTGAATATACGGAGCGACTCATGCGCGTTTTGATTTTAGGAGGAGACGGATATCTTGGATGGCCTACGGCCATGCAGCTTTCGGCCCTGGGCCACGAAGTGGCGGTGGTGGACAACTACCTGCGCCGGAACATCTGCCGCGAGATGGACGTCCGCCCCTTGTTTGAAGTCCCCTCCCTGGACGAACGGGCCGCAATCTGGAAGGAAAAATCCGGCAAGGACGTAAAGGTCTACATCGGCGACCTCATGGATTGGAGCTTTACGGCCGAGGTGTTTGAAAAAACCAGGCCCGAAGCGGTTATCCATTACGCCGAGCAGCCTTCCGCCCCCTATTCCATGGCCAGCCGCCGGGCAGCAACCCTGACCCTGAAAAACAACCTGGAGGCCACGGCCAACACCATTTTTGCGGTGCGCGAGTTCGCCCGGGACGCCCACATCGTCAAGATCGGCACCATGGGCGAGTACGGCACGCCCAATATCGACATTGAAGAAGGCTGGATCGACATCGAGCACAAAGGCCGGTCCCAGAAGTTTTTGTATCCCCGCCAGGCCAGCAGCCTGTACCACACCACCAAGATCATGGACACGGACATGCTCTGGTTTTACGTGCGCATGTGGGGCCTCAAGGTGACGGACCTCATGCAAGGGCCGGTCTACGGCCTGATCACGGACGAAAGCCAGGACGACGAGCGGCTGTTTCCGTTTTTTAACTACGACGAGTTATTCGGCACGGTCCTCAACCGGTTCATCGTACAGGCCGTGGTGGGCTATCCCCTGACCGTGTACGGCTCCGGCGGCCAGACAAGAGGCTATTTGAACATCAAGGACACCCTGAACTGCGTCCGGCTGTCTTTGGAAAACCCGCCCGAAAAACCGGATCTGCGCATCTTCAATCAGTTTACGGAGACCTTTTCGGTGAATGAACTGGCGGAAAAAGTGCAGCGGGCCGGCAAGACCCTGGGGCTGGACGTGGAGGTTAAATCCGTGCCCAATCCGCGCAAGGAAGCGGAGGAGCATTATTATAATCCGGCGCACACGGGGCTTTTGGATTTGGGCCTTGAGCCAAATTTTTTAACAGATGATGTCATGGCGAAAATGATGGAAGTTGTCATGAAACACAAACACAACATATACCGCGATTCCATTTTCCGGGGCGTCAAATGGGATTAATTTCAGGCCCCTGGATGTGCAAATCTTCTTGACAAGATGATTTTTCAACGGTATCGTTGATCCATCGTTGGACAAATGCTTGATAATTTTTGATAAACCAAGAGTATTGCGTTAACGGGAGCACCTTGCCAATGGCACTCACTAAAGCTCAGATAGTGGAGGAAATCCACAACCAGTTAGGTCTTCCAGCAAAACAATGCGCCACCATGGTAGAGGACCTCCTTGAAATCATCAAGTCTTCCCTGGAAAACGGTGACGATGTGTTGATTTCCGGTTTCGGAAAGTTTCGCGTGCGCGACAAATCGCAACGCCGGGGAAGGAATCCTGCCACAGGCGACAGCATAATCCTTGATGCCAGGAAGGTCGTTACTTTCACCTGCTCCGGGGTTCTTCGGGACCGCATTAATTCCAACGAAAAGGGGTAGTCTTCCCCGGGCAGGGCCTGTCATTTAGTCTCCGCTCGATTTTATTACGTGATTATGAATCTGCCCAAGAAAGTTTTGGTCACTGGCGGAGCCGGGTTTCTAGGGTCCCACCTGTGCGAGCGTTTACTGGACGCCTCCTGTGAAGTCCTGTGCGTGGACAATTTTTTCACGGGGTCCCGGCAAAACGTCCAGCATTTGACGGACAACCCCCGCTTCGAGTTGTTGCGCCACGATATTACCTTTCCTTTATACGTGCATGTGGATGAGATCTATAACCTGGCCTGTCCGGCCTCGCCCATCCATTATCAAAACGACCCGGTCATGACCACCCGGGTGAACGTGCACGGCGCCATCAACATGCTGGGGCTGGCCAAACGGGTTTCCGCAAAAATATTTCAGGCGTCCACCTCCGAGGTTTACGGCGATCCGGAAATCCATCCCCAGCCCGAGTCTTATTGGGGCCACGTCCATTGCGTGGGGCCCCGTTCGTGCTATGACGAAGGGAAACGCTGCGCCGAAACCCTGTTTTTCGACTATTACAGAGAGCACGGCCTGAAGATCAAGGTGGCCCGCATCTTCAACACCTATGGCCCCCATATGCATCCTCATGACGGCAGGGTGGTGTCCAACTTCATCATCCAAGCTTTGCAAAACGAGCCTATCACCGTGTACGGCGACGGCTCTCAAACCCGTTCGTTCTGCTATGTGGACGACCTGGTGGAAGGCTTCATCCGCCTTATGAATTCCCCCGATGAAGTGACGGGCCCCATGAACCTGGGCAACCCCGGGGAGTTCACCATTCTGGAACTGGCGGAAAAGGTCATCTCCATCATTGGCTCCTCCTCCAAAATTTCCTTTTTGGACCTGCCTGCGGACGATCCGAAACAGCGCAAGCCGGACATCACCCAGGCGAAGGACGTTCTTGGCTGGGAGCCCAAAATTCGCCTGGAGCAGGGCTTGCTCAAGACCATTGCCTATTTTGACAATCTGCTTTCCAGTTCCTGATTCTTTTATAAAAATATGAATAAAAAAAGCCGGCCCTGTTTTCAAGGCCGGCTTTCTGAATTTTGCTGATGATATTCCAGCGCGTCTGAATACAGCTATGCGCCGGCCCTTCTCCTGCGTCTGGCCATCAGCGCAAGGCATCCGGCGAGAAAAAGAGCGGCCGCGCCCAGGGCGGCCCGGGTTTTTACAGGCTGTTTTTCAAGGGAGTCCACAAAGCAGCCCCATAATTCATAGCGCTCAAATTCAGCCCACTTGTAAGATCCCGCTCCCTTGTAGGTGGTTCCTTCCGACCCGCCGATTCCGTAATAGGAAAAGCTGTCGGCCTTAAAGGTGACCCATCCGGTCTCACCATCGCCCAGGTAGTCAATGGCCAGGATGTCCGAGAGGGGCAGGTCATAGGCGTATGACGTGGCCAGGTCGGTTCGGCTGACGCCCCTGCGCACGTAATAAATTCCCGATTCAAAATCTCCGATTTCCACGGTCAGCAGGTCAAAGGGGAGCGTCATGACGGCCCCGTGTTCCCCTACGATCTCGGAATTGCCATTGCCGTTGATGTCCGAAGCCGTGTTAACGATGGCTTCCAGCAGCCTCAAAGAGCCGTTTGCGTACTCGGTATAGCCGTCTAAATAGCCGGTAATATCATTGGTCAAGGGCGTTTCTTCGGAGGCCATGGATATTTTCACAGTGCTCGTTGCGGTCAGCACAGAGGTGTCCGTGAACCCAGGACGCATGTCCGCCTGAAAACGCAGTTCGTCGTCCGAGTTTCTGATTTCAAAAGCCACTCCGCCCAAGTACGTGGGGGCGGCCAGCACTTGGGGCGCTGCGCCTGATGTCTGGGCGATGGGCTCCAATTCCGCCCCTGCCACTTTATATTCCAACGGGGTTGCAGTTCCGTCCACGATGGCCGTAGGCGGCAGATACTCCTGCATGTCCATATCCATCTGGAAGGGAAGCTGGAGCCCGTCGGCGGGAAGCTCGGCAATGCGGAAGATCTGGGTGGCCGAGTAATTTTGCGTATAGGCGATTAGCGCATAGCTTTGGCCAAGCGGCGCATCGCCGGGAATGTCCAGGCGATAGGCTTGCGTACCCAGCTTGTTGGCGTAAACCACCTTGGTCTCGGCGATCACCTCTGCAGGGCTTTGATTGTAATCCACCAGCGAAACGGTCGCAATGGACCCGTCCTCCAGGTTGCCGGTTCCCGGCGTGTAATCCAGGCTTCCATGGATGTAGTTTTGCGCGTCCGCCGCTTCCAGGGTTATGCTTCCCCCTTCGTTATCAAAGGACGTGGAGGTGAACAGCTTGGAGGCGAATCCGGGCGCGTCGGCCTGAAAGTAGTATTTTTGCCCTTTAAGAAGGCTGAAGTTGAAGGCTCCGTCCGCTCCGGTGACATATTGGGCCTGGTATTGCTCGGGCGCAATCAGCAGGATATTCGCGCCGCTTATGGGATTTTTATTTTCATCCACAATCACGCCGTTAATATCCGACTTGAGGCGGATGGTGATGGGGCCCAGCCATACGTCGTAAATATTGGTTTCGTAATTTCCGACGCTGTATATCAGTTCCTCGCTGGCGTTGCCCCGAATCCAGAAGCTGTTGGCCGAAGTGGGCGCCGTGGGCGGATGATAGGTGATAACCAGGGAGCCGGATATGGGGGCGTTTCCGTTATCCAGGGTGATGCGTCCGTATTCCGCGGGCAATCCTGTATACTCGGTGGAGCTTTCCGTGTTTTCAGCCATGATCTTGAAGGAATAGGTCATGGTGATGGGGGCGCCCGTGTCCGGATCGCGGAGATAGTCGCCCGTCTCCGGATCGATGGGATGGGTGGGGGCGCCGGTTAGGGTGTAGGTGACCGGCGCGCTGTCTTCCTCCAGAAAAAAGTGCTCGCCGTCCAGCCACGCGAACTCGTAAAGCTCCACATTGTCCCGGCCTTCCGCCTCTTCCAGGTCCGCGCCGGTCAGGGAGTCGTCGATCACGCGTTTAAGCTGGTCGGAAACCCAGGCAGTATGGATGCCCGCAAATTCTCCGGTGGAAGGCGCCACAAATTCAAAGGGATTTCCCGCAACAACATTGGTGATGACCGATTCAATCTGCAAATCAGGGCCGATGACCGTCCAGGTGTAGGGAGGCAGGCCGCCTGAAGCGGTCATCTCCTCGGTCAGGCCCGGGTAGTAAATCAGCCCGATTTCCTCCTTGTCCACCAATTCCACATGCTGGTAGACGTTTACAGGCTCCGTGCTTTGCGTCCCGGACCCGTCCGCCGCCGTCCAGACAATAATGTATTGGGCGGGGTTTGTGGAAATGGACTTGGGCAAGCGCCAGTATACGGTGGCGGCGGTTTCGTCCGCGCCCAGCACGACAGTTCCGTTTTCGTCGGAGTAGATTGTCGTGGTGGCCGGGCCTTCGCTGTACCAAGTTCCCGCTGCGTCCGCGGTCACGGTGATGAGCTGCCCAATACGGGCTTGGTCCGGGTTTTCGATAATGCCCGCCCAGGCTGGGGACGAAAAGAGGATAAGGCAAAGGACAAACAAAACGCCGGTGAGTTTCGCCTTTTTTTTCATGAGCACTCTTCTTTTTTTAACAGGTTGATTTTGGTCCGGAATCGCAGCATCCACCCTGATAGCCGCTATCGCCGCCGCCCAAGGCAAGGCCTATAAAACCAGGGGCGGAGGTTTTTATAATGATTCCAATTTTATATGACAGGCATCCTTGTTTTGCAAGGATTTTTTGTATTTTTCGGCAATAGCCAAAAAGGTTGTGCACCCAACTGGGGGGTGGTATTATTCATCAGTGTAAACAGTTCCCACCCTGCAAAAGGAGAGTTCGTTGGATATCGTCACCACGCACAATTCTTCCGATTTTGACGCATTGGCCTCCCTGGTCGCCGCCGGAATTTTGTATCCGGAGGCCGATCTGGTCCTGCCCACCCGGGTGAATCCGAACATCCAGGCTTTTTTGTCCATCCACAAAGATCTTTTTGCAATCAAAAGTTTTAAGGACGTGGATGTGAACGCCGTCACCCGATTGATCGTGGTGGACGTGAATCAGTGGAAGCGGCTTGAGCGCTTGAGCGCCTTGTCCTCCAAAGAGGATCTGGAAGTGCATATCTGGGACCATCACATGGTTCCTTCGGACATTAAGGCCTCCAAGGTGGTTCAGGAGCCCCTGGGTGCGTGCACCACGCTTTTGATCGAGGAAATCAAAAAGCAGAACCTGGAAATATCCCCCATGCAGGCCACCCTGTTTTTGGCCGGGATTTATGAAGATACCGGCAACCTGGCCTTTCCGTCCACCACGGCGCGGGACGCCATGGCCGTGGCCTACCTGCTCTCCCATCAGGCGGATTTGAACGTGCTGGAGAACTTCCTCAGGCCGGCCTACGGCGTCAAACAAAAGGACGTGCTTTTTGAAATGCTTCAAAAGGCCGAACGCATCAAGGTGGGCGGCCATCGGGTGAGCATTTGCGAAATGGAAATCACCGGCCACACCCACGGCCTGTCCCTGGTGGTCCATATGTATCGGGACATCCTGAACGTGGACGCGGCTTTCGGCATTTTTAACGACGCGGAAAAAGGCCGCTGCATTGTCATCGCCCGAAGCGGCGTGGACAGCATGGACGTGGGCCAGATCATGCGCATCATGGGCGGCGGCGGGCATCCGGCCGCAGCCTCGGCCATGCTCAGGGACGTCAATCCCATCGGCGTGAAGGAATGGATCCTGGAGTTGATCCGCGAGAATCAGCGCTCCACGATTTTAATCGGAGATCTCATGTCCTTTCCCGTGGAAACCATCGACGCCAAAACCAGCATGAAGGATACGGCCGAAATCCTGAAAAAAAAAGCCATCTCCGGCATGCCGGTCACCGAGGAAGGCAAGCTGGTGGGCGTGATTTCCAGGCGGGACGTGAACAAAATCAAAAAACAGTCCCAATGGCGGGCGCCGGTCAAGGCCTTTATGTCCACGGACATGATCACCGCGCCCCCGCATATGAGCGTGCCCAAGGCCGCCAGAATCATGGTCAAGCACGACGTGGGCAGGCTGCCCGTGGTGGACGACGGCGAGTTGATCGGCATATTCACCCGGTCCGACGCCATGCTGTATTATTACGACCTGCTGCCCGAATAAAACAATAATGAAAAGGAGTCCTCTGTGCAAAAAGTCAGCGACATCATGACCACTGAAGTTATTTCCTTTAAGCCGGATACGGACATTTCGGAAGCGGCGAAGCAATTGCTGGAAAACAGGATCAACGGCGCCCCCGTCGTGGACGAGGCCGGCAAAGTAGTGGGCATCCTCTGCCAGAGCGACCTCATCGTCCAGCAAAAGCGTTTTCCCGTGCCTTCCTTTTTCACGCTCCTGGACAGCGTCATCCCCCTGGTTTCCCAAAAGCATTTTGAAAAGGAAATGGAAAAAATGGCCGCCTTCAAGGTCTCCCAGGCCATGACCGAAAAACCGGTGGTTGTCTCGCCGGACACCACCCTGGAAGACGTGGCCGCCCTCATGGTGGACAAAAAGCTCCACACCCTGCCGGTGGTGGATAGCGGCAAGCTGGTCGGCGTCGTGGGCAAGGAAGATATTCTGCGCACCCTCATGCCGTGATAACGCCGCATATTTTAAAACTGTACGGCGCGCGGCTGCAAACGCCCGCGCAGTCAAGGGCAAGCCGGAAATGAGGTTTTATCGGCCATGAAAAAAAGCAATCTAATAGCGCTCCTTGTCGTATCGGCCGCAGTGGGAGCAACAGCCTTGTTCGGAGGGCTTTTCACCGGACCCAATGTGGCGCCCATGTTTCAGGATGTCCGAAAGCCTGCCTGGGCGCCTCCGGGCTGGCTTTTTGGGCCGGTGTGGACCCTGCTATACATTCTGATGATCGTTGCAGGGCGGCAGGTTTGGGTGGCAATGTCCTCCCAAAGCGTCCGGACGCCTTTGACGCTGTTTTTTGTGCAGCTTGTTTTCAATGGGCTTTGGACCCTGATATATTTTGAACTCCGGATGCCCTGGCTGGCCTTTTTAGAAATCATGGTTCTTTTGGGGCTTATTTTGGCCTGTATCAAGACCTTTTGGAGCGTCTCCCGCGCAGCCTCTTTATGCATGGCGCCCTACGCATTGTGGGTGGGCTTCGCTGCAGCGCTAAACTTCAGCATAGCGATAATGAATCCATAGAGCGCCGGCCGCCCCGGATAACATGAACCTCAAAACCTTGGAGTGATACTATGGAAGACATGAAAGCATATTTTACGGAAAACAAAGGGGTTGGCGTTCTATCCACCTCCGGAAAAAGCGGCGAGGTCAACGGCGCCGTCTTTTCCCGGCCCCATTGCATGGAAGACGGGACCATCGCTTTTATTATGCCCGAGAGACTGACCTACGCCAATTTGTCGGAGAACCCGAACGCCCATTATTTGTTTTTGCAGGAAGGCCCGGGCTATAAAGGGAAAAGGCTGGTTCTGACAAAGATCGCCGAGGAGCAGGATACGGAAAGGCTTTATGAACTCAGAAGGCGGGAAGGGAAAAAAGACCCGGAAAATCCACGCCACCTGGTCTTTTTCCGCATCGAAAAGGAATTGCCCCTGGTGGGCCCCAAATAGCGGGACAGGCGGACGGCCATGAAAATATTACGGCGTAAAAAGAGACCCCGCGTCTTGATCGTGGGGGCCAATTTTGGAGGCTTGTCTGCTGCAAAAGCCCTGCCTGGGAGCTTTCGCGCCACGGTTCTGGATCCATGGCCGTACTTTGAGTTTTTGCCCAATATCCATGAACTGGTCAGCAGGATCAAGCCGCCCCGGGACCTCAGGCTTTCCAAGCGGAAAATCGTCGAAGCCGCAGGGCATCGATTTGTGCAGGACAGGGCCGCAACCTGGCGGCCTGAAGAAAAATGCGTCAGGACGGAAAGCGGGTTGGAAATTCCGTACGACTATGCTGTTTGCGCTGTCGGGGGCGTCTCCAATTTTTTTAATACGCCCGGCGCACGGGAAATCGCATTCAACTTCAAAAGCGTGGAAAACTGCCATGCCATCGGGAAAACCCTGGCTGCGCATATGAGGTCCGGAAAACCATGCTCCCTGGTCATTGTGGGAGGCGGCATTGAAGGCGTTGAAGCCCTGGGCGAGGCGCTCCGCCGATACGGCGATAAGCCCGGGATCGCCGTCCATCTGGTGGAAGGGAGAGACAGGGTTCTGGCGTTCGGGCCTCCGGGGCTTCATGACGCAGTGGTTGGCGGATGCCGAACCATGCCGGCGTTCTTTCATATGGGAACATCCGTCAAAAGGGTCGCAAAAAACGCCGTTGAACTTTCCAACGGCGAAACCATTCCGGCTGATATGACCATATGGACCGGCGGGGTCAAGCCCCTTGCGGACCTGGCGTCTTGGGGGCTTGCCAATGAATCCGGCCAATGGGCGCCCGTGAATGAATTCCTTCAAAGCCCGATGCACCCTGATATTTTTGTCGCGGGCGATTCCGCGGGGCTGAAAACGCCTTTGGGCAAGCAGGCCTACCATGCCATGGACATGGGCGTATGCGCCGCGCAAAATATCATCAGGCTTTCAAAGGGCGGAAGTCCAAGAAAATTTAAACCCTCGCCAAAACCGACCCTTGTCGCCTTCGGCGCCCTGGACGCGTTTCTGGTCGCGGATTCCATTACGCTTGCAGGCCCGGCCCTGTCATTCGCCAAAGAGGCCGTGTACCAAAACGCCATGCACCGGTTCGATCCGGGCTGGAAACCGGCCCGGGCATCCCATACGGCGGCGCGTCTGACCAGGGCGGGATTAAACAAAGCCCTGTCCTATGCCTTGTCGCCCAAGGACTTGATTCGTTTGGGAAATTTCCGGGTCATCCGGTAGCTTTCCAAGCAAGGCCCGCGTTGGAAGCCTGAACCGAGTCCCAGGACTCAAACGTCAAACGTAGACCCCAGTGTTGGATCAGGCGCTTCCAAGGCTGGCTTTATAAGCCTCCTTCATGGCTTTGGCGTTTTCAGGCGGGGGCGTAAATCCCGGTTTGCTGACCATGGAGATCGCCTCCACAGGACAACCCGTTGCGCAGGCCGCGCAGCCAAAACAGCGATCCAAATCCACCTCCGGGACGTCCTCATCGCCCATGGAAAGGGCCTGGGGCGGGCACCGGTCAATGCAGGTTTCGCACGCCGTGCACAAATCCGAATCGAATTTTGGCTCAAAGCCTGAATTGAAAAACACGCCCGGCTTGGGCTTGGCCATGGCCGTCTTAACCGCCACGCAATGCCAGCGGTCGCAGTTGCACAAAAAGTCTATCCCGTCCGCCATGTTCTGGCTCATGTGGATGAGCCCGGCTTCCTCGGCGCGTTTCAGCACTTCCATGGCCTCCTCCTTGTTGACCTTGCGGGCGCCCATGCGCTGAATCGCAAACTGGGCGTTCACCCCAAACTGCATGCACACGTCCATGGGCAGGTCATGGGTATCCTCCCCGCGGAGCATGGCGGCATGGCGGCAATAGCACGTGCTGACTGCGATGTCCTCATTCTGCTCAATGACGGTCTTTATCTGGTCATAGGTGTGAACCGTGTTTCCCCCCTCAATGGCCTGATCCACGGTGATGACCCGAAACACGGGGAATTCGTTCTCGGGCGCCTTAACCCTGGCGTCGCAAGCTGTTTCATAATCATGGATGAGCCTGGCGATGCGTCTGTCCCGGTCCGACACCCGGCCGGTCATGAACTGGAACTCCAGGATGCCGGGCATGAACCGGGCGCTCTGATAAAACTGGACGCCTCCCATCTCGACGGCCACGCAGGTTCCCTTGTCCGCCATGGACTCCAAAAGGGCCTCCACCTCGGAGGCCTCCCTTCCCATGGATTCGGCCAGGCCGGCGGCCTGGAAGGGGCCGCGGGGCATTGCGTTGTTCACGGCCGCCTCTTCCGGGGTGAAAAGCTCCTCCACCAGGGCGAAGAACTCCGGGGTGTCCATCCCCGCGTATTTGCCGCCGCGCTTCTTCATCACTTCCAATAGCTCATGATAAACAGGATCGCTCATTGTCTTGGCTCCTTTTTTGATTTGGAACGGTTTGAGTGGGAAATCCCTTTACACCGCCAGAGGCGATTTTTCCGACATGATGATTTGTATACAAGGTAATTATGCAGGAAAGATCACCGCGCAAGATCCTCCAGCATCCTTCTAAGCAGCATTTTCTCCTCCACCCGGAATGAAGCAAGCACTTTTTCGTTAAGGCTTTCCACCATGCCGTCCAGGGCCGTCTTTTGCTCCAGGGCTTGCTCCGTGGGGTGGATCTCCAGGACGCGCCGGTCCTTGGCGGAGGTGTTCTTGATGATCCAGCCCCGCTCGATGAGGCGGTCAAGAATCCCGGACAAGGTGGCGCTGTCAATATGCAGGCGCTGCCCGATTTCGCCTGACGAAAGCCCCGGCTCTTCGAACACGGCCTGCAGGACAAGGCACTGTATGGGCGTAAGGCCCAATTCCGCGGCGCCGCTCTTGAACTCCGCATGGACCCGCTGGTAGGCCTTGGCCATTTGAAACATGATGCAATCTTTATAATGCATGGGCTCCTCGGCTCCCCCTTACATCAGGGTCGTAATATTTTGTATACAAGATAATATGTCCGTCCTGTCAAGTTTTTTCGCCCGTTCACCGCATTTTTACCAAGCGTAGGTTTACAAACAGGCGTCCGTGCCATAGGATTCAGGCCTCAAATGTCAAACCGCTGGCCTTGACCCTCAACTGGAGAAAACTATGCGCTGCAAGCTCTACTGGAAATCTCTCGCCCTGTCCGTCCTCTTGCTCTCTTTTTTCATAGCCTTTACCGGATGCAGCGATGATGACGACGTCTTGTACTCCGGCGCCACGTCCACGGGAAAGGCGGTCCTGGGGCCGTTGTGCGGAGCGGATTATAAAGTTTTCGCCTATCCTGACATGAAAAATCCCATCATCACAGGCAAGACGAGCGTCAGCGACGACCTTTCCCAGGCGGGCCTGTTCTCCCTGCCCGACGACCGCCTTGCCGACGGCTGGCTTTATATTATGGAAGTCACGGGCGGAACGGATATCGACGCGGATGACGACGGCGTTATTGACGCGGCGGCCACCCCCAATTTGGGGACCATCCATCTTGCGCTTCAGGGCGAAACCATCAAGAAAGAGGGCTTTCGCGTCAACATCCTGTCTGAACTGGCTTACCAGACCGTGAGCTTCATGCTCATGGCCGGATATCCTCAAAGCGACGTGATCGCCCGCATGAACGCAGCGGCCTCCCGGCTGATCAATCAGGACCTGGATGGAAACGGTCAAATTGATCACAAGGATCTGGCGTATTGGGAGCCGGTCAACAACCGGGGCGCCCTGGTCCGGGGCTGGGCCTCCATCACGCCCTGCATAGACGCGGTGCACAATAACGACGATCTTTTCTCCCTGGCCGTGGACAGGACGTCGCCTCAATCCGCCTTGGCCAACACTCCGGGAACCGCCCTGAATGTTGCTGTGGACGGAGGCTTTGCCTATGTGGCCGACGCTGACGGCGGCCTTCATGTGTTTGATACAACGGATCCTTTCGACCCCGTTCTCCTGGGAACGGCGGCCATGGACCGCGCCCGGGACGTGGTAATATCAGGAACTTATGCCTTTGTGGCGGACGATGCTGAAGGCCTTAAGATCGTGGATGCGGCTGATCCGTCCGATCCTCAGGTCGTCGGGGTTGTGGACACGGAAAAAGCCCGCGCCGTCGTGGTAAGAGGCAATTACGCCTATGTGGCCGACGACGCGAACGGCCTCCGCGTAATAGACGTCGCCGACCCAGCGAACCCCCAAATTGTTGGGACCGCTCCCACTGTAAAGGCGAATGATGTGGCCCTGTTCGGCGATTACGCCTGCGTGGCTGATGACGTCGGAGGGTTGAAAGTCGTTGATATTACAGACCCGGCCAATCCCCAGGTCGTGGGAACGGCCGCAACGGAGGATGCAAGCAGCGCGGCGATCGCCGATGGCTACGCCTACGTGGCGGACAGCGCCTTTGGCATAAAGGTGGTGGACCTTTCCGATCCCACCGCCCCTGTGGTTGTGGGCGCCGCATCCACGGGCTTCTCGCGGAGCATGGAGGTTTTCAACCGCGTCGCCTATGTGACCGGCGACAGCGATGGCTTCAAAATGGTGGACGTCTCGGATCCTGCAAATCCAAAAATTATTGGAACCCGGGACGAAGGCGATACCAGGGGACTTTGGATTGGAGATAATATCGCCTACCTGGCGAACGGCTATCAGGGCCTGAAAGTCACGGACATAACTTATGAACCCAATCCCCAGGTTATCGGGTGCGTGAACACCGCCGACGCCCAGGACGCGGCTTTCCAGGACGATTACGCTTATGTGGCCGACGGGGCGGGAGGCTTGGCCGTAGTGGATATTTCCGATCCCGCCAATCCGGTTCTTATAGGTTCGGCGCCCTCCACTTTCGCCCAGGGCGCGGCTGTTCAGGGCGATTACGCCTATGTGGCTGACGGCGGCGACGGCCTACGCATTTTTGACGTCTCCGACCCCGCCAATCCTTTTGAGACGAGCGTTCTGGACACGGATGACGCCAATATTGTCGCGGTTTCCGGCGATTACGCCTATGTGGCGGACGGTTCGGCGGGCCTGCGCGTGATTGACGTGTCCAATCCCTACAGCCCTCAGTTGAAGGGAACCCTGGACACCCGTTCCGCCTATGACGTGACTGTGTCCGGCGATCTCGCCTACGTGGGGGACGGCATGGACGGCCTGATTATCGTGGATGTTTCCGACCCGGAAAACCCGGATGACATCGGCGTTCTCGACACCTTTTTTGCAGACGATATCGTCCTGGATGGAAATTACGCCTATATAGCGGACGGCCCCCAGGGCCTTAAGGTCGCGGACATCTCCGACCCAACCGCCCCGGAGCAAAAGGCGTATTTGGACACTCCCAACTCCTGCCGGGCCTTGGCGCTTTCTGGAAACTACCTGTATGCGGCGGACAACGGGCCTGACTTGATCATCGTGGATGTCAGCGACCCTTTAAATCCCGTTGAGATTGCGTGGGTGGAAACCCTGAACGTCTTTTACAGGCTGGAAGTCCACGAGGGATACCTCTACCTGGCCAGCTCGGAGCTGGGCCTTCAGGTTTTGAAGGCCGTCCCCGCTCCTTAAAAAAGGGCGGACGCATCCACCCCCTATCTTATTCCGCCGCTTTGCGAGATCAGTCCAGCATGGTGCGGATTTTTTGGGCCAGGCTTTGCAATGAAAAGGGCTTTTGGATGAAATTGACGCCCTTTTCCATGACCCCCTGGTGGACTATGGCGTTGGTCGTATACCCGGACATGTACAGTATTTTAATTCCCGGGCGGATTTTGTCAACGGCGTCGGCCAGCGACCGTCCGCCCATATCGGGCATGATGACGTCGGTGAGAAACAGGTGGATTTCCTCTTCACTAATTTCGGCCAGACGCAGAGCCTCGGACGGGGAGCCCGTTGCAATGACCTTATAGCCCAGATGAAGGAGCATGTTAGTGGTCATTTTTAACAAAATGGCGTCGTCTTCCACCAGCAGGATGGTTTCTCCCCGGCTTTGGGATATTGCCTTCTCTTCCTTTTTGACTTGATTTTCCTCTCTGGTATAGCGCGGAAAGTAGACCTTGAATGTCGCGCCTTTTCCAGGTTCGCTGTATACCTTGACAAACCCGCTGTTCTGCCTGGCGATGCCGTAAACCGTGGCCAGGCCCAGCCCCGTCCCCCGTCCCTGGGGTTTTGTGGTGAAGAAAGGCTCAAAAATATGGGCGAGGGTCTTTTCCTCAATGCCGCATCCGGTGTCGCTTACGGCTATCATCACATATTCCCCGGGCAGGCAATCAGGATGAATAAGGCTGGTTTGCTCGTCGAAGACCTGCAATTGCGTTTTTATGGTAATATCGCCGATGTCTGCGATTGCGTCCCTGGCGTTGACGCAGAGATTGGCGAGAACCTGGTCTAGCTGAGAGGGGTCGAGTTTGACTATCAGCGGGCCGGGGCCCGGCGTCCAATGCAGTTTGATGTTTTCGCTGATCAGCCTTTGCAGCATTTTGAGGAGCTCCTCGACGGCCGTGTTGATATCCAGAATCATCGGCTCCACGATTTCCTTCCTGGCGAAGGCCAAAAGCTGCCGGGTCAGGCTGGCGGAGCGAAAGGAGCAATCAAGAATCTGGCTGAAGGTTTCGTGCAAAGGGTGGCTTTGATCCATTTTGTTCATGGCAAGCTGGGCAAACCCAATGATGGCGCCGATCATGTTGTTAAAGTCGTGAGCCACGCCGCCGGCCAGGGTGCCCACCGCCTCCATTTTCTGGGCCTGCAATAGTTGACTTTGAAGCCGTTGCTGCTCCTTCTCCAGTTTCTTATGCTCCGTGATGTCCTGCATGACAAACAAAAAGGCCCATCCCTCCGAAAGCTGGATGGCCCGCGCTGAGTACAGCCCGGAACGGATTTCCCCGTTCCTGCAGCAAAAATCCATTTCCCGGTTCAGAACATCCCGGCCTTGCATTATTTCGTGAATCATTTCCTCGCGGGTTGCAGGGTCGGCCCAGAAGTTTATGTCAGAGGCGTTTTGCCCGACGATTTCCCGCCGTTTCCAACCGGTGACTTCCGCAAAGCTGTTATTGACATCCAGGATCGTTTCATCATCCAGCCGGCTTATGGCGATAAGAAAGGGCGCCATGGAAAAGATTTTTGAAAACTTCTCTTCGGATTGGCGCAGCTGCATTTCGGCTTGTTTTCGATCGGTTATGTCAACCACCATGGAAAGGACCTGCTTTCGGCCGGCGACCTCCATGACTACCGAGGAGAAGACAATGTGCCCGCGGGAGCCGTCAACGTTAACTAATTCCGTTTCGTAACCGTCAAGTTTTCCGGTCTTCGCCAATTGGTTTATGATAGCCTGGACTTCCTCCCGGCTCATGGTGGAAAAGCCGTTTGGGGGAATATTGGCGAAGTCCTCCGGACCGCTCAGTCCCCGGTTGACAAAAAAGGCTTTGTTGGCGTCAACCAGTTTGCCGTCCTCAAGATTGTTGATGACAATGGCGTAGGGTGCGTTGTCGAAAATCGCCCGGAATTTCGCCTCGCTTTGCTTTACTTTCTCCTGGGCGTCCTTGACTGTCTGAATATTGACGTTTAGTCCAATAATGCGAGTGGGGCGCCCGCGCTCGTCCCGCTCCACGGCTCTTCCCTTGGACAACACCCATCGCCAACTTCCGTCGGCTTGTTTAAACCTCGCTTCATACTCCAACAAGGAGCGGCCGCCGCCGTCTATGTAGTCACGGAAATGGTTTGTAAATCCAGGCAGGTCTTCGGGATGGATAAAGTCCTGAAAATCCTCGAAAGAGAGTTCTTCCGCGTTGCGAGAGTAACCCAGCATGCTGAACCATTGCGTGCTGAGGAAACTCAGCCTTTCCTGAACGTGGAAGTCCCACATGCCCGCCTGCGCCGCTTCCGCCGCAATTCGTAGCATTTTCGCCTGCTCGGAAATTTTTTTGTGGGCTTCATCCAGGCTGGTTATTTTTTCTTGAAGACGCATTTTAAGAACATACGCAATGACAAACAAACCGGCGGCCAGCAACACGGCGAATCCTGAGAGTATGGCGAATAGGCGCAGGGTTTCGCCCGACCACTTTGGATCAATGTCCAGGAAAATCCATCTTCTGCGCACGGATTCCAAATCCTTGGAGGGGATGGACGCCATCGCCTTTTTCACAGCGCTTGCCAGCAACGGGTACTTGCCGCTTATTCCAATGCTCCAGGCGAAACTGTAGTCCGTGGCGCCGGCGACATGCAGGTTGGCTATGCCTTCTTTTTCTATATAGTATCCCGCTACGGCGATGTTTTCCAGGTAGGCGTCCACCTGTCCGAAAGAGGTTGCACGCAGGGCGTGGACAACATCGGGCATGGGGATCATCTTTATATCCAAATTCGGCTGCTTGCGCAAATACTCCTCGGAAGCGTATCCCGAAACCACGGCCACGCGCATGCCCTCCAGGTTCGACAACTCCAAGGATTCCTGTATCTGATTGCCGGTTATGATGACCACCGGCGCCGATTCATAGGGCGTTGTGAACTCGGCGTATCGCTTCCTCTCCTCGGTAGCCACAATAGTCGGCGCCACGGCGCAGGCCCCGCTTTTCAAGGCGGCCAGATGTTCGTTCCAGTCCTCGGAAGGCTGTTTGATGAATTCAACTCCAAGCTCTTGCTCAACCAGGGCGATGACGTCCGCGCCCATGCCGGTGAACTCGCCGTTTTCAGAAATGAACTCAATGGGAGGAAATTCGGTATTGAACCACAAGACCAGCTTGTCGGGATTGCTGTTCAGCCAGGATCGCTCCTCCGCCGTCAAATTCAGGGCGGCGCTCGCCCCGGCGGGAAGATGAAGACAGACCGCCGCAGTCAGAATCAGGCAGAGCCAAAAGCCTTTTCCGAATAAGCGAAAATTGAATGTATTTGGACAGTTGCTTGAAACTGCATCGCCTATGGCTGATAGGCTGACATATCGCATTCTCCGCCGTCTCCTCTTTCCGACTTGCCCGATGGGAAGAACCCATTCCAATCTCAAAGAGGGATATGCAAGTTTCATCCCAACAGCGCATATAAAACCAAAACCTCATTTAAAAATAGTTCCCGAGTACTTTTTGCACGCAAAGCAAGGGAACGTGCAATGTCGCTAAGGGGGCGATCGCAGATTTTTTTTGAATGGCATGGGCCGTTTGACGACGGCGCGGCATGAAGCGCCCCTATCGAAGAAATCCCGCGGCAAGCAGCGCCCCTATCGAAGAAATCCCGCGGCAAGCATCGGCTCTACGGGAGAAAGCAGCGAGTTACAACCCCTTTTGCGCGCAGCGCATTTGAAAAGTTTTTGATCAAACTTTTTTGCCGCTTTGCGGCGTATGGAAAAATGTTTGCCGCCGGAAGCGCAGTTTCGCAGTTTGCCGTTTTCTATTGGACCTTCCGTAGGCAGGCCGCCTTTATTCAAGCCCGACCTGCCCATGATCAGCCCCAGCCGAGAGAACTTCGCTATCGCATTGAATTCTCAAGCCTTGACCGGAAACTCTTGATTTTTCCCGCAAGGTCCGTGGTATACTCCACCCCACACATAATACAAACGGGGGGACTATGCACTGGGACGATATTAAGGAAAGCGACGGAAGGAAAATCCGCACCATCAGATATGAAGACGGCACAACAGAGACCTATGAACTCCGCCAAATCTCCGACGAAGAATTGCAGCAGGTTCTAGCAGAACATAAAAAATGGGTGGATTCTAAACACAAGGAAGGAAAACGGGCCGACCTCAGAAAAACCGACCTGACAGGCCGGGATCTTTCACATGTCAATTTGGAATGGGCCTATTTACAAAAGGCTTTGTTAGAAAATTCTAATCTATCCAAAGCCGTTTTGGGGTATGCCAACCTTCGAAAAACTGTTTTGTCAAAAGTCAATTTTACAGAGGCCGATCTGTCAAGTGTCGATATAGAAAAGGCTATTCTTCCAAAGGCTATCATGCATAGGAGTTCTTTACGATTATCTAATTTTCACAAATCTAATTTGAGGCAAGTTAACCTATGTGGAGCTTCTATATGGGGTGCTGATTTACAAAAGGCGTTTCTTTGGAAAGCCAACCTTCAAAAAGCAAACTTAAGGGGGGCCAACCTTCGGAGTGCCGACTTGAGGAATGCCAATCTTCAAAAGACAAACCTAAAAGATGCCAATCTGGAGGAAGCAAACGTTACCGATGTCAAGTACGACAGAAACACCCCATGCAAGGGCATCCGAGTGACCTCTTGTTATGGCAGCGCTATGTTCAAAGCCTTCGCCCAGCATCAAGATTTTCTGGAAGAGTTGCAGGAAAGGCGATGGAATAGGAAATGGTTAAAATTCAAGATAGGAAAAAAGAAACATGACCCAATTAGGGGGGATTATCGGGAAACGGATCTAAACCAATGGGGCAAAGCTCTGTATTACATCTGGAGCATCTTCGCCGATTGCGGCCGCACCCCTTGGGCGTGGCTGGCTTGGTCCCTGCTCCTTGCCGTGTATTTCGGTCTCAATTTTTTCATGATGGGGCCGGAAGCCTTGCACATATCCGCCCATGGAGACCACAACGAGATTGGCCTGCCTTTTTCCCCGGCGACCATGATCTATTACAGCGTGGTGACCTTCACTACCCTGGGGTTCGGGGACGTGACGCCGGTCACGCCCTGGGCGTCCTGGTGGGTCATGGCCGAGGTGATCCTGGGCTACATCATGCTCGGCGGGTTGATTTCCATTTTCGCCACCCTAATCACCCGCCGAAGTTAAGTTAAGGTTTTATCCATGGAGGGAAATAACCTAATGCAAGACACTGATAAATCGGGATCAACTATCGAAAGAGTACGAGGCATTATAAACGCCCATACAGACTGGCTCATGCCTGTTTTGTCTTTAACGGCCGCAATGGCTTTTATTGTGGCCATTGCTCGCTTTTTTGGCCATCCCGGCCCACCGCCACCACCACCCGGCATAGATAGCGTTTTGCTCAAATGGCTATTTGGCTTCTTTTGGGTGGTTTTTATTGTGGGAATCGGCTTCTGGGTGTTCTACGCCACAAAGCTAAAAGAGGTTTTGCGAAGGGATATTGTCAAGAAATCCCTGACAACCTTGGCGGTTCTTTTTATCGCCTGGCTGGTGCTCTTTCTCGTGATCGAATTGCCGCAAATCCAGACTAAAGACTACCCATCCACCACTAGCAAGGAACGCACAGACAAACATTCTGCGACCGACTCCCACAGAATCACCATCATCCATGGACTTGGAGGCCTCGCAGCCTTAGTTGCAGCTATATTGGCTTTTAGGCGCATGAGAGCCACGGAAAGGCAATTGGAAGCCACAGAAGATGGCCAGGTCACCGAACGCTACACCAAAGCTATTGAGCAATTGGGCAGCGAGAATATGGCTGTCCGTTTAGGCGGGATTTACGCCTTAGAACGCATCGCGAACGAGTGTGATATAGAAAAGAAAAACGACTACTGGACGGTCATGGAGGTTCTCACCGCCTTTCTGAGAATGAATTCTCAAGCCAATATTGTAAAAAGTGAAACTTCCTCAAAAGTCCCTATTAAACCAGCAGAATCACAAGACCAGGAGAATGATCTGGGTTCTCCCTGCGCCCCTTTAGCTGCAGACTTGTTGGCAATTGTTGAGGTAATCCGTCGTCGAAAGTATTCATATAACAATGGAGAATCCTTCCCCTTGGATTTATCCAAAACTAATCTCCACGCGGCGAATTTTACAGAGGCAAATCTGCACATGGCAAAATTCATCATGTCAGACTTAACCGGGGCTGATTTCACAAATGGAAACCTCTCCGGGGCCAAGTTCTCCGGGGGGAGATTCACAGGGGCGGACTTTTTGTACGCTGACCTTACCAATGCGAGGTTTTTTGACGTTGACCTTACCAGAGCTTTTTTCTTGGATGCTAACCTTACCGGAGCGGTATTTTCCAGAGTGGACTTAAAAAATGCTGAGCTTATAGGGGGTGATTTCAGTATGGCGAGATTCAATGCGGCTGATCTCTCTGGGGCGACCCTTTTTGATGCCGATCTTACTAAGACGAATCTCAACAAGACTAAACTCATCGGAACAAAATATGATAAAACCACAAAGTTTCCAGATGGTTTCAAGCCGGAAGAACATGGTATGGTGTTTGTTGAAGAAGACCAAGGATAATAAGGGCCTTTAAAGCGACTTAAAACCATCTTTAAAGGCCCTCAGGGCATTTTTTAAAATAGATTCAACTCAGCCGTCCACGTGTTCCAAGTCAAGCGGCGAATTACAACGGTTGTGGGATTTTGGATTCTTGATTTGATAGCCGCACCGATAAGGATATATACCTCCTCCTACTTTTGCGCGAAGCGCCATTGAAAAGTTTTTGATCAAACTTTTTACAAAAAGTTTGCCGCCGGAGGCAGGCTGTTAATCAGTTTTTAGTTCGCCGGAGGCGCGCAATTCCCTATTTTTTTCCGTTTTTTAAATCAGTTAATCAGTGTGTATACTCCACGCGGAAGATGCGGCGGCGTTCGTCCAGGCGGGATATGCCGGCTTTGAGGGCTTCGGCCACGGCTTGTTCGTATTCCCGGTAGGGGAGGGCGCTTTCCAGGCCGGGAATCTCGTTAGCCCGGCCCACGGGGCGGTACTGGGGCATGATGTTCACGTAGGTGTTGGGGGAGATGTGCTGGGCGATGAACTCCATAATCTGCTTGGTTCCGGCGCTTTTGCCTGGGAGCACCAGGTGCCTCACCAGCAATCCCCGTTCGGCCAGTCCTTGCTCGTTGATTTGCAAATCCCCGACCTGGCGGTGCATTTCCCTTAAGGCTGCGCAGGCGATTTGCCGGTAGTCCCGGGCCTTGCATGTATTTTCCGCGATTTCCGGATGCCAGAACTTGAAGTCCGGCATGTAGATGTCCACCACGCCGTCCAGCAGCTTAAGGCTTTCCACGGAATCGTACCCGCCGGAGTTATAGACCAGGGGGATGTGCAACCCTTTGTCCGCGGCGATATCCACGGCCTGGAGGATTTGGGGGATGACATGGGACGGGGTGACGAAATTGATGTTGGGGCATCCTGCGTCCTGAAGCTGGATCATAACCTGGGCGATGGAATCGGGGGCTACTTCCTCGCCTTCGCCCATATGGCTGATGCCGTAATTCTGACAAAACAGGCAAAGCAGGTTGCAGTTGGCGAAAAAGATGGTTCCGGACCCGCCTTTGCCCACCAGGGGTTTTTCCTCGCCGAAATGGGGGCCGAAGCTGGAGACCACGGCGTTGGGGCCGGTTTTGCACACGCCGGTTTGATGGTTCAGGCGGTTGACCTTGCATTCCCGGGGGCAGAGCGTGCATTCCTTCATGGCCTCTTGGGCCAGGGCGATTTTTTGCTCCAGGAGCCCGCCAGCCTTGGTTTTTATATATGCGGGTTCAAATGCGCTCATATTCCGCCTTTGTGTTTGGGTTCTGACTTCGGGGGAAGGGGATTACGGCGGGAAAAGCCGTCGCCCAAAGCCCCGTTCTGCTTCTGCATAATGGTAAGCCCAATGCGGCGGCCTGTCAAAAAATTAGACGATCACCCCAGGCCCAGCAATTGCCCGCCCTGGTAGATGATGAAGGCGACCACCCAGGCCAGGGTCGTGCTGTACCCTATGGAAAAGGCGGTCCATTTCCACGAATTGGTTTCCTGCTTGATGGCCGAAACCGTGGCGATGCACGGCACGTAAAGGAGGATGAACGCCATCATGGAAAATGCGGACAGGGGCGTCATGCCGGATTTTTTCATGGCCTCGGCCAGACCTTTATCCGTATCGTCCTTGGTGGCATGCAGCACGCCCAGGGTGGAAATGACGATTTCCTTGGCCACAAAGCCCGTAAACAGGGCCACCCCGCCTTTCCAGTCAATGCCGACAGGCGCAAACACAGGCCCGAAGAACTTGCCGATCCGGCCCAGGTAGGAGTTTTCCTTGGCGGCGGCCGTGTACTCGATTTCCAGGGCGGCCAGGGCTTTTTCCTTTTCCATTTCTCGAACCTTGACGGCCATCTTGGAGGCGTCCGGCTTGCGTACGGCGAAGGTTTTTTCCACCTGCTGCTTTTTGATTTCGTATTGCCTGGCAAGTTGGGGATCGTTGGGGAAGGAGGACAGGGCCCACACGATGATGGAGCCCACCAGAATCACCCCGCCCATTTTTTTCAAAAACATCTTGCTCCGGTCCCACATGTGAATCATGAGGCTTTTGGCCCTGGGCGCGCGATAGGGCGGAAGCTCCATGACAAAGGGCGCCACGCTGCCTTTCAGCAAGGTGTTGCGGAAAATCCTGCCCATGACGATGGCCAGCACAATGCCCAGCAGATAAATGCTGAAAATCACGGTGCCGGCTTTTTCGGCGAAAAAAGCGCCTGCCAGCAGCACGTACACGGGCAATCGAGCCGAACACGACATGAACGGGTTGATTAAAATGGTCAGAATCCGGTCTTTTTCGTTTTCCAGGGTGCGGGCCGCCATAATGGCGGGCACGTTGCAGCCAAAGCCCATGAGCATGGGGATGAACGACTTGCCGTGGAGCCCCACCAGGTGCATGACCTTGTCCATCAAAAAAGCGGCCCGGGCCATGTAGCCCGTGTCCTCGAACAAGGCGATGCAGAAAAACAGAATCAGGATGTTGGGCAGAAACACCAGCACGGAGCCCACCCCGGCTATGATGCCGTTGACCACCAGGTCCTGGATCATGCCGGAGGGCAAAATGTTTGTCATGCCCAGGGAAAGCAATTCCACGCCGTGCTCGATCCACGCCTGGGGATAAGCGCCCAGGGTGAAGGTCAGCTGGAACATGGCCCAGATAAAAAAGAAAAAGATGGGAAAGCCCAAAACCCGGTTGGTGAGAAGCAGGTCGATGTTCCGGGACACGTCCACCCGTTTGATGGACGACCTCTTGACCACCTCCCGCACGATGCCGGCGATAAACCCGTACCGCTGCTCGGTCATGAGAATTTCCGGCTCGTCGTCGAACAGGTTGGAAATCCGTTCCCGCTGACGGGCGGTTTCCTCCAGGATCGGGCCCGCCTGATCGCCCAGCGCCTTGACCGCCATGTCCCTCACCACTTCGTCGGCTTCAATGAGCTTGATGGCGGTCCACCTGGGGTTGTACGGAAAATCCTTGTCCTCCACGGCCTGGAGCAGGTCGCGCACCACGGCCACGCCGTCCTCGATGTCCCGGCTGTAACGGACCCGGCGCTCCGCACGGGGGCTCTGGCCGCTTTCCGCCGCCTCGATGATATTTTTCAGCAGCTCGGCCGTTCCCTCGTTCCGGTTGCCCACCGTGGAGATGACCGGCACTTCCAGCAGGGAGGAGAGCTTTTCCTCATCGATGACAATGCCCTTGTCCTTGGCCAGATCCGCCATGTTCAGGACAAACAGGACCTTGGCGTCCAACTCGCGCAATTGGGTGGCCAGATACAGGCTGCGCTCCAGGTTGGAGGAGTCGATGATGTCCACCACCACGTCCGGGCTGTTTTCCAGGATGTAGCTGCGGGCCACGATTTCCTCGATGGAAAAGGTGGTCAGGCTGTATGTTCCGGGCAGGTCCACCACGGTCAGGTCGTAATCGCCGAAGCGCACATGGCCTTCTTTTTTCTCCACGGTCACGCCCGGCCAGTTGCCTACTTTCTGGCGCGTGCCCGTAATATTGTTGAAGGTGGTGGTCTTGCCCGAATTAGGGTTGCCCGCCAGGGCTATGGTCAGTTTTTTTCGCGCGGCCATTATGCGTCTTCCATGACGATATGGGCCGCTTCCTCTACCCGCAGGGAGACGTGGCACCCGTTTAAGGTGACTTCCAGGGGATCTTTCAAGGGGGCGTATTTTTCTACAAACAGGGTGGCGCCTTTTAAAAAACCCATTTCAAGAAGACGCCTGCGAAAGGCGCCCGCGCCGCCAACCTTGGCGATGACGCCTTCTTGGCCTTCTTTCATTTCACTCAATAACATGGTTCACCTATTGCCGTTTACGGGTTCCACTAAAATCTTCTGGGCGAGCCCCCTGCCCAGGGCCATGCGCCGTCCTTCCACGGAGACAACCACCTGGCCGCGGCCGTCGGAGGTGATCACCTCCAAAGCGTCTCCGGTGCGCAATCCCATGGTCAACAGGCGATGCCGGAACTTGGCGCAGCCGGTCGTGTCCTTGATGACGGCCTTTTCCCCCACCTTGGCCATGGCCAGGGGAAGGAGCGTGACCCTCTCCGTATAGCATTTGGAGCACAACCCGTAGATTTCCAGCCTGTGCTGGAGCATATGAAACCCGTAAGAAGCGGCCGCCTGTTTCTGGACCGCTTCCAACTGGTCGTGTACGAATTCGGTAATGGATCCGCACTTGGTGCAGATCATGTGGTCGTGATGCTGGCCCAGATGCAGATGCTCGTAGGTGCTGTTCCGGCCCTCGAAATCATGCTTGCAGGCGAAGCCGTACCGGCACATGAGCCGAAGCGTTTCCCGCACAAAGTCGGGGTCGAAGTTATATCCCGCCTTTTCCAGCAGGTCCATCAACTGGACCGATGTGATGTGGTCTTCTGTTTCCAGGAAAACCCGCAAAATGGCCAGACGGTCTTCCACGTCCTCAATGCCTTCGTCGGAGAACAGCCTTGCAAACTGCTTCTCCTCCAGGCTGTGGACGCTCTGGCAATTGTCAGGCATGGCCGTAGGAGCGAATCTAAATTTCATCAGGCGCCTTATGTCAATCGGCAGCCGGCGCGCAGAGGCGCCGTGCCAAAAAGTATTATTCCACCCCGGGAACGTTATAGGTGGTGCAGGAACCCGTTGAGCAATTGCGCGTTTCCGAGCTCATGCCGCTTTTTGCGCCGCCGCCGCTTCCCATGGCGAAATTGGTGGATGACAAGATTCGTTCAATATTGGGGGACTGGCACTTTTTGCATTCCATGGCTACGGTGTCGTCGGAATTGACGCAAAGAACCTCAAAAACTTCGTTGCACTCCATGCACTTGAACTCGTAAATCGGCATGACAAATCTCCGAATCAGGCCCGAATCCCCTTCCCAAAGAAGCCGGAGGGGCGGCCTATGTTATATACTTTTCTCGAAAAACGGCCTAAGACCCTATAAAAAGGGCGAATATTCTCCCAATGTTTGGCGAGCCTAGCACAGCCCGCCAAAACAAGCTAACAGTATATAATCATTTCACGTGATTTGTCAAAATCTTCAAGTTTTTGGAGAGGTGACCGCTTTGAGCAGATTCAGGTAGGCGTGCTGCCTGCCCAACAGACGGCCATTTTCGTCGCAAAGGTAGGCGCGGGCCGCGTCTTTCGGCGCCATATGGCGGATTAACTTAAGGCCCCGTTTCTTTAAAAATCGCTCTATTTCGTCTTCTTCAATCCCATAAATAAAGGGTTCGCCCCGTTCCGGACCCCGTTTTAATACCTTTTGGGCGCCGTAGGGCTTGGTGCGGCCTTCCAAAGCCGCTTTCTGAAAATAATCGAAAACCAAAGAACTGCCTGCGGGAGAGGCCTCACGGACAAAAGCCAGCACCTTGTCCACGGAGTCGGCGTCCAGATAATAGCAGACTCCTTCCCAGAAAAATAACGTCTTTGCTTCGGGATCATAGGACGCGCCGTTTTGCAGCAGGGCTTCTTCCAGGGTGGTTTTGTTGAAGTCAATGGGGACGTAGCTTACGTGTCCGGGCAGTCCGCCCCAGTGCTCCTCCACCTTGGCGGTCTTCCACGCCTGGCTGTCCGGCGTGTCCAGTTCGATGATCCGGGCGCCGGCCTTTAGAATTTCACGCTCAAAACGGAACGCCCGGGTGTCGTTGCCCGCGCCCATGATCAGCACCTGCTTGACGCCGTCCTCCAGGGCTTGAAGCAGGGCTTCGTCCCCAAAGCGAATCCGGGAAATCTGATAAAAATAAGCCCCGGGGCTGACCTTTCTCAGGACCGCCTTGGCCCACCACGGCCGGGCCGCCAGCATCAGTTTTTGATGCCCTGGGCTGAGGAACTTGGGCGCCAGATAGTCCGGGTTGCGAAGCTGGGGATGGCGTTCATATTGGGACAAAGCCCGCAAAAAGGTGCACCCCTGGGAACTGGAACTGGGACGTAAATCGCTGCTTGCCATTTCTTCCTTCCACAAAAAAAAGCTATAACTACCAACCAAAAAAGAACATTGCTATAGTGGTAATCATGACATAAGTGGAAGAAAATGTAAAGCTGCTACCGGCGCCATCTAAGGAATAATCCCTTTCGCCCTCAGCATAATTTCGATGGTCTCCCGGGTGGAGTAGGTGTACTTGAATCCCAGGTCCATGAGCTTGCTCGTGTCCAGCACCCATGGGTATTGGACGAAATCCAGAAAAGACTCCGGCACTTTTAAAATGGGCAGGCCCAAAGCCCAGGTAGTCCTGAAAATCGCTCCCATCAAGGACGGCGTCAAGGGCGCGGCCGGCTTCCCGGACAAGGCGTTGACCTCGGACAACGTCATGGTGTCCGGCGGCGCCAGGTTGTACGGCCCCCGGGCTTCCTTTTTCAACAGAAACATGAGTGCGGCGACCACGTCGTCCTCGTGCACGAACTGAAGCTGCGGGGAAGGGCAGCCCTTCAGGTCCATGGCGATGGGCAGGGTGAAAAGCTGGCTGATGTAGTTGTCCACGTTGGGTCCGTATATGATGCAGGGCCGCACCCAGGACGTGATGATATCCGGGTTCTCCTCCACGAATTCGGCCAGGATGGCCTCCATGTCCGCTTTGTCCCGGGCGTATTGGAAGCCGGGATGGCGCCGGATGGGATCTTCCTCCGTAATGGGAACCGGGTTGTCCGGCCACGCGCCGTAGGCCGTGCCGCTGCTGGTGACCAAAATCTGCTTGACGCCCGCTTTTTTTGCGGCGTCCAGCACGTTTTTCGTGCCGTCCACATTGATTTTGCGCATGCCCGCGCTGTCGTGGGAGGGCTGCAGCACATAGGCCAGATGCACGATCACATCCGGCTGGATTTCCTTAATCCACTCGGCAAGGGCCGGATCGTTCACGTCCATCTTGCGGAATTCGCCCTTGGTGAACTTGTATAAAGGCTCTTTCACGTCCATGCCGTAAAATTTGCCGCAATAAGTCCCCCGGTCCAATTCCCTGCACAGACACTGGCCCACGTATCCGCTCATGCCGGTCACAAAAACCTTTTTTCGTTTCATGGCTTCCCCCCTTGTTTGCAGAATTGTATGGGTGATTTTTCAACAGACGGAGCATTATAATAACAGCTTTCAATCAGATCGTCCACAAGCATGTGGAGGTTGTTGCGGAGTGCAAAGCAAAAAGGAGAATGCGTCGGCGGTTTATATGGGAACCGCGGGCGGGCCTTCCACGGGCAGGGAAATATGGAACAAGGCGCCCTGGCCGGGTTCGGATTCCACCCAAATGCTACCGTTGTGCAACTCCCTAATGATGTGGGTGCATAAATACAGGCCCAGACCGGTGCCTTCCCCTTTTCCCTTGGTGGTGTAAAAAGGGTCGAAAATATGCTCCAGGACATGGGAGGGGATGCCCGGGCCGTTGTCCTGGATTTCCACCACAACCCGGTCGCCTTTGGGAAAAATCCGGATGTCAAAGCGCGGTTTTTGCGCCGGATCCGTGTTTGCGCCGGCCATGGCCTGGGCGCCGTTTTTCAGGATATTCAGGAAAACCTGCTGGATTTGACCCGGCTCGCAATATACCTCCGCAGCCTCGGGCGAGAAATGCTCCCGCACTTCCATATTGCGGAAGTTAAAACGCTTTTTCAGGTCGTAATCGCTTCTCGCCATGTCCACGGTCTCACGCATGAGAGCCCGCAGGTCGTACACGTCGGCCTCGCTTCCGCTTTGCCGGGAGAAGGACAGCATGTTGCGCACGGTCTTGGCCACCCGCATGCCTTCCTCTCTTATGGAATCCAGGATGCGGGGAATCTCCCTGGCCTCCATGTAGGCGAACAGGATGTCCAGGTTAAAGCCAATTTTTTTGGCGGCCTTTTCATTGGCGGCCATGGGTTTGGTCAGACGCTGAATCAAAACCTGGGCGTTTTGAACCACGCCCGCCAGGGGGCTGTTGATCTCGTGGGCCATGCCCGCCGCCAGGGCGCCCAGGCTGACCATTTTTTCCGACTGGATCAGGATTTCTTCCGATCGCCTGTCTTTGGTGACGTCTTCATGCATGATCACCACGTTGCTTAACTTGCCCGTAGCCGTGCAAATGGGGTAAATCCGTGACCGGTAGTATCTTTCCCCCTCCTCCGGTCCATCCTCGCCGCCGCGCAGGGACCATTCCTCCAGAAATCCGCCTTCGCCCTTAAAGACTTTTTGGATGGAGGGAAAAATGGGCAGTTTTCGCATGGCCGGAGAGGCGAGGATGTTAAATTCGGCGCCCGCCACCGGGCCGTAGGCGCCCCAGGTGTCTTTCTGCACTTTATTCGTTTGCAGAAGATTGCCTTTGGGATCATATAATTCAATCACCATGGGCGACTGTTCGATCATGCTTCTGAAACGGTGCTCGCTGACTTCCAACTCCTCGTGCAGGACCGTCAACTCCGTGTTTCTATCTTGGATGGTTTTGTTGAAAGTATGCAAGGCGTCATTGGCTTCAACCAATTCCACATTTTTATGCCGGATTTTGGTTTCCGACAATTCCAAGCGCTGTTTCATGACATTGACTTTGTCCGCCAGACCGATGGAAAAGGTCAGCATAAGCCAGGCCGCGCTTACCGGCAAAATCCACTTGGATACGACACCGGGAGGCAGAATTCCCATAAAAGTCAGCACGGATAGAACTCCCGAAACCAGGATAAAACAATATCCGGCGGTCAGGAACACAGCCTCTCTGTTCCTTTTAAAGCTCAGATAAATCAGGAAGACAAAAATCAGCACGCACGCCGCCATACCGTGAAGGATCAATAGCTGGATGATGTTTGCAAAGCCCGCCCACGGTCCGGCGACGATATATACGAGGCCGGGAACCATCATCGTCCAGAAGATTATCCGATGGATCACCGGATGCTTCTTTTGGGTTCCAAGAAAGGACGTGGTGAACAGAGCCGATAAAGAGAGGTTTAGCGCCAAAGCTATAATTATTACTAGATCCCCTATGCGCCCCGTCTCACTGCAAAAAAAATGGGATATAAAGCCTTTGTGCGCCAACTCGACTAAAAGGAATGTCAACCCGTAAAACACGAGAAAAAGAAAATTTTTATCCCGGGTGATTGAAAACACGCTCAGGTTATAAAGCCCGGCCATTATGATGCATCCGTAAATAAGCCAGATAAGGGAGTTCTCTCTGACGGAGGCGGAGACCAAACCCGGGCCGCTCAAAAGATTGACGTGGAACTCAATGGCGCCCTCTGATTGAATTCTCAAATAACAAGTGTGGCTTCCCTGTTGGAGGTCCATGGAAAACACATGATTTCTGTGCTTGACGTTTCGCTGGCTGAAAGGAACGCTGTCTCCGCCTTTCAAAAAATGGAATCCTCCTTCTTCGTCCGGGACGTACAAGTCCACATGGTCCAAAGTGGGAAAGTCTATTTCCAAAAACATCCTGGCGCTCTTGGGGCCGGGGTTTTCGAAAACCATACGGAACCAGTAAGCCGATTTTGAATAGCCGACATTGAAGTACGTACCCTTGTTTTTCTTCCAAGCCAGCCCGCTTTTGGACGCTTGGTCGATCGTCATGGCGCCGCTTGGATCTTCCAGCATGTCAAGTATGGACGTGAGGGGCTTTTGCCGGACGCCGTCGCCGACGCGCACGGGCGCCGCGCTCCAGCCAAGGCTGGACAAAATGGGAAAAAACAGAATTATTAATATGATACGTCTCATGGCGGAAAATCCCGGTAAAACCTAATGCCAGTATAAGGCTGCAAAGGAGATGAAAGCAAGTTTTAAGCCAGGGATTGAAAAATCTTGAAAAAGGAACCAAGCCTTTTCAAGCAGTGATCCCAATGATACAATGAACATAGAAACTATTCAATACTATTAAGGAATGGGAGGGGGAGGTCATGAAGGATCTAAGCGGGTTTCACGAGGCGGGGCGGAAGTTTGAACAATATCTCCGCGTTTCCACCTTCCCCTTGGCGGTGCGCCTTATGCGCTCCGAAGAGGAAATCCAACCCGGCTTTAAAAGGCCTTCCAAGGACCTGGGCCTGCAAAATTTTGTCTGCCAGAACTTCAAGATGGTCCGCACCTACGGATGGACCATGGCGGTCACGCCGGAGGATACAAACTGCCATCTGGCCAGGCTGGTTTACGGCTGGGACGAGCAGGACAAGGATTACATGGAAACCGGCCATAAGTTCAACATCGGCCTTTACGCCAAGGACATGGAAACCTCTCTCAAGCTGGAGGAAAACATCTTTCGGCTGGAAGGAAAATACCCCGGCCTGATAATCTCCCCCCTGGCGCGGACCAAGGTGGCTCCGGACGTGGTGCTCATCTATTGCCTGCCGGCCCAGGCCGCTCGTTTGATTCAAAGCTATTTATATATGAAAGGCGGCGCCCTGGAGTTTTCGTCCACCGGCCGCATCGGCTCCTGTCACGAGGGCGTGGCCAAAACCATGCTGACCCAAAAGCCTCAGTTTGTGGTCCTTGGCAACGGAGACCGGGTTTGGGGCGGCGCCCAGGACTCGGAAGTCATGTTTACCTGTCCGGCGGATCAGCTGGACATTATGCTGGAAGGCCTGGAAGCCACCCACGCCGCGGGCTTGCGCTACCCCATCCCGTCTTACATGAATTACGCCCCGGGTTTTCAGGCGGATTTCAAAGAAAAGGCCCTGGAACGGGCCGGAGGAACCATCATCAAGGAATGAATAAAAACCGGCTGACATTAATCGTAATCATCGTGCTGACGGCCTTGGCCGGCTTGGCCATATGGAGCGGATTGTCCACTCAAAAAGCATCCATCCGGGAGTCTGGGAAGGGTGCTGAAACAGCGGCTCAGCGTGAGAAAGAGGCCGCTGACGGCAGCCTGGAGGCCCTGGCCGGGCGCCTGGAGCTTTCTCCCGCAGTTTTGGACGTTATCATCCGTTCGATTCGGGATCACGGGATTCCCCCCCTGCGCGTTCACCAGTTGCTGTTGCAGAAAAAAACGGAATTCAACGATTTGCTAAGCCAGTTGCAGCCTTCCAAAGAAGGCGGGGAATCATTCACGCCTCACGCCCGGGAAGTTGCCGCCGCCCTTAAAGCCGGAGATTTTGACAACGCCCGGAGCCTGCTCCAAAACGCTCTTTCCGAACTGGAAGCCGGAACAATTTCCTCGGACAAGGATCCGGACCTGAAAGCCCTCACCCTGGCCCGCCTGGGCAGGCTGGAAAACCTGCAACTGGAATATGAAAAAGCCGCCGGTTATTTCGGTCAAGCCGCCCAAGCCGCCCAGAAAGACTCTCTGGCTCTCAAATCCGACTTGTACGGCTGGCAGGGGACGGTCCTTTTTTTGGCCGAGGACTTCGAACAGGCTGAAAAGGCGTACAAAGATTCTTTGAACCTGGCTGAAAAGGCCTTCTCGCCGGTTCATCCCGCGAAGGTAAACGCTTTGAACAACCTGGCCGGGCTGTACCGCTCAACCGGCAGGCCCAAATTGGCCGAACCCCTGTACCTCAAGGCCATAGACATCCGTAAAAAAGCCCTGGGCGCCCGCCATCCCTCCCTGGCAGCCCCCTTAAGCAATCTGGCCTCCCTCTATCTTGAGATGGGGGACTTCAAGGAAGCCGTCCTCTTGCTGGAAAACGCCCTGTCCATCCGGGAGGAGGCTCTGGGGCCGGACGATCCTTCCGTGGCCGCCTCCCTGAATAACCTGGCCAATGTATACCAGGTCATCGGCGAGACGGATAAAGCCAAGGAACTGCTGCTGCGGTCTCTGGACATCACGCGAAAAGCGCTGGGGCCGGATCACCTGCGGGTCGCCATGACCCTGAACAACCTGGCCAAGTTGAGCCAGCGCCAGGGGGATGACGAACTCGCGCGCGCACGCTATCTGGAAGCCCTCGCCATCAGCGAAAAGGTCCTGGGGCCGGTCCATCCGGACGTGGCGGCCATCCTCATCAATCTGGCGGAGCTGGATATGAAGGCCGATCAATTGGACAAGGCGGAAATTCTGTGGCGAAAGGCTTTGAACATCCTGGAGGCCACGGTGGGCCCCGCGCATCCGGACGTGCAAAAGATCAAGGAGCAGCTTGCCCAAATCCGCATCGCCAATGCGAAAGAGTCCATTCAATAAATGACTTGGAAAGAACGACATGCAGTATAAAGAATTGTACGACCGCCTGGTGCGGAGTCTGGAAATCCCGGGGATGAACATTCCAACCGCCTTTGTCAGGCTGTATAAGCATGCGGATAGCGTTCCCGGCCAGGTGCTGGAATATAACGTGGAGGAGGAAACCGTCACAAGCTGCCAGGCCATCCGCCACGCGACCCACGGCCACCCCGTGTATCTGACCCAGGAAAATTCGGGCTGCATTGCCGCGGCCATCAGTCTTGGCCTGGTGGACAAAAACCAGACCGAGCCTCTTCCCCGCCCCCGGTTGTACACCGAGCTCATGAAAACGCAAAGCAACCTGGGCAATGGGTTTAAACCGCCGTCCCCGGCCCAGTTTTCCTCCGGCGAGGTTTATGCATGCAAAGAACAGGGCAAGCCCTCTTTTTGCCTTTTCGGCGCCGAAGATTCAGGCCGGTTCAAAAACATAGAAACCGCCCGCAAGGCCATCAACTCCATGGCCGCCATTCAGCCGCCGGAAATGCAGGGCGTGTTTTTCTTCGGGCCGGATTATTCCAGGGAGCCTGTCGTCCCTCATGTGGTGGTCATGGCGGTCCGGCCCGTGGAGCTGACCCGGATTATCCAAGGCTACCAGTTTTTAACCGGGGATCCCATCAACGCCGTCCTAAGCCCCCTGCGGGCCATGGATTCCGATCTCATCGCCAGGCCTTACCTCACCGGGAAAATCAACGTGTCCTCCCTGTGCCTGGGCGCGCGCCTTGTGGCCGGCTTTGAAGGAGACCGCATGGGCCTGGGCGTTCCGTGGAAAAGTTTCGAAAAGCTGGTCAAAGGCATGGAAGCATCGCGCACCGGGTTTCCCTTTTCCCGCTATCCCGGCGCCAAACCTTTCCATGATGCGCCCAAAAAATAATGAGCGACCTGGATAGAGCACTGGAAATCGCCGTGCAGGCCCACAAAGGCCAAAAGGATAAAGCCGGGGCGCCGTACGTCCTCCATCCCCTGCGCCTCATGATGCGCATGCAATCCCCGGAAGCGCGCATGGCCGCCGTGCTCCACGACGTGGTGGAGGATACGGACTGGACTCTGGACGATTTAAAAAGGGAAGGGTTTTCCGAAGACGTTTTGGAAGCCCTTGATCATCTCACCTGGAGACAGGATGAAAAATATTGGGAATACATCGAACGATTGAAAAGCAACCCCCTGGCGAGGGTCATAAAGCTGGCGGATTTGGAGGATAACATGGACCTGACCCGCATCGCCCGGCCTTCGGCCAAGGATTTTGAAAGGGTCCGCAAATATCACAAAGCCTGGGCAAGGCTATCCTCCCAGGCTTGACGGCCATCCATGCATCCTGAGCGAGCGCCGTTGCATAGCTCGCCGCTTATTTCGGAAAGGGGGCGTCCCTAAAGACTTCAACCTTTCCCTCTCCGTAAATCTGATTCAACACGTCGTCGTCCCAGGCGCGTTTTGTCGGCCTGTTGATATACAACCCAATCAAGCCCGCCACGATGCACAGAATAAAGACTATGTCGGCCGCTCCAACTGTTTGCATGGTTTCCTCCCCGGTTGGTTTATTCAGATTTATAAACTTGGATGGTCTATCGGCGTTTTGGCCCGATTTCTTGAGCTCCAAATGCGTCATAGAGGAAATTTGCACGGCTCATCCAGGCGGCAGGGAAGGCGGTTTTTGCACGCCGATTGTGCGCCCACGCCTTCGCCGATGTAGATCGGACATCATCGCCTCAGGAATACTCTCGTTCTCATGCTTCGCGTGGGAATGCATATATAACTATATGAAATCAATTGTAATAATTGCACGAACGAAAGGATTTGAAACCCAAAAAAATCACCGCAAAAAAAGGCGCCGGATCGCCCTCCCTCACCCCGTCGCCGCATGCCGGGGCTGTCCTGAAAATGAAGGGCTTGCTCCGTTCCTCTTGCCCGTCGTTCCGCCCAAGGTCCTTTTGATTCCATTTTTTAGTTGGATGTTTTTTTGACACCCCCTTAAAAATCCCGTAGGAGTCCTCAAATTGAACCCCGGGTCATTGAAGAACTTGACTTTTTTGCTTTTACGTTATAGATAATTTCGTTCGTATCTGTCACCCGGACCATTAATCAAGGACAAAGTACAATGGCTTTATGGCGAGTCCCTTTAGACGCAGACCAGATAGAAGTGCCTCTTGGCATCGTGCATATCATCAAGGAACGCTGCAAAGGCTGCGGCTACTGCATCGAGTTCTGTCCCAAGGAAGTCCTGGAGTTCTCCAAGGAGTTCAACCAAAAGGGGTATCATCCCCCCAGGGTGAAAAAACCGGACGACTGCGTGAACTGCCACTACTGCGAAATCATCTGTCCTGAATTTGCCATCTATTCATTGGAAGCGGACAAGGAACAGGCTAACCAATAAAGGATAAACACCCATGAGACCCGCAGTTCTAACAGGGGAGCATTATATGACGGGCGACGTGGCTTGCGCCGAAGGCGCTTTGGCCGCGGGCTGCCTGTTTTTCGGGGGATACCCCATCACACCGGCGACGGAAGTGGCCGAACGCATGTCCCATCGCCTGCCCGAAATCGGGGGCACCTACATTCAGATGGAAGACGAAATCGCCGCCATGGCGTCCATCGTAGGGGCGTCCTGCGCCGGGGCAAAGAGCATGACTTCCACGTCGGGCCCTGGATTCTCCCTGATGATGGAAAACCTGGGCCTGGCCGTGATCACCGAAACGCCCTGCGTGGTGGTGAACGTGCAGCGGGCCGGTCCGTCCACGGGGCTGCCGACCCAAGGCGCCCAGGGAGACATGATGCAGGCCCGTTGGGGCTCCCACGGAGATTACGAGATCATCGCCATGGCGCCGGCCTCGGCCCAGGAGATTTTCTACCAGACCATCGACGCCTTTAACCTGGCGGAAAAATACCGGACCCCGGTCCTCATCATGACCGACGAAGTCATCGGCCACATGAGCGAGCGCGTGGTCATACCCGACGCCAGGGAAATCAAGACCATCGAGCGGGTCAAGGCCAAGGGCCGCAAGGACAGGTATCGGCCATACGCCGCCGGCGATCTGGGCGTGCCTCCCATGGCCAACGCGGGCGACGGCTACAAGGTGCATGTCACCGGCCTGACCCACGACGAAATGGGATACCCGGCCATGACCGTGGAAGCCCAGGCCGCCATGATGGAACGGCTCATGGGCAAGATTCAGAATAACCGGGACGACATCATCCGCTACGAAGAGTTTATGATCGAGGACGCGGATTATATAATAGTCACCTACGGAGTATCCGCCCGCACCGGCAGGGCCGCCGTGGAAGAAGCCCGGGCCCAGGGAATCAAGGTCGGAATGCTCAGGCTTATTACGGTCTGGCCTTTCGCCGAGGAAAAAATCCGGGACCTGGCCTCCAAGGCCAAAGGCATGGTCACGGTGGAAATCAACCTGGGGCAGGTGCATCTGGAAGTGGAGCGCTGCGTGGCAGGCCGCGTTCCCGTCAAACTGGTGGGCCACCCCGGCGGCACGCTGATCTCGCCCGATACGGTAATCCACACAATCAAGCAGGAGTTTGGGGTATGACAACAGCCCAGGAAGCACAAAGGGAGGCCTCCCGCCATCCCTTGGACGATCTTTTGCGCACCGAGCGCATTCCGCACATCTGGTGCCCGGGATGCGGCATAGGCACGGCCTTTTCCTCCTGCCTCATGGGCATGAAGGAAAGCGGAATCGACCTGGATAACACGGTCATGGTGTCGGGCATAGGCTGCTCGGGCCGCGGCGCCGGGTACGTCAAGCTGGATTCGTACCACACCACCCACGGCCGGGCCATCCCCTTCGCCACCGGCATGAAACTGGCCAACACCGACTTGAACGTGGTGGTTTTTTCCGGCGACGGAGACCTCTTCGCCATCGGCGGCAACCATTTTATACACGCCGCCCGCCGCAACGTGGACCTGACCGTGGTGTGCGTCAACAATTTCAATTACGGCATGACAGGCGGACAGGTGGCCGCAACCACGCCCCATTTGGCCAAGACCACCACGACTCCGCTGGGCAACCCCGATTCGCCCTTTAACCTGCCCCTGCTGGCATACGCCTGCGGAGCAAGCTATGTGGCCAGATGGACCACCCTCCACGCCCGGGATCTGACCAGCGCCATCATCGAAGCCCTGGCCAATCCGGGCTTCTCCTTCGTGGAAGTCCTGGCGCCATGCCCCATTAACTACGGCAGGCGGAACAAGGAAAAACCCTTGGACACCCTGCGTCTGTTCCAGGAAAAGAGCATCATTAAAAACGACGCCCATCCCACCGAACTGGATGTGGACTGGGAGCGCGGCGTGGTTCTGGGAACCTTTGTGAACAACCCCAGGCCCTGCTCTACGGACATGTACGACAAAGTTTGCAGGCTTGAAGAGAAGCCCGCTAAGAAATCAGCTGCCTGATAGGATATAACATGCAGAAATTAGAAGTGATAATCACGGGTTTCGGAGGCCAGGGAATCGTCCTTGCAGGCAGGATTCTCGGCCAGGCCGCGTCCCTGGGGGATCACAAGGAAAGCACCCTGATCCAGTCGTACGGCCCGGAATCCCGGGGCGGCGCCTGCAGCGCTCAGGTGATCATTTCCGATGGGACCATCAATTATCCCTACGTGCGTCAGCCGGACATTTTGGCCGCCATGTCCCAGGCGGGCTTTGACAAGTTTGTGGATCAGGTCAGGCCCGAAGGGTTCATTCTCATTGACCAGGATCTGGTCAAGCCCAAGGGCCTGGACAGGGACTATTTCGCGGTGCCTTCCACCCGCATGGCCGAGGAGCTGGGGCGCAAGATGATGGCCAACATCATCATGATCGGCTTTATCACCGCCGTCACCCAGGCCTCCACCCTGGAGGCCACCCGCGAAACCGTGACCAAATCCGTCCCCAAAGGCACGGAGGAAATGAACATAAAAGCCTTCAGCAAGGGCTATGATTATGGCCTGTCCCTGCTTAAAGCCCGGGATAAGAAGGCTTCCGGACAATCAGGAGCCCTCGCATGAAAAGAGCCAAAGACAGGCTTCACCGGGTCGTGGTCCTGGGAGCCACCCCTTCGGGGATTGCAGCCGCAAACAAATTGGGAGAACTGGGCGTGCCCGTCACTTTAGTGGATTCGGAGCCCGATCTTCACGAGAAGCTTTCCCAGGATAAATGGCGCCTGGATTCGGGCATGGCTTTTTCCTACGCCCACCGTTCCGGGTTGATGCGCATCATGCGCAACCAGTCCATTAAATGCATATTGCCCGGCGAGGTGACCGGCATCAAACACACCGCCCAGGGATTCGCCGTCAAAATAAACACCCTGCCGCAATACGTGGACCCGGAGCGCTGCACCCTGTGCGGAAAATGCGTGGAAGCATGCCCCGTAACCTCCGCCGACGGCTGCAGGCCCATTGTTTTTTCAGGCAATCGCAACCTGCCCGGGCGGCCTATTATCGACAAGCGCCAGCGCCCCTTGTGCCAGGATTCCTGCCCTCTGGGCGTAAACGCCCAAGGCTACGTGGCCCTGGCCGGCGCCGGAAGGTTCTCCAAAGCCCTGGACCTGATTCGCAGGGACAACGTCCTCCCCGGCATCTGCGGCAGAGTCTGCACTCATCCCTGCGAGGACGCCTGCAGACGGGGCGATGTGGACGGCGCCGTGGCCATTCGCGATATCAAGCGTTTTGTGGCGGATAAAGGCAGCGACGCAGCTCCTCAGGTCGCCGGGAAAAAAGACAAGAAAATCGCCGTCATCGGCTCCGGTCCTGCGGGCATAGCCGCCGCGGCCGATTTCGCCCGTCAGGGCGTGGCCGTTACGGTCTTTGAGAAGGAAAAAGAAGTGGGCGGCCTGCTGCGCTACGGCATCGGCCCCCATCGCCTGCCCAGGAGCATCCTGGATAAGGACCTGGAATACGTCAAAGCCCTTGGCGTGGAATTCGTTACGGGCAAGGAAATCGATTTTTCCAAGGACCTGGAAGACCTGACGCACCAATACGACGCCGTGCTTATCACAACCGGCTCCTGGAAAGACCGGAAGCTGGGCGCCAAAGGCGAAGACTGCCAGGGCGTGACCGGTTGCCTGGATTTCCTGAACAACCTGTACCGCAACGATGCGCCTGCAATTAAAAAGGGCGAAAAGCTGGCCGTGATCGGCGACGGAAACTCCGCATTTGACGCCGCCAGGGCCGCCCGCCGCCTTGGCGCGGACGTGACCATTGTGTCCTGGTTCGCCAAGGACGCCATTCCCGCGGACGCCGAGGAAGTGCACGGCGCTTTGGCCGAAGGCATCGACATTGTGGACGAAGTGAGGGTGGTGGAATTCGTGCAGGATAAGGGCAAAATCAAAAGCCTGCTGTGCAAGCCCACCGAGCCCGGCCCGGCGGACGCCAACGGAATTTGCTGGCCGGTTGTGAAAAAGGACGGCGACGCAAGGGAACTGGCATTTGACAAGGTGATCGTGGCCATCGGCCAGGTGGGCCCCTTTTTGGAAGGCGCCAAGATCGCCCTGGAAACCACGGATTACGGATTCATCAAAATCTACGATGAGAGCCAGACCAGCATGCCCGGAGTTTACGCGGCGGGCGATGCCGTCAACGGACCCACCACCGTGGTCAGATCCATGGCTTCCGGCCGTTCCACCGCCGACGCCATTTGCGAAAACCTGCTTGGCTACTCCTTTATCGCCAAATCAGGCCGTCCCGTGGACAAGGATTTTTGCGCCATCCCGGCCAACATGGCCCATGTAAAACGTTGCGTCATGCCCGAAGCGGACGCCAAGGACCGCATCGGCTCCTTTGTGGAAGTAGCCCAGGGCCTGACCGAAACCCAGGTCTTGAACGAAGCAGGGCGCTGCCTCCAGTGCGGCGTTTGCTCCGAATGCCTGGAGTGCATGGACGCTTGCGGCCCGGTGATTCACGCTATTCGCCACGACGCCGTGGCCAAAGAGGACGCCGAACACGCGGGCGTGCTGATTATCGCCGATCCCGACATGGCGCCGGGCGTCAGGGGCGAGGACGTCATCCGCGCTTACGGGCCTCCCACGGCCAAGACCAACGTTTATAACATGATCACCCGCGGCTTTGCCGCCGCAGGCAAGGCCATGGCTTTTCTGGCCCGCACATCCCAGCGCCCCAAAGGCTACGGCGTGCCGTTCGCCGCGCCCGACCCGGGCCTGTCCCCGTCCGTAAGGACCGGGGTTTTCGTCTGCCGTTGCAACGGGTCCATGGGCTGGGACGAACAAATGGACGCCTACGTGGAGAGCCTCACCCAAAGGCCCGACGTGGTATACGCAGAAATCCTGGAATCCGCCTGCATCCCCGAAGGAAGCGAGCACATTGTGCGCACGGTCCGGGAAAAAGGCATATCCCGCGTGGTCCTGGCCTCCTGCGTCTGCTGCCCCCTGGACTTTGTGTGCACGGCCTGCACCGATCAACGCAGCCGGTTGAAAGACGCCCTGTTCAAAGGCACGGGGATCAGCCGCTCCATGGTGGAAACCTGCAACCTGCGCGGTGAGGTTTTGCCCCTGCTTGCAAGGGGCGGGGACATCGCCGTGGACGCTTTCAAGGGCCTTTTGGAACGCTCCCTCAAACGGGCGGCCAAGCTCAAGCCCTTGCCCACGCCTTTGCGCAATTACAACTTCACCACTGCCGTGGTTGGGCAGTCGGAGTCCGCCATCAACTCCGCGCTTACCCTGGCCGAAGCCGGGCTGGAAGTGCTCTTGATGGGCGGGCCGTCCAAACCTCTGGAAAAAATTCAGGACCATCCCAACATTCACAGTTTTGCGGGATCTTCGGTCAAGGCCATCTCCGGCAACCTGGGCAACTTCCGGGTGCTGGTGCAAACCGGGGACGGCGGAACCCAGGCCCTGAACGTGGGCTCGGTCATTCTCGGCCAGCAGGCCTTGCGGCAAACGCCGTACCTGGCCCAGGAAGGCATGCAGGGAAGGCCGGCCGTTGCAACCATGCAGAAAAAAGGCGAGTCCGGCGTGCCCTTTCTCTTTCCGGGCGCCACTTCCATTGCTGGCCTGTTTACGTCCAGTCCTCCGGGCATTCACGTGTCCGACAGGAAAAAAGGCGCGGCCACGGCCGTCCTGGCTGCTTCGGTCATGCCGAGAGGTCCCAGGCAGAACAAGGGGTACACCTCCTGCGTGGATGCAGACCGCTGCCGGGGCTGCGGAAGCTGCGTGGCCGTCTGTCCGTACCAGGCCATCGGCCTTAAGCAGAACACGGTGGGCGGTTGGTACGCCTTTGTGGATGAGGCCCTGTGCAAGGGCTGCGGAAACTGCATCAGCGTATGCCCGAACAATGCGGCGGACTCCCCGTATCGCAACCAGAAATACCTGGAGCAAATGCTGGAGGAGGTCCTGTAGCCCCCTTGCTGAAAGGGCAGGGCAGGGCGGGGTAGGGCGAAAATAATGACGCTCATAACGTCAAGCTAGGGAGCGCTCACAAATAAAGTGCAGCAGGCTGCCGGGCATCCACCCACTCTATTATAAAAAATGCAGACGGCGGGAGTCGAACCCGCGTCCGGAATATCAATCAACTAAGGTATGGCAAATGGGAAACGATCAGGCGAAAAAGGATCTTAAAATTATACTGTTCCTCTGCAGTTGGGGGCCTCATGCGGCGTTCCAGCAGCTTCAGGACAAGGACTGCCGGATTCCGGCCCAGGTCAAAATGGTGCGCATCCCATGTTCCGGCAGGGTGAGCAAAGCCCTTTTGTTCAAGCCCTTTGAAATGGGCGCGGACGGCGTGGCTTTGATTGGCTGCGGCTCCGGCGCCTGCCGCTACGGCGTGGGCTCCATTACTGCGGAAAGAAACACGGCCGACACCCGGCGGATTCTGGATTTGTTGGGGCTCAGCAGAAAACGGCTGCGTCTGGCCGCCTTTTCCCCGGAAGATCCCCAGGGCCTGTTGGATTTTCTCAACGATTTCGTCGAGGAAGTGGCTGCCATCGGCAAAAGCCCGGTGCAAAGGCCTTCCAAACCGGAACAGCCGGCGGACTCCAAAGCCGTCATCAAGGAGATCATCCAGAAGCACGACGTGTATGCGTGCCAGGATTGCGGCAAGTGCTCCTCGGCATGCTCCCTGACCCTGGCGGGCAAGCAGTATTCGCCCCGGGCCATGGCTAACGCCATCATCGGCGGCAAGCTGGACGATCCCCAGGTGCAAAAGGACGTGTGGGCCTGCCTGACTTGCGGCATTTGCTACGACAGATGCCCCTCGGCGGTCAACTTTCCGGAATTCATCCGGGACGTGCGCGCCGTGCTAAAGAGCTCCAATGGAAACGGCAATGAAGCCCACGGCGGCTTCTTCGGCTCCCTGGCCCGCACCATGACCTCTCCGGAGCTCAAAGGGCGTCACTGGCACTGGTTGCCCGAGGACATCAAGACCGATGCCCAGAGCAAGGTGCTTTTTTTCGGCGGATGCGCTCCCTATTTTGACGTGTTCTTCAAAAATCACCTGGCGCCTGCGACGCTCGACAGCCTCAAGGACAGCCTGCGGCTTCTGAACTTTTTCGACGTTCACCCCATTTTGCTGGACGACGAACGCTGCTGCGGGCACGATCTTCTGTGGACCGGGGACCGGGAGAACTTCCTCAAGCTGGCCAAACTCAATATCGAGGCCATTGCAGAGTCCGGCGCGGAGGAAGTGATCGTTTCCTGCCCTGAGGGATACCGCACATTCGTTAAAGACTACCCCGAAGCGGGCCTGGAAATGCCTTTTAAAGTGACCCACATCCACGAATTTTTGGAGCGGGAAATCTCCAAGGGCTCCGTGGGCTTCAAACCCCTGGATAAAAAGATCACCTTCCAGGATTCCTGCCGCCTGAGCCGTCACATGGAAATGACGGACTCGGCCAGAAAGCTCATAAACCGCCTGGCGCCCGAATCGTTTACGGAAATGCAGGACTCCGGCGCCGGCGCCATCTGCTGCGGCAATTGCGGCTGGAGCGGATGCGACTCATTCTCCAAGGCCTTGCAGGTGAAAAGACTCAGGCAGGCCAAGGAAACCCAGGGCGACCTGCTGGTGACCTCGTGTCCCAAATGCCAGGTGCACTTGCGTTGCGCCATGCAGGACCCCTTCTTTGGGAAAGATCTGGAAATAGAAATGATGGATTTGACCAGCGTTATGGCGAAAACCATTTGTTGGGAATAAGGACCGAATTATTATGGAAGCACACAGGTTTGTAGCGCCAGCCCAGCCCGGCCAGGAAGTCCGCATAGGCGTTTACGTCTGCAAATGCGGCGCGAACATCGGCAAGGTGGTGGACTGCAGGAAAGTGGCTGACAGCGTCGCGAACATGGACGGCGTGGTCGTGGCCAAGGATGTGGGGTACGCCTGCTCCGAGCCCGGCCAGCAGCAGATCAAGGACGATATCAAGGATTTGAACCTGGACCGCATCGTGGTGGCTTCATGCTCTCCCAGGCTTCACGAGCCCACCTTCCGGCAAATGCTGGTGTCCGCGGGCTTGAACCCTTATCTGCTGGAAATGGCCAACCTCAGGGAGCAATGCTCCTGGGTGCATATGCACGAACCCGAGGCGGCCACGGACAAGGCCATCGACCTTGTTAAAATGTCCATTTCCCGCGTGAGCCTGCTGGCCCCCTTGCAGGAGGAGACCATCCCCCTGACCAAAAAGACCTTGGTCCTGGGCGGCGGCGTGGCCGGCATTCAGGCGGCCCTGGATCTGGCGGACAACGGATTTGACGTAGTGCTTGTGGAAAAACAGCCTTCCATTGGAGGGGTCATGGCCCAGTTGGACAAGACCTTTCCAACCATGGACTGCTCCATCTGAATTTTGGGGCCTAAAATGACGGATGCCGGTCGGCATCCCCGAATCACGCTGTATACCATGAGTGAAGTTACCGACGTAAAAGGTTACGTTGGCAACTTTGAAGTCAATATCCTTAAAAAAGCCCGTTACGTTGTGGAAGGCGAATGCACGGCGTGCGGAGAATGCGCCAAGGTGTGCCCTGTGGTCCGGCCCGATGAGTTCAATCTGGGCCTGTCCTCCCGCAAAGCCATATACTCGCCCTTCCCGCAGGCGGTGCCGTCCTCGTATGTGATCAACATCAACGAGTGCCTGGGGGACAACCCCTCGGTGTGCGCCAAGTGCGTCCAGGCATGCGAGAAGAACTGCATCAACTTCCACATGTCGGACGAGCAGATCATGGAGAAAGTCGGCTCCATTGTGGTGGCCACGGGCCTTTCGCCCTACGATCCCACGGAGCACGACGAGTACGGATACACCCGGTTCCAGAACGTTTTGACCAGCCTGGAATTCGAACGCCTGATCAACGCTGGCGGCCCGTCCCAGGGCGAGGTGGTCCGGCCCACGGACCGGAAAATACCCAAGTCGGTCGGGTTTATCCAGTGCGTAGGCTCCCGGAGCGCACGCAAAGGCGCGGCGTATTGCTCCAATATCTGCTGCATGAACACTGTCAAGTCCACTCTCATGCTCAAGGAGCATTACCCGGACATCGACGTAAAGGTGTTTTACATTGACATCCGCGCTTTTGGCAAAGGCTTCGAGGACCTGTATCTGCGGTCCCGCAGGCTGGGAACCAATTATGTGCGCGGCCTCCCCGGAAGCGTGGAGGAAAACCCCGACGGCGGGCTGTCCGTAGCCGTGGAAAACACCGTCACCGGCAAGCTGGAAATCCACGACCTGGACATGCTGGTTCTGGCCGTGGGCCTGGAGCCCGCTCCCAGCACCCAGCGTTTGCAGGAAATGCTCGGCCTTCAGCTTACCCCGGACGGATTCTTCCTGGAAGCCCATCCCAAACTCCAGCCCGTGGACGCAGCCACTCGCGGCGTGTTCTACGCCGGATGCGCGGAAGGCCCCAAGGATATCAAGGAATCCGTAACCCAGGCCAGCGCAGCCGCGGCCCGCGCTATTCGGATCATGCACAAAGGCGAAATCACCACCGAACCCATTACCTCGGAAGTGATCACCGAGCACTGCAAGGCTTGCGGCAAGTGCGCCGAGGTCTGCCCGTACAACGCCATTTCCGTGGATCCAAAAAAGAAGATCCCGGCCGTGGTCAATACGGCGGCCTGCGCAGGCTGCGGAACCTGCGGCGCCGAATGCCCCTTTGGCGCCATCACCATGAATCACTACACGGACGCCCAGATCACCAATCAGGTGGACACAATGCTGTCGGAGGATCCCAAGTCCAAGATTCTGGTTTTCGCCTGCAACTGGTGCTCCTACGCGGGCGCGGACTACGCCGGCGTATCCCGCTTGCAGTATCCCGCCAACGTGCGCCTGATACGCACCATGTGCTCAGGCCGCGTAGACGAGGAATTCGTGTGGAGAGGCTTTGAACTGGGCGCCCCCGCCGTTTTGGTTTCCGGCTGCCATATCGGCGACTGTCATTACATAGACGCCAACCATTGGACGGAAAAACGCATCAACAAGATGTGGAAAAAAATGGAAAAAATGGGCATCCGCAAGGAGCGCCTCCAACTGGAATGGATCAGCGCAGCCGAAGGCATCCGGTTCGCCCAGGTCATGCAGCGTATGGAGGATCTGCGCAACAGCGTCACCCAGGAGGAAATCTACGAGACCGTGGAAGCCCTGAAAAAGCGCAAGAAAAAGGCGAGCCATTAAGAATAAATAAGTCGGGGGACTGTTTTTTCAATAGGTTCCGCGCCTGACACAATTTATTGCACCATCCCAAAGGCCCTGGCGACCCCAGGGCCTTTGTTGTTTGCGTGAGCCGAATAAGAAACCTGGAAAAATAGCAGGCAGCCTGGAATGGCATTTTTTGATTTTACTGCACAAGCTGTCTTTGATTTGTAGCGGCAGGCCCCGCGCCTGCCATAGACCGCCCATTGCGCGTCCCAAAGGCGCCCACAGGGGGGCGCGTCTACACTGACTTACAACCACTATCCTTCCAACTTCTCGTTCCCATGCTTCGCGTGGGAATTTATATATAACCATTTGAAATTATATTAATTTTTTGAATTAAGCCGGTTGTTGATGCCGTGGGCGGCCCAGGCAAAGCAGTATCTTGCCTGGGCGCGTGAGCGCAAAAGGTGCGACCCGTTTGGTGATAGAAACCATGAGATTCCTGCGGACGAAGGCCCAATCTAAAACCAATCAAAATCACGAATTCAACCCAGTCCCTCAGCCGCCGCTCTTTCCTGATTCCTACAATCTTTCCTGGCCGCACCTATTGTTGCTTCGCAACTCGGCAGCAAACTACGCTGCCAGCGCCGCCCGAAAAAAGGAGGGCCGGGAATCTTCACTGTTTCTTGCCACCTGGTAACGTGAATCCGCAGTGTAGGAACAGGGCTTGCCCTGCCCGAAAACGAGCTTTGCTCGTTTTTTAAGCACAGCAAGCTGTGCGCCTACACTGTTTCATGAATCCAAATAGGTTGAATTTTGCAGGGTGTCCGTGGGCGCGTAAGCGCAAAAGGTGCGGCTCCTTGGGTTGATGGAAGTTGTGAAATTTTGGCGGGCGAAGTAACTATCCGAAGCCTGATCAAGGCAGGGATTCAATCTATTCTGTACGCCCGCTAAATATTCCCAATTTTTAATAACTTTCCCGGTCGCGCCTTGTGTTTCTTCGAAACCCAGGCATCAAACTGCGATGCCTGGGCCACCCTAAAAGCAAAAAGACTGGGACTCTAAACAAGGCATTTGATCAGCCGGACATACATAATTTCCACCCTCTTTCCCGGTCGCCTTATTGACCGTTCGGCCCCCGGCATTACATGCCGCGGCTGGCCGCCATACTAAATCGCGGGGGTTGGATTTGACTTGCATAGGCGAGTTTTTGTGCATTTCTATAAATGATACTGGAAATGGCAGTAATAACCTGTTATATTAACGCCCGTCAGCGATGCCAGCCATGTATTGATTTGATCAAAGCAAAGCTGGATTATATTCATAACACCAAGAAAAGGGGTGGTGATTTAAATGCTTGATTTTATTATTAGTATTCTGCCTTCAATCCCTTTGCTCCTCATAGGCATTTTTTTATTGCTTAAACCCCTCGCCGTTGCAGGGTTCATGGGAAAGCTCTATTGGAGCCTCAGTCAATTTACTATGAAGAACAAGACCGAAGAGACCCGCAAGTTATTCTTTGGGGAAAGAACCCTGTTGTTCCGGCTATTGGGAGGAATAATTGTAGGTTTTTGGATTGCATCGATCGCAGCAAGATATCGTGCTATATAGCTAATTTTTTTATGAAAATATTATATAGAGATTAAGATGCTCCAAATACAATGGTCGTATGATTTCCCAGTATGTTCATTGTGAAAGTTGGGGATATCGCCTTATGTACTCGCCCACGCGACGCAGCAAAAAAATTGGATTGACCCAAGGGGGGAGGGTAAAAAACGGCAAGCCATTAGAAAAATGGTCCCGGTTTTTACTTGCCTCAACGTGGAGAAAACTTTCGGAAGAAGGCGGCGAACTGAAAATAATCCGGGAAAATCCGTCCAGGGATTATTTTCATCCATGCACGCATGACGAGGTCCAAGCGGTCATGGACCAATTGCCAAGCGACGTGACAGCCGATGTTCGCGCAATCATCCTGCGGCGCATTCCCAAGATGGATGAAAAACGCTTTGTCGACGCCCGAAAAATTTATCGCTGCATTATCCTGAACGCCTTCCCTCGCGATTTAAAAATGCCTTGGCCGTATAAGCCGGACCAGGCGACCTTCAAACACATGAACAGGTGGTGCGACGACTGGATTGAAGAGAACGGCGCCTGGTTTCTTCAATGGAACCGTTCGGCCGCACGGGATTATTACCTCTATCATGTTTTGTTGCACGAGATCGGGCACATCAATGATTGGTTTCATTCCAGGCCGAGCAAGCGGGAGGACTTTGCGGAAAACTTCGCCCTGGAATGGGCCGCAAAACTTGGAAAATTGTGATTCGCTATAGCATCCTGCGGCTGGCCTGAAATTGGCTCGCCGTAGATAAAATTCAGCCGTCGCTGATGATGGGCGGCCGCAGCAGGGCAGTATCCTGCCGGGGCGCGCCAGCGCAGAAGGTGCGACATTGTGCATTCGGGTAACGCCTTGAAACTCCGCCGGATGAACCCCCTATCCAAAACAGTATTCAATACTTTTAATAGTCCCCGGACGCTTTCCCTTTCAGGCCGCTGACGATTTCCACGCCCGCGCCTGCGCCAATGCGGGTTGCGCCAGCCTCAATCATGGCTATGGCCGTCTTGGCGTCCTTGATGCCGCCGCTGGCTTTCACGCCCATATACGGCCCAACGGTATCCCGCATGAGGGCGATGTCCTCCAGGGTCGCGCCGCCCGTGGAAAAGCCCGTGCTGGTTTTGACGAAATCCGCGTCAGCAGCTTTGGCGATCCGGCAAGCCCGGGCTTTTTCCTCGTCCGACAGGAGGCAGGTTTCGATGATCACTTTCAGGATGATCGGCAAGGGCGCGGCGTCCCGCACCGCTTTTATGTCGTTGAATACAGCGTCAAAATCTCCGGACTTCAAGGCCCCCACGTTGATAACCATGTCCAGTTCGGCCGCGCCGTCCCTGACCGCCTGTTTGGCCTCAAAGGCCTTGGCCGCCGTGCTCATGGCGCCCAGGGGGAAGCCCACCACCGCGCAGGCCTCCACGCTGGTTCCCTTCAGTTTTTCCGCAACATAGGAAACCTTGCACGAGTTCACGCACACGGAGCGGAATTGATGCAGGATCGCCTCCTCGCAAATTTTATCGAAAGCCGAAAGCGGCGCTTCGGGCTTCAACAAAGTGTGGTCGATGTATTGGGCCAGGTCCCTGGGGCTCATGGCCGGCGCCTGGGATTCAGCCGTTTGAATGTCAGACAAAATTTTCGGGTCAAGCCCGCTTGCGTCGGGAAAGCTGGACTGGGTGCCCTGGCCGCACACGCTGACAGCCGCGATTTTATTGGCCCGGTTGATGGCGACCTCCAGGGATTTTCCCGCAGCCAGGAAAAAAGCCAGACTGCCCACAAAACAGTCTCCGGCGCCGGTGGTGTCGATGGCCTCGACCTTTTGGGTGGGAATATGCTTGGCGCCGTTTTCGTCAACCAGCAGGCATCCCCGTTCCCCCAGGGTGAGGATCACCGTCTTGGGGCCGCGATCCAGCAAGGCCCTGGCCGCCGCTTCTGCCTGCTCCATGGTTTCCACGGGCATGCCGGTGAGGATTTCCGTCTCGCTTTCATTGGGGCAGAAGATGTCGCTGAGTTGATACAGTTCATCCGGCAGGCCGGGCCTGGCCGGGGCCGGATTGAATATGGTCGGCACGTTGTTTTTTCGGGCGATGCGGAGGGCTTCCAGGTTCAGGTCCATGGGGATTTCCAACTGGCAAACGAGCACGCTGGATTCGGCAATGACTTTTTCGGCGGCCCGGATTTCCTCCAGGGAAAGCAGGTCGTTGGCGCCCGTGACGATGATGATGGAATTGGCGCCGTTATCGTCTACGGCAATGGGCGCCACTCCGGAAAAAGCCTCTTCCGTAAAATGGACGTGACTCACGTTGACTCCCAGCTTCTTGAAGTTGGCCAGGGTGTTCTCGCCGAAAACGTCCCGGCCCAGCTTGCCCACCATGGCGACCTCGCCGCCCAGCTTTGCGGCCATGACAGCCTGATTGGCGCCTTTGCCCCCAAAGCCCATGGAGAACTTCTTGCCGTGCAGGGTCTGCCCCAGGACGGGAAGCCTTTCCACGTAGCTGATCAGGTCAATATTGCATGCTCCCACAACGCATATTTTTGGTCCGGTCATCAAATCCCCCTCTGTTTTGGATAAAGGCACACTAATTCTACTTATGGTAAAATTTATCACAGGCACAAAAAAATATCACCCAAAAACATTCGTCTCCCTGATTTTGTTTTTTACAGGGCTCTGTTTGTTCCGTATCAAAGGAGAGATTATTCTGCAAAAAACGAAATACATGCGCTCCGCGCTCGGCGGGATATTGCTCCGCCAGGGTTGCCCAATAAAAAACGCGTCCCTTTCGCCAAGGGGCGCCTAACGAAGGCCTCTCCTCTTTCATGGGCGGCCCAGGCAGCAAAGGACGCTGCCTGGGCTACTCCAAAAGGCTGGATCAACTCTGGTTTTCAATAGGCTTCTATGGCGGACGGCGATATCAGTCCAGAACTTTTTTAGCGAACGCCTGGGCGTTGGCTTCGTCTTCCCCATTGGGGCGCCCGGTCATTTGTTCGACCATTCCGGCCCATGCGTCGTCGTCCAGGCCTAATTTGTTCTTGACCGGCTCGTGCAAGGCGTCCGCCAGGTATCCCTGGCAGTCAAAGCATCCTTTGTATTCCATGCCGTTTTTCTCGCAGGCCGCTTTGGCGGGTTCGGCGAATTCGTCCATCTCCTGGTCGGGGTAGGCCGGGGCGAAATGGGTGATGAAGAGCGCCATTTTCCGGCCTGCAGCCGGCTTGAGCGCGCCCAGGCATTCCTTGACCGGGGCCGCCAGATTGGCTGAATGCAAAGGCGAGCCGATGAAAAGAACGTCGTATCCGGCTGCCTCGTCCGGGCTGACGTCCTCCAGTTTTTTCAATTCAGCCGTGTGGGCTTTGGCCGCTTCTTCATAAATGGCCTTGGCGATTTTTTCCGTGTTCCCGCTCTGGCTGAAATAAGTCACTAATACCTTCATGAGTGTACCTCCTGATTTATAGGTGATGTTGGAGAACCAACCTGCCTGCACCATAGGAGGCGTCCCTAAAAAGGTCTGTAGCGTCTGCTACACAAAAGAAAAAAATATGGTTGTTTCCGGAAAATCTTTGTTAGGCCTTTTGCAAGCCCCGTCGGCCGCCCTAAACCCAACCCAAGGTTGTTGCAAAAATTGCATGGCAGACGACAGCCAGGCAGACGGTCACGGCCAGGCCGATTTTTTTCGTACGCAGACTCCAAGCATCGTGAAGCCTTGCGATCAGGTAAAAGGGCGTGCAATACACCACGATGATCAGCCAGATATTGGGCCAGCGCCACCACCAGTAATCCCAGACAAGCAGGCCGCACTGATTCAGGCAGACCTCCACGAACACGGCCAGCAGCCCGAACCCGACCGGAATGACAAACCGATTGGACAAGCCGAAAATTTTCAAATTTTTGTCTTCAGGAAGGGCCTTGACGATCATAAGCCCCACCACGGAGAAGAAAAATGCGATTTCGATGTTCAGGCCCGCGTAAATCACATAGGCTGAATCCCCTCCCGGCGTGGACCACATGGCTGCAAAGCCGGAAAAATGCAGGACCAGGGCGTTAAACATCTCCCAGATGAACTCCCCGGCCCAAAAGCCCAGGCCCAGCAAAATCGCGCTCCAGTTTTTGTTCTCCGCCTCCACGATGTACATGTAGATCGCGATGACGATCAAAGGCACAACGTACCACTTCATGTTTTCAGGATTGCGTACAAGGCTTAAAGCCTGAATGCTTGCTTCCGTCATGTTCTCCCCCTCCTTTAAACTTGAGTGTCCTATCCCCCCATGTGCTAACGGCGGCTCGGCGCCAGTTCCGCCTCCGCCCTGGCCTTATTCATATACTCCCCGGCCAGCTCATGCTTCCCCTCCTGTTCGAGCAGCCGGGCTGCTTCCATGTATCCTTTCCATTTTTCGTCAAAGGACGAGGCAATATAGGCCTCCAGATAACTGTCCGCCTTTTCATCCCGGCCCAAATCCCAGGCAATGAGGAACATGAGGGCGAGAATATCCCGGGCGTCGGCCTTGACGCCCATGGCGGCCAAGGCATGGGACTCCGCCTCCTCCGAACGCCCCAACCGATAGGCGCACAGGGCCGCCTTTTTGCGAAACACGTAGCACTCGTATCCCGCCTGGATAGCTCGCTCTATGGCCGCGAGCGCTGTCTCCCAGTCTTTCCGGGCCATGGCCTGATCCGCTATGGAATTCAAGACCAACGGATTATGGGGATCAAGCCTTTGGGCTTGGTCAAGGGCTTGTTTCACCTTGTCCGGCCGGCCTGCCAGGGATTCAGCCAGGAAGTACATACCCATGGAATTTTCAGGATGGGCCTGGACGAACGCCCCGGCTTCGGCGTGCATTTGCTCTAAAGAACTCCTGGATATTTCCTTCAAAGCAGGCATTTGCATTCTCAGCGCCGACATTCGCCCAACAAACCGGATTTCCTCGCTAAAACAATGATATCCTTGCTTTTCTCCGCCCAGGAATATGAGCGTGGGAATTAAGGCGACAATCACGACGGCCGCCGCCGGGCCTCTTACGCTTAAGCTAAGGGCCAATTTGTCCGAAAGCGAACCAGAGAGGACTATGGAAACAATCAGGCATGGGGCCGCCCACCAGAAATTGTTCCATGGCTCCCGGGCGTTTATGATCGTCGTAATAAGCGCTGTCGTGAAAAAGATGATGAGCAGCAGCGCAAAGCGCCGGTCCTTAACGAATTTTACGGAAAATAGCACAGCCGCCAGATATAGGACCCCGGGCGCAAGCGCACAGGTTGTGCGGAAAGGAAAAAAATACACATTGCCGCCTTCCAAAGCGACTCGATAGGGATCGGGAAAGGTCATGAGCAAATCGCCCAGATACAACAAAAGCAGCCTGGGAGAGAGCCCAATGCCTGACGCCAGGGTTTCGTGCCGTTTGAAGTTAACCCAACCCTGGGACCCGTTGTAATATAGGTGAGGCGATATAATTATCAGGAAGACGGCGAGCCCGGTCCAGGCCAGGGGGCTTTTGAGGATTTTCCGCCCATGGCCGAAAATCAGAGCGTAAAGCGCCATGGGGAACAAAACTATAACCGCGGGCTCGTAGAACATATAGCCGATTCCACCGGCCCCCCCCAAAAAGAGAAAGTCTTTCGGGCTTTCCTTTTCCACGGCGCGGTAAAAGAAAAGCAGCATCCATGGAACGGCGGCGTACCCGGCCTGCTCCACGGTCAAGGGCGCCCAGGCGACCATAAAACGGTCCACCGAGGCCAGGGCCAAAGCGAAAACGCCGGCCCGGGTTCCGAACAACTCCCTGGCAAGGGCGAATATCCCGGCCAGGCCCAGCAGGGAGACGGCAATGAAAAACAACCGGGCGACAAAAAAACGGCCCATGCCCAGGGTGAGGCCCAGGCTCAGGAGGTAATCGGCGAACAAGGGATGGGAGGTGAGGCGGCTGCCCAATGGAATGCTCGCGAAGCCTGGCTGCTGGGTGAAAAATCCGCTGACCACGCGAATATGGCCCATTTCATCAAAGTTCAGCGGCAGGCCCCAGGCGTAGAACGCCCGTAAACATAGGGCTGCAGCCGCAAGGGCCGCCGGGATCAGGATTTGCTTGTGAGGAAGGGACCAAGGCCGAGTCATGCCTTTTGTATATATTACGTGCACTTAAAAGACAAGATATGGTATGATTCCCTATGCATAATTTTCAGACTCCATAAACCGCAATGATTAGGCGCCGGAAGGCAAGCGTGCATCGAAAGGCTTTTAATATGAAGATTATTCGCTCAAAACAGCCCAAATACCCTACATTATTAAAATTTGCGTTTAGCGGGGAAAACGGGGAGATTCCCGATTTCAAGGGCAAGGAAGGCGAGGTCGCCGTTCGCTATGAGCAAGGCTACACAAGCGTCTATTGCGGGCTGGGCGAAAGAAAGGACATGGCGCCGTACAAGGCCCGGTCCGCCGCCGCCGACGGCGTGCGCCAGGTGCGCAAGCTGGAGCGCATTGGGCTGTCGGTCATCCTGCCCCAGGAGACGCCTGATAAATCCGCCGTGGACGTGGCCTGCGTGGAAGGGCTTTTTTTAGGCGCCTATGAGTACACGGAATATAAAAGCGAAAAGCCCAAGGAATTGCGCACCTGCCAGCTTGTGGGAGTCAAGGCGCCCAACAAGAAGATCAACGACGCAATCGCCGCATGCCAGGCCGCCTGCTACTCCCGGGATCTCATCAACGACAACGCGGACAATATCTTTCCGGAAAGGCTGGCGGACGAAGCCAGACAAATTTGCCGCCAGGACGGCTTTTCCCTGACCGTGCTTACGGAACAAATGATGGAGAAAAAAGGCCTGGGCCTTATTCACGCCGTGGGCAGGGCCTCCAACCGGCCTCCCCGTTTGGTGGTCATGCAGTATAAAGGGGCGCCGGACAATCAGGAGAAAATCGCCATTGTAGGCAAGGGAATCACCTTTGACAGCGGCGGGCAGAACCTCAAACCCACGGGCTCCATCGAAACCATGCGGGACGACATGTCCGGGGCCGCAGCCGTATTGGGCGTTATGAAAGCCCTGGCCGAAATCAAGCCCGCCGTCAACGTGATCGGCGTGCTGGCGGCGGCCCACAACGCCATTGGCGGCGCCGCGTTTTTTCCCGGCGACGTGTACACGTCCTATTTGGGCAAGACCGTGGAAATCGGCAACACCGACGCTGAAGGGCGGCTGGTCCTGGCCGATGCCATAGCCTATTGCGAGAAAAACTATCGTCCCACGGAAATCATCGACATCGCCACGCTCACGGGCGGCGTGATCATCGCCCTGGGAACCACGGTCGCCGGCCTCTTCTCCAATGACGACGCCATGGCCGAGCGCCTGTTCCAGGCCGGAGAGGACACCCGCGAACGCCTGTGGCGCTTTCCTTTGTACAAAGAGTTCTACAAAGCCATGAAAAGCGACCGGGCCGACCTGTGCAACACGGCCAAGCACAAAAAAGGCTGGGCCAGCTCCCCCACGGGCGCGGCTTTCATAGGAGAATTCGTCTCCGAGGCAAAGTGGGCCCACCTGGACATTGCCGGGACCGCCTATAACGAGGGCGGGGCAACGGGCGAAGTTCCCAAATTCGGCACAGGATTCGGCGTCAGGCTGCTGCTCAATTATCTGGGTGTGATATAGAAAGAAGGAGAAACGTGTCCTGCGATTATAAAGAATACAAACAAGCCGACATCGGCGGCGCAAAGGTGAACTATCTGGAATACCCCGGAAACGGCCCCAGCCTGATTATGCTCCATGCCACGGGCTTTTTACCCTGGGTATGGCATCCGGTCGCCCGGGGCCTTTCCTGCGATTACGACGTGACCGCCCCGTTTTTTTGCAAGCATCGCGAGCCCAATATGGAAAACGGAGGCATTGGATGGAAGGACCTGGCCCGGGATCTGGTCAAGCTGATGGAAGTTTTGGAGGTCAAGCGCCCCTATTATATGGTGGGCCATTCCATGGGCGGCGCCGTGGCGACCCTGGCGACCGCTTTGTTCGGTTTGCAGCCCGAAGCCATGGTGCTCATTGAGCCCATCATCCTGCCGGAACAGTTTTACGGGTTCAACCCCACCGTGGAGCAGCATCCCCTGGCCTCCAAGTCCATCAAAAGGCGAAACCATTGGGAGGACCGTCAAGAAGCAAGGGAATACCTGCTTTCCAAAAAGTTTTTTGCAAGCTGGGATCCCGAGGTGCTTGAGATCTATCTTCAATACGGCATTGTGGAAAACTCGGGCGGCCTGACCCTGGCCTGCCAGCCGGACAAGGAGGCGGCCCTTTTTCTGGGCAGTTCCCAGGAAAACCCCTGGCCGGTTCTTGCCAAACTGCATTGCCCGGTTTTGGTGTTGGAAGGAGAAACCACCGAAAACAAGGGGATTATTCCCTTTGAGAAGGCGGCTGCGGCCATGCCCAATGGCGAATTTCAAATCGTGAAAGGCGCCGGCCACCTGATTCCCATGGAAAGGCCGCGCAAGACCCAAGCATTGATAAAGGAGTTTTTTGAGTCATTGTAACCCCCCGGGAAAAAGGAGGTTGGATGAACAGGAAATGGATACCCGGCTTACTGGATGCGGGCCGGCTTTATCAGAAGCCCAAACCCTGGATGATGCGCATGGGCCTGGACGGACTTAAGGGCCTGTTCCATGTCTTTAACCTGCCCCTGATACGGCGGTTTCATCCCTGGATGCAGGAATCCAAGACCAATATGTATTGGATACCCGTAAACCAGGAATTGGAGCGGGAGCCGGACGTGCCTTTGCCTTACGAGGTAGTGGAGCACTTCATTGAAAAGTCATCCACACGGGTTGTCATGGATTTCTGCGGCTGCAGAGCGGCCCATAAGTGTGAGCGGTTTCCCACGGATATAGGCTGTCTGATGATGGGGGATGACGCCGTAAAGATTCCGCCGGAGTTCTCCCGCATGGTGGATAAGGACGAGGCCCGGGCTCATTTGCAAAAGGCCGTGGACGCCGGCCTTCCGCCCTTTATCGGCAAAGCGCGCATCGATAATTTCATTTTCGGCGTGCCGGACAACAGCCGGCTGTTGACGGTCTGTTTTTGCTGCGACTGCTGCTGCGTCACGGATCTTTTGAAGCATATTCCGCACGAGGAGCGGCAAGCCATCGTGCATCCTTTGGAAGGCCTTGAAATTCATGTGGATCAGGAGGCCTGCATCGGATGCGGCAAGTGCGCGGAGCATTGCTTTATTGAGGCTGTATCTCTGGACTCCGGCAAGGCGTTCATTTCAGAGGAATGCCGGGGATGCTGCCGGTGCGTTTCCGTGTGCCCGGCCAACGCCATAAAAATCCGTTTGAATAACCCGGATTTTGTCCGGCAGGCGGTTAAAAGCATTGAGTCAAGCGTTCGAATGGATTAATGCTTTCTATAGGATCAGGAAATTTTGGGGAGGGGAAAGGTCTGGAACACACTTTGGTGAAAGGACGCCCTGATTGAAACTTGAAGACACACACGCCCGCGTGGCTGAGTTGGAGCATCAGTTGGACCTCAGCCTTACGCAGTGGCAGACCACCTTTGACGCCATTACGGATTGGGTTTGCATCATCGACCTGAATTTCCGGATTTTGAGATCCAACCGCTCATGTGCGGATATTCTGGGCCTGGATCCAAGAAACGTCGTGGGGAGGACCTGCTACGAAATGGTTCATGGCACCATGGCGCATATCGCAGGCTGCCCCATCCCTAAGATGATAGAAACCGGAAAGCGCGGAGAATCCGAGCTGCATTTGCCTGACGGACGCTGGATTATGGTCACCGCCGACCCGTTATTCGATGATCGGGGGTTTATCACCGGCGCAGTGCACATGGTTCGGGACATCACCAAACGGAAGCTTATAGAAACAGCGCTCCAGGAAAACCAGGAGCGTCTCAGGCTGGCCGCCGAAGCAGCAAGCCTTGGGCTGTGGGACTGGAGGCTGGATCTGAACCGCCTTTTTCCCAACGAGATATTCATGGAAATTTCCGGCTTGTCCCTGGATGACGCCAATTTTTTCACAGCCGAGAAGTGGCTGAGCAGAGTCCATCCCGAAGAAAGAGGCGCCGTAAAAAGAGCCCTTGAAGAGCATTTGAACGGAACGTCTCCCAAAGCCTTCATTGAATGCCGAATCAAGCACCCGGAAAAGGGCTGGATCTGGGTGTCCGGCCTGGGACAGGTGATAGAACGGAACCGCAGGGGAGAAGCCATTCGCATGGTGGGCGTGCACCGGGACGTCACCGAGCAGGTTTTGGCCAGCAGGGAAAAGGAAAACCTGATCAACAAGCTGGAAAGGGCTCTGGCTGACGTCAAAACCCTCAGCGGCATGCTGCCCATATGCTCCCAATGCAAAAAAATTCGGGACGACCAAGGCTATTGGAGCAACATAGAAAGCTATATTCAACAGCACTCCCTGGCCCAGTTCAGCCATAGCATTTGCCCGGATTGCGCAAAAAAATATTACCCGGACCTTAAAATTTATTAATTCAACTTTCGGGATTGGAAGTAGTGCTTTGAAATCAAATATTTATGTATGCGGCTCAGATCAATCTATATACCAGAGCCCGAGAGTCATGGTCCCTTCCCCCCCTGGCGGGGGAAGGACAGGATGGGGGGGAAACTATCCGGGATAACATACAATATCACCCCCACCCCAACCCTCCCCCGTCAAGGGGGAGGGAGTTTTTGGGACGCCGGCTTTGATGTTTAATACCTCATAGCCTGCTGCAATTTCTTAAATATGTGAAGAAAACTTGATTCCCGAAAGTTGAGTTATTAATTTGAGCTCCAAAAACGCTGCATTAACCATGGAGGGCGCATTGGGACAGGAAAATACGGAAAGTACGGAGAATATTTCCGTCCTCATTGGGGAGGCGCAACTCATCCTGGCCGAAAAACGCACTTCCCTGGCGGTGCTGAGATCCGGCGTGGCGGTCCTGGCCCTTCCCATCACGGTCCTCAGTTTTTTAATCGCCACGTCAAAATATTACGATTTTTTTAATGTTCTGCACTTTGTCATTCCTTTGTTTTGCATCCTTGGAGCGCTCACCGTGATTGGAGTCTACCTCATCGCCCGGTCCGTCATCCGCATGCAGCATTATGACAAACTCCTGAAAAACATTAAGAGGAAAAACCACACCATTTCCGAGTTGATCGATTAGCCGGAGCGGCGCCGCCTTTCGCCGCAGCGGAGAATCACCTTGACAAAAAAACTCTCAGGGCTTTAAATATCCGTGAAAATTGGCGTTACGGTTCCAGGGAAAGCGGTGCAAATCCGCTGCGGACCCGCCACTGTGAGAGAGGACGAAAGCCGCACAAGCCACTGTTTTTGAAGCGCTCCCCGCCAAGCCGGGGGGCGTTCCTTGAGCAAAGCGCAGCAATGCGCCGGGTATTTACCCGCTCATGGAAAAAGAATGGGAAGGCGCGGCCGGTAGAATGATTCTCAAGCCAGGAGACCTGCCGTAACTTTTTCCGGATTCCGGATAGCCTTCGGGTATAAGGCAGGCTGCACTTGCTTGCAGCCTTCATGTTCAGGGACTTTATCGGCCCCGCCTGTTTCCCGACAGGCGGGGCTCTTTATTTTGGGACGCATTATGAAACGCATATTCGCTGTCTTACTCATCGCCGCAACCTCTATAATCCTTGCTTCGGCGGCCCAGGCCGGCCCTTACGCGCCGGCGGCCGGGGAGGTAGGATCCACAGCCGTATCCATGGACGACGCCTCCATCAAAGGGTGGGCCACGGGCTATAACGGTCTTGTCTATGGAGATGACGTCATTGATACCTGGAAGACCCCGGAAAAGGCTCTGGGGCCGGCGTTAGGAACCGTGATGGATATTGTTTCCTTGGGGAATGGAGGGCAAATAACCATTTCATTTTTTCCAGCCGTTATAACAAATGGAGAAGGGGCCGATTTCGTGATTTTTGAGAATGCACTGAATGACACCTTTTTGGAGTTGGCCTATTTAGAAGTATCCTCTGATGGAGTTCACTTTTTCCGTTTTCCTAATGACTCCCTTACGCCGCATCCGTTCACCCTTGATGAAGATGACAATGAGATCCCCTTGGCTGCATGGGAAATCCTAACGGTTGATCCTGAGAATATTAGCGGTTTTGCAAGTAAATACCGTGTGGGGTACGGTACGCCTTTCGATCTGGACGATTTGGATACTCCTGAGGCCCAGCAAGGCATTTTGTCCGGGACTCTGAATTTGGACTATATCGCTTATGTGCGTATCATTGACATTATTGGAGACGGTTCCAGCCCCGACTCCTCGGGAGATCCGGTCTACGATCCATGGCATCCCACCAATCCCCAAACCAGCGCCGGGTTCGACCTGGAAGCGGCGGGCTATATGAATTACTTTGTTGGAGGCGACCTGAACCTGGACGACAAGCTGGATATGACCGACGCCGTTCTGGCCCTCCAAATCCTGGCCGGGGCCCCGGCCTCCGTATCCCTCACCCGCGACGCCGACGGCAAAATAACCCTGGCTGATGTGTTATTCGCCCTCTCTTACCTTGCCGAACAATAGGAACCGCCGTAGGGCGTAGGATTTCCCCGCCCAAGTGGATAGAGGCGTATACCGCTTGATCCCGTTGGGGAGCGCTCTTAGTCCAAGAGAGTGATGATGAATCCGCGGTTGGAAAACTGGCCGGACAGGGGCACGATTTTCATGTCGTAGGTTTTGGCGCCGATTTTCACGCCTTGCATGGATTGGGCGCTGTTCTCCAAAATGGCTTGATTCAGAAGCATGGCGGCCTGGGAGGGCAGGACGCCGCGCATGGGGTTGTCCACATGCAGTTCGATGCCGTCTTCCCTCAGATCCTCGGCTTTGCGGTTGATAAGCACCACGCAGCCGTCCGGGTCCATGCCGATGATAGGCAGGGGGATGTCCGCCAGGATGGCGTGGGAGACTTCCAGGGCCTGGTTTCGGAACTCCAGTTCCTGGGTTCTTTCCCAGACCAGTTGCTCCAGCCTTTCATTGATTTGGGAAAGCTCCTGATTATGCCCGATAACCTGCTCGTGCAGCACCTTGTTGGCCCGGATAAGCTCCCAATGCTGCAGGGCGGCGCGGATTTCCAGCTTGAGGTTTTCATCGTCCCAGGGCTTGAAGAAAAATTTGTAGATGTGGCCCTTGTTGATGGCTTCCGTAATGGTCTTTATTTCCGAATAGCCCGAGAGAACGATGCGGATGGTTTCGGGATACAGGTCTCTGACCCGGGACATAAGCTCGGTCCCGCTCATGCCCGGCATTCTTTGATCGCAGACAATGAGCTGGACCTCATTCTTTTCCAGGATGTTAAGAGCTTCGTCCCCGCTTGTCGCAGTCAACACATTGTACGGCTCCCTGCGCAAAAGCCTTTTTAAGGAATGGAGGATGTTGACTTCGTCATCCACGCAAAGAACGGTATGTTGAATTTCTTCCATGATAGCCGCTATTCCTCCATGAAAAAAGAGTAGGCTTCCTGAATTTGAGGCTCCACCTCGGAAAACCAGACGTCAACCGTATTGAGATGTTTCGCAACCAAGGGCTCCACCGAGGGATGCACTTTCAGGGGCCATTTATGCCCCATAAAGTCGCCCAGGTACCCGTTGACAATGATATCGGCCGCATGAACCATCTTCAGCCTGTCCATGTCCGGGGCGCTGCTGGACATGGTATGGTGGCTTTTTATAACCCCGACCAGGCCTTCGGGAAGCCGCCATTTTTTGGCAAGGGCGCCGCCCACCATTGCATGGCTTGCACTGACGAATTCCCTCTCCGCCACGGAGAAGGACCTCTGGTTCGCGTCCATGGACTCCACGATCTTCTCCATGGTTCCATAAAAGTACTGGAGCAGGACCAGCTTGCCCACGTCATGAAGCAGCCCTCCCACAAAGCAGTCGTCCGGGGCGGCGATTTTTGTTTGTTTGGATAGGTGTTGGCTAAGCACGGCCACGGCCAGGGAGTGTTTCCAAAGAAGCCATGCGTTAATGCCGCTTTCATTGCTTTTGCCCGGTTTGAAGCATTCCACGACGGACAGGGACAGCACCGCGTTGCGCACCGTGTTTATTCCCAAAATAACGACCGCGTGTTGCAGGGTTTCCACCTTTTTCCGCAGGCCGAAAAAGGCGGAGTTCGCCATTTTCAGGATTTTAAGGACAATAGCCTGATCCTTCCCCAAGGCATCGCTGATGTCCTTCATGGATGCCTTGCCATCGGCGACCATCTGATTGAATTTGATGGCCGCCACCGGCAGGGTGGGAAGATCAAGAATCTTGTCCAAATCTTTCAGTATATCCTGTTTCGGCAATTGCTAGTTCCTTTCATCAACCGTCTGTAAATCCCGATTACGGGTGATTTTTTTAATTAAGCAGAACATGGATCGGTCCCAAGCCCGCTCCTTCCGCGATTTTTCTCAGCCGTACGATATACCCTTCGGAAAGCTCCGTGTCGTAGGGCAGCAAATACTGCCCCTTGGCCGAATAAATGGCCCGCGACAAGACCATGCCCGGCTTTAACTGTTTGATGCCTACTTCCTTTTCCCTGGCGCCGGCGGTCCCCTTTTGGGACAGGCAGGCCAGAAAGGCCTCCACGGCCAGGGCGTCGAAGATGACGCCGGAGTTTTCCTTAATAAATTGAATCGCCGCTTTTTTCAGCAGGATTTGCTTATTCATGGACCCGGCGCCCGGTTTTTTTTTCATGTAGGCTATTACCGCTTCGTTCTTGTCCTTTTCCAGGTGAATAACCATATCGTAATAGTCGGCTACGGCGATAATTTTGGCGCCCAGCGGGATGGAGAACCTGTCCAGGCCGTCGGGAAATCCTTTTCCGTCGCATCGCTCATGATGCGACCGGATGAGCAGCCCCACGTGGTCCAATTTGCCTATAAGGCGGACCATGGCCTGCCCTTCGGCCGGGTGCTGGCGGTATTTCTCCTGGTCCTCATGGGACCACTGGGAGACCGGAACAAGGTGTTTGTCCCTGGCGATTTCCAGTCGGGCCATGTCATGAAGCAGGGCGGCGATTTCAATATTTGTGGTCTCATTTTGCTCCAGGCCCATTTCCATGGCCATATCCCGGGCCATGGCGCTTACCCGTCTGCCATGCCCTGCAAGGATGGGCGTTTGCATTTGAAGCAGGGAGGCGAAAGAGCGCACCGTATTGTGAAAGGAGGACTCCAGTTCCTTGTTCAGTGCGGAAAGCTGGAGGTTCTTTTGCTCAATCTCTTTGGTGCGCTCCGCAACCTTTGCCTCCAGACCATGGTTCAATTCCTTCAACTTGGCGTTTTGCCTGGCGGTCAGAGCAAGCAGCCTTTTGTTCTCCATGGTCAGTTCGAACTGCTCCAAAGCCTGGCGGACCTGAAGCAACAGGTCGTCGTCCTGCCAGGGCTTGGTGAGATACCGGTGGATGCGCCCCTGGTTTACGGCTTGAATAATGGCGTCCATTTCCGAGTATCCGGTCAAAAGAAACCGAATGGCGTCCGGGACGATTTTCCGGGCTTGGGAAAGAAACTGCGCTCCCGTCATTTCCGGCATTCTATGATCCGAGATAATCAGGGAAATCATGGTCTCCCGGTTTTTCAACATGTCCAAAGCCTGGGGCCCGCTTTGGGCCGTAAGAATGTTCAAACCCTCCCTGCGCAGAATGCGCTGGATGGCCTTGGATATTCCAGGCTCGTCGTCCACCAGCATCACGGTGTGCCTATATTTGGGTTTAGGGGCGTTCATGCGCTTTTCCGAAAAAAGGTTATTCTCCCAGGGCGGCCGCGATTTGCTTTTCAAATTCCTCCGGGTTCACAGGCTTTTCAATGAATCCGGCTATGTTATAGAATTTCAGTTCCATGTCGTCTTTCATGCCCGGATAACCTGAGCAGACCACTATAGGCAATTCCTTGTAATTCTTGCGTATCCTGGATATTAGCTCAAGCCCGTGTATCCCGGGCATTTTGATGTCCGTCACCACCAGATCCACTTTCTCCACGTTCAGAAGATTCATGGCGCGCTCTCCGTGGGAGACCGCGTATACGTTCCAGGGCGAGTGGCGCAGCAGGCGCGAAAAGGACTTGAGAACCTGATTGTCGTCATCCACGATCAAAATGGTTTTCCGGTCCTGTTGATCCAGCTCTTCCTGCCTGAGGGCCAGCTCGGCGGCCTGTTTAAGGTCGGCAGCCAAAAAGAGATTGGCATAAACTGAAATCCTTGCATCCCGTCTTCCAGCCGCCAGCTCGGGTGCAAGCAAAATCACCCGGGTGCGGGGCGCGGAGGTTAAAGTGCGCGCCAGGGCTTCCAGCCAAAGCGTGGATTCGGTTTCGTATTCCAGAATTACGGCTTCATAACTGACGCCGGAGATTTTGAATGTGTCCCTGTCATGTATGATTACGGAAGTCTGGGCATCCAATCCGGCCAACTCCACTCTTGTTTCATCGGCCTTTTCCTGGGACGGCATGAGGATATGGACCATCCTGTTTTTCATGATCATTGCTCCGTTCCTTTCGCAAAAGATTGGATTTTTTCTTGCTAACCTTTTGGGAAGCAAAATACAGGCCAACGATGTCTTGGAGGGTGACTATCGCTCGAAATCCCGTGGAAAGCGCAGGCCGCGGCATAATTGCCTCTGGGAGGAGGCGAAAAAGGGTCATAATCCTGACATCCGGCAGGGTATTGACGCACAATGCCTCCTGCAAGTGCGAGAAAACCCGCAAGGTCGGCTGCGCCGGCAGCTTTATGCCGGAAGGTATGCAATTTGCATATTTCTCCGGACAGTTTGCAGAAACCAAAGCATATTTCCCACGGAACGGAGCAAGTTCATGCGTGTTTTAGTAGCAGACGACGATGATATCGGAAGAATGGTCATAACCAGGCTTTTGAGTAAATGGGGGCATGAAACCGTCCCGGCAAAGGACGGTGAAGAGGCGTGGGACCTGTTTCAAAAGAATCCCGCGCGCATCGTCATTACCGATTGGAGTATGCCGAAACTCAGCGGGTTGGAATTGTGCGACCGCATCCGCAGCAATAAGTTTTCGCATTATGTATACATAATTATTCTGACCTCCCGGGAAGGCAAGGAAAACACGGTGGAAGCCCTTGGCGCCGGCGCCGACGACTTCATGAGCAAGCCCATTGACTCGGCGGAACTGAACGCCAGACTGAGGGTGGGGCTTCGAATCATTCAGTTGGAGGAGGAGCAGCAGCAGGCCAGGATCCACCTGCTTCAATCGGAAAAGATGGCCTCCGTGGGCCAGCTTGCGGCAGGGGTGGCCCATGAAATAAATAATCCCACGGGCTTTGTGAGCAGCAACCTGAAAACTTTGGGAGACTATTTGGACGACCTGGCCGGACTCGTAAGAAAATATAAGGAGTTTTGCCAAAATGTTCACGACGACCCTTCCTGCATGACATTGCCGTTAAAGGATCAGCTGCACGGCATCCTGGAGTATGAGCAGCGGATTGACCTGGACTACATCCTGGAAGACACAAACGACCTCATACAGGATTGCCGGGAAGGGACGGAGCGCATTAAAAAGATCGTCAACGACCTCAAGGATTTCGCCCACCCGGATGAAGATGAAGTCAAGCCGGCCAATATTAACCAGGGGCTGGAGTCCACCCTTAATGTGGTTTGGAATGAAATCAAATACAAAGCCGAAGTGTTTAAGGATTTAGGCGAACTGCCTCTGGTGGACTGCTATCCCCACCGGATCAACCAGGTGTTCATGAATATCCTGGTTAATGCGGCCCAGGCCATCGAAGAGAAGGGCGAAATTCATATCCAAACACGGGACCTGGGGCAGGAGGTGGAAATCAAAATCCGGGATACGGGCAAAGGCATTTCCGAAGAACACCTGGCCAAGATCTACGATCCTTTTTTCACCACCAAGGAAGTGGGCAAGGGAACCGGCCTGGGCCTCAACATGGCCTACAACATCATTAACACCCACGGCGGCTCCATAAAATGCGAAAGCGCGATAGGGCGGGGCACGACCTTTATTCTTCGGATTCCCATAGCCCAGAACCGGAAAGAGAAATAATACCGCAGTATTATATGTTTGTCCCGCCTGCTCGCCTTGTTTTGCGCCTTAGGCGCCCCCTCCGTTCTTATGCGCCGGCCTGTAGAAAAAAGTGGCCTTGTCGAAAATGGGCATGGTATCATTATCAGATGTAAGAATTAAGGGCTCCCGCCGGAGCGCTTGCGCGGAGAATTGCAGATCAAAAGACCTTTTGCACGCTTTTTTTTGTATTTTGCAACAGGGTCAGCCAGTCCTTTTAATCCAAAGCGTCAACGTAAACGCGCCCTGAAAACAGGCGCCAGCCATCTACAGAAGATTGGGATGACACATGTTGAGAGTGTTTCATAAATCCTTGAGTATAAAAGGGAATTTCTTCTGGATGCTCTTTTGCGCAACGGCCTTTTTTATGGCGCTTTCTCCGGCTTTGGCAACCCAGGAGACCGAGAGCGGCGCAGGCGGTCCTGCATCCCCGGATATTCAAAACGAGCTGGTCATCGCCCATAACCTGAGCCATCCGCCGTTCAAGTTTGTTGACAAAGACGGCCGGTCCCAGGGCCTGATTGTGGATTTGTGGCGTTTGTGGTCGCAAAAGACGGGCGTGCCCGTCCGATTCACCGGGGCGCCTTTTGAAGAAACCGTGGCCATGGTCCGGGAGGGCGGGGCGCAGATTAATGCGGGGTTGTTCAGCACCGAAGAGCGCCAGGAGTTCATGGATTTTTCCAATCCCATCCACGGAGTGTCGTATTACATTGTTTTTCATAAAAGCATTCTGGGGATAGGAGGGCCGGAGGACCTGAAAGGCTTCAAGGTGGGCGTCCCCGCCGGGGGATACACGGAACAGTTCATGCGAAAGCATCACCCGGGCCTGGACCTTGCTTTGTACAAGGATTATCCGGCCCTGTTCGGCGCCGCTCAGAACGGGGAGATTCGCGTGTTCATCGCCCCGGTGGAGAATCTCAGGGATTATCTGAAAAAGCATTATCTGACCAATGACTATCGGTTCGCCGCCAACCTGCCCATATTCGTCCGCAACTATAGGGGAGGCATAGCCAAAGGAAACAAGGCGTTGCTTGAAATCATCAACCGGGGCCTTGCGCAGATCACCCCGGAAGAGCGGGGCGAGCTGGAGCGCAAATGGCTGGGCTGGACCCGGGTTCGGCCTAAAGACGACGCCCTGGTGATTTCCATAAGCACGGACTATCAGCCCATGTCCTTCCGGGACCCCTTCGGCCGCCCCGCCGGCATGCTGGTGGACTATTGGAAGCTGTGGGCCGAAACCGTGGGCCAAAAGGTCGTCTTTGACATGGTTGATTGGGACCAAAGCGTCAGGATCGTCAAGGACGGAGAGGCGGCTTTTCATTCCGGGCTGTATTCCAGCGAGTCTCGCAGGGAGTGGATGGATTTTTCCCAGACCATTTACGAGCTGGATTCCAATCTTTATTACCTGCCCGAAAGCCCCGTCTCCCCGCCCTTGGAAAGTATGCGAGACGTCTCCATCGGCGTCGTCAAGGGGTCGTATCAGGAGGAATACGCGCTGAACAGCCTGAAGGAAACCTGCACCGCCGTGCCGTTTTCCACCGCCGAAGATATGCTTTACGCCCTGATCCAAGGACAGATAGACGCGTTCATAGATGAGTCCATTGTGGTGGATCTGCTGTTAACCAGGGACCGGTTTGCAGGCAAGGTGGTGGGGCACTCCACCCCGCTGTTTTCCAGAAGCCTGAAAGCGGGCGTTGCCAAAGGCAATAAAGACCTGCTGGAATTGATCAACCAGGGCGTTGAAGCCATGCCCAAAGATAAGCTGGAGGTTATTGAAAAACGTTGGATCGTGGACTCCGAAGCCAGGTATTTCGATAAAATCGCCCGGTTGGAAGGCAAGTCTTCGATCTACCTGAGCCCCCTGGAAAAGGCCTGGATCGATGAGCATCCGGTTATTCGGCTGGGCGTGGATCCCGGGTACGAGCCCTTTGAGTTCCTCACCGAGGGAGGCAAACACGCAGGCGTGGCCTCCGAATACGTAACATTGCTGAACAAGCGCCTGGGAACCAACCTCAAGGTGATTCCTTTCGACACCTGGAGCGAGGTCATCGTCCAGGCCAAGGCAAAGGGCGTGGACGTCCTCCCTGCCGTCATGAAAACGGAAAGCCGGGACGAGTACCTGGTTTTCACCAAGCCCTATCTCAGCTCGCCTGAAATGATTTTCTGCCGGACCGACGCTCCGTTCATCGGCGGCGCGGAAGACCTGACCGGGAAATTCATCGCTCTCAAACGCAACAGCTACATGGAAGACCGGATCCGCGAAAAATATCCCGAGCTGAGCCTGGTTTTGTACGATGACACGGCCCAGGCCCTGGAGGCCGTGGCCTCGGGCGAGGCGGACGCTTACGTCAACACCCTGGCCCACGGATCGTACGTCATCGCCAAGTACAACATATCCAACATCAAGGTCGCCGCTCCCATGGACGGGACCGTGGACGGCATTCGCATCGCCGTGCGCAAGGATTGGCCCATTTTGCGGGACATCCTGCAAAAGGGCCTGGACTCCATCACCCCGGAAGAGGCGGCCGCCATACGCGCCCGATGGATCACCGTGCGCTTTGAACACGGCAGGGAGGTGCGGACGATTCTCAAATGGGCGGGCGCGGTCCTTGGCGTCATCCTGTGCATGATGCTGCTGGTTTTTGTCTGGAACCGCAGGCTGGCCAAGGAAATCGCGCGCCGGGAGGAACTGGAGGCGCATCTGGTTACCGCCAAGGAAAAGGCCGAGTCGGCGGACCGGTTGAAATCGGCTTTTTTGGCCACCATGTCCCACGAACTGCGAACTCCGCTGAACTCCATTATCGGTTTTTCATCCATTGTGCTCCAGGAGCTTCCCGGCCCCTTGAACAAAGAACAGAAAAAGCAGATGGGCATGGTGCGAAACAGCGCCCGCCATTTGCTTGCCCTTATAAACGACGTTCTGGACATTTCCAAAATCGAAGCGGACCAACTGGTCCTGGCGCCCGAAAAATTCGATTTCACCCAGGCCGTCAACGGGGTGGTGCAATCGGTCCGTCCTCTGGCGGAGAAAAAAGGCCTGGTGCTGGAATTGACGCAGGACGCTTCCGATCTCCGGATTTTTTGCGATAAAAGGCGCATGGAGCAGGTGCTCATCAACCTGGTCAACAACGCCATCAAGTTTACGGAAAAGGGGAGTGTGAGCGTTTTGGTCAGCGGTCCGTCCAATCGCAATCCTCAGGGTGTAGATATGGTGATGATCCAGATTCAGGACACGGGCATCGGCATTCAGCCCGGAGATTTCAGCAAGCTGTTCAAACCGTTCAGGCAAATAGAAACCGGGTTGGATAGAAAATACGAAGGAACCGGCTTGGGGCTTTCCATATGCAAAAAGCTGGTGGGGCTCATGGGGGGGGAGATAACCGTGGAAAGCGAAATCGGCCACGGATCGCGGTTTACCGTTCGCCTTCCGGTTAACGGCCCCGTTCAACAGGAGGAGTAGCATGCCTGGGAAAAAAGTATTGATCATCGAAGATAACGAGCAAAACCTGTACCTCATAACCTACCTGCTGGAAAACAGCGGGTATGAGGTGACGCCTGCCAGGGACGGCGCCCAGGGATGCGCCATGGCCGAGGTGGTGCAGCCGGACGTCATTCTTCTGGACATCCAATTGCCCGGCATGGACGGCTACGCCGTGGCCAGAGCGCTCCGGAAAAAGCCCCTGGTCAAGGAAACCCCCATTGTGGCCGTGACCTCCTACGCCATGCCCGGCGACAAAGAAAAAGCGCTTTCCGCAGGATGTACCGGCTACATAGAGAAACCCATAGACCCTGCGGTTTTTATAGATCAGTTGGAAGAACATCTGGTATAGTATCAATACCCCCGGGAGGGGCGACGTATGGCAGCCATATTGATTGTGGACGACAATGAGCAAAACCGTTACTTTCTGGAGGCCCTCCTGAAAGGATTCGGGTACGAGACCCTTTCGGCCGAAAACGGGGTGCAGGCCCTGGAAAAAGCCGCTGAATACTTGCCGGCCCTGGTTATCTCCGACCTTCTTATGCCCCAAATGGACGGGTTTGAACTCTGCCGCCGCTGGAACGCCCATCCCCATCTTAAAAACATCCCTTTTGTCGTATATACAGCTACATACACCGAGCCCCAGGATGAGAAGCTGGCCCTCAGCCTGGGAGCGGACCGCTTTCTTATCAAGCCCTTAGAGCCTAATGAACTGGTCGCCTTCATCCAGGAGGAACTGGACAAGGCCGCAGCCAGGAATGAATCCGCAGCCTTGGAGATGCAGGACGAGCCCGAGGAGCATCACAAGGAATACAGCCAGATAGTGGCCCGCAAGCTGGACAAAAAAGTCCGGCAGCTGGAAGCCGAGATTCGGGAGCGCCAAAAAGCGGAAGACGCCCTGAGAAAGAGCGAAGAACGCTTTCGCCTAGTGGCGGAAACCGCCACGGACCTGGTGTATGAATGGACCCCGGAATCCAATAAACTGACTTGGTTCGGAGATATTGACCATGCTCTGGGCTTCGCCGCCGGAGAGTTCCCCCATACGGTAACGGCCTGGACCAAGCAGATCCATGGAGAAGACCAAAAACGCCTGTTTGACCTTCAGGATCATTCAGGTTCTCAAGCAGAGCCCGTTGTGGATCGATACCGCATCGCCAAGGCGGACGGAACCTGGCGTCACTGGGTGGATAAAGCCGCCCCCGCGGAAAAGATCAACGGCAAAGTCGTCCGATGGATCGGCGCCTGTGTGGACATTACGGAACAAAAAAACCTGGAAGCCCAACTGTATCAGGCCCAAAAAATGGAGGCGGTGGGGCAGCTTACGGGCGGACTGGCCCATGATTTCAATAATCTCATCCAGGTGATACTGGGTTACTCCGACCTGGTTTTGTGGGATAAAGCCTTGGACTCCATGCAAAGAAAAAACTTCGAGCAAATCCATAAGGCCGCCCTAAAAGCCTCGGGCATGACCCGCCAGCTTCTGGCTTTCAGCCGCAGACAGGTCATCCGGCCCATGTACGTGGGCTTGAACGATCTGGTGACCGACATGCTGAAAATGCTCCAGCGCCTTATAAGCGAAAAGGTGTCTGTGGAATGGACGCCGTATAAAAACCTGGGCGCCATCCATGCCGATCCCGGCCAGATTGATCAGGTTCTTTTAAACCTGTGCGTCAACGCCAGGGACGCCATGGACAACCAGGGCCGGCTCTCCATTTCCACCATGAACATCGATTTGAACGAAGATTTTTGCTCCATGAATCCCTGGGCCTCCCCCGGAAAGTACGTCATGCTTTCCGTGAAGGACTCCGGCTGCGGCATGAATCCCCAAACCCTGGAAAACATCTTCCAGCCTTTTTTCACCACCAAGGAAACCGGAAAAGGCACGGGCCTGGGCCTTTCCACGGTCTACGGAATCGTCAAACAGCATAACGGGTTCATCAATGTGGAGAGCAGCCCGGGCTGCGGCGCCGCGTTTCAGGTTTTTTTTCCCAGAGTGGAAAAAAGGCCCCAGCAACGGCCTGCAAATCAGGAAAAATATGGGCTGGGCGGCAGCGAAACCATCCTTGTGGCCGACGATCAGGAAATGCTGCTGGACCTGACCGAACACATCCTGGAACGGGAAGGATACACGGTGCTCAGGGCGAACAACGGGCAGGAAGCCGTCAGCATCGCCAGGGCCAACGAAAACATCGACCTTGCCATCCTGGATATGGTCATGCCCGTTCTAAACGGAAAGGCCGCCATGGAGGAGATTTCCCGCATTAATCCCAAGGTCAAGTTCCTGTTCGCCAGCGGCTACAGCCAGGAAGGCGTTCACGAAAACTACGTCCTGCAAAAAGGCCTCAATCTGATCAACAAGCCATACCCCAGCGAACAGCTTCTCCAAAAAGTCCGCGATATTCTGGATAATGATTGACGCAGGCAGACGCTTGGTAAAAAGTCATCTCGAATACAGAGGGACAGCGGTATTAATTCTCGACCGGAGAGCGCGAAGAGAGCACCCTGGATGAGCACACCGGCCAACACGTCAGGATTTTTCGCGTGGTTATGATCGTCAGTGTGGATGTGTGAAGGGAGGAAGGGTGGCGGAGTTCAAATACAAGGCAAAAAGCATTAGTTGGGCAATAAACATAACGTGGCTGGTGCTGCTTGCCTTATTTTACTATATTGCGGCCACGGTTGACCAAACAGGATACGGGATGTCAGGGTACCTGTTTTTTATTGGGCTTTCGTTTATTATCAGCAAACGCCTTGCCAAGTGGTCATCCTTTTTCAAGTGGATCTACTGGTTCTGTTGTTTATGCCTTTTTCCCAACAGGCCCTTTAATCACCTGGCAGTGGGTTGGGTTTTCTTACTTTTATGCCTTGGTTCAATCATAAACATTTCTTAAGGCGCATGAACGAGAGTGCACAGGGTATTCCGAGGACGCTTTACTTAATTCCTCTTGATCGAATTCTGTTCCACATTTTTTGTGGGCGGTCCCGGCCACCTTGCCGCAAGGGTCCAATGGATGAAATGCGCGGGCAGGCGTTTGGTGAAAAGATATTTCAAATACGGCAACACTGTGGTACTGAAGTCGGACAATCCCTGACCTGAAAATGTCACCCTGGATGAGCACATCAGCCAACACGTCAGGATTTTCCGCATGGTTATGATCGTCAGTGTGGATGTGTAGATGGAACTTACAAAGGTTGTTGATGAACATGGCTTTGGTTGTTACCCACCGCAGGATTATACCGGGATATGGGAAGTTTATTGGCCGAATGGTGTGATCAAAAGTCGAAATAGATATATTGACGGTAAAGAGGAGGGGGAGCAACTTTGCTTTTGGGACAATGGTAATCTGGCCCAAGTGGGCCAAGCTAAAAATGGCCATTGCATTGGTTTATGGGAAGACTTTTCCTATGAAGGACTTAGGTTCAAGGAGACTGATTATTATTCAGACGGAAATTTCCAAAATCGTTTTTATGATCCAATTGGCAATTTGTACTCCATCAGCGAATGGAGTAATGATAGGCCAAGAAAAGCCAAAAACTTTTTTGTGAATACATACTTAAAAATTTGGCGGCTAATATTCTACCGATAGGAACTACGAGTATCATGGCAAGACGTGGTATTGAAGTCGGACAATCCCGAACACGAGGAAATCACCCTGGACGAAACCAACGCCCAAGGCGTCCGCATTTACCGCGTCACCATGACCCTGCGATATGAGTAAAAGCATTCCAAGAGGCAGAAAGTGAACGTGTCAGATGATAGCCTTGAAGCCATGGTGATATCCTGAATTTTAAAGTTTTGATCAAACTTTTTCAAAAGTTTGCCGCCGGAGGCGCGGTTTCGCAGTTAGTCATTTGCTTTTCTCGCCGTTGGTATTTCGCCGGAGGCGCAGTGAATCATTTGCTTTTTTCGTAGTTGGTTTTTCGCCTTTCCGCAGTGCGTCTTTTCATTTTTTCCTTCATTGTTATTGACCCGTTTTGTCATCCATCGTAAAACCTGGGCATGAAAACTTACAGCGTGTGCACGGGAAATCTGCGGGTGGGGAGGCGGCTGCTGGTTTGGGCGGTTGCGATGGTTGTTTTGTTATGGTCTTTGGGCGGTTGCGGATTGCAGGAGCCAGAGAAGATTACGGCGGAAAATGCGTTAAAGCGCCTTTCGGAGCGAAACAGCCCCCGATTCAACGATGACGCGGGTTTCGCCTCGTTGCGGAGGTCCATTGCCTCTGCCCGGGCGTATCTGGAAAAGCTGGACCCTGACCGTCAATTCACCTTTGGCCCGGATGTTTATCCTGCTTCCCGTCTGTTGGCCACCCTGGACGCTTTCGAGGCTGTCCTGGACGCCAATCCCACGCCGGAGGAGTTAAACCGCCAGGTTTCCGAAAAGTTCCTCGTGTACCAGAGCGTGGGCTCGGACGGCGAGGGCGGCATGCTGTTCACGGGATATTACGAGCCCTTGCTGGAAGGCACGCTGGAATACGATCCGGAGTATCAATATCCTCTGTACGGCCTGCCCGAAGATTTGGTTTGCGTGAATTTGGGCCGATTCAAGGAAAAATTTAAGGGCGAGCAGATTTGCGGCCGCTTGGCGGGAAACTCCCTGGTTCCTTATTACACCCGGGAGGAGATCGACTCCAAGAATATGCTGGAGGCCGAGGGGCTGGAGATCGCCTGGGTGAAAGACCCCGTGGACCTTTTCTTTCTGCATGTGCAGGGCTCGGGACGCATCAAGGACAAATACGGCCATACCTATCATGTGCATTATGCGGGCAAGAACGGGCAGCCGTACCGGAGCATCGGCAAGCTCCTGATCGACGAGGGCGTCATTGAAAAGGAAGCCATGTCCATGCAGGCGCTCAGGGAGTATCTGGAAAACCATCCCGAAGACCTGGAGCGGGTGTTCAATCATAATCCCAGTTATGTGTTTTTCGACGTGGTGGACGAGCCGGCCATCGGCTACGCCGGGCAGCCTCTGGAGGGAGGGCGCGCTGCGGCCGTGGATCACCGGATTTTTCCCATGGGCGCTTTGGCTTTTGTGCAGACCGAGCAGCCCGCCGTGGAGCACGGGGTGTTGACCCGTTGGGAGGAGATGAACCGTTTCGTCCTGACCCTGGATACGGGCGGCGCCATTCGCGGCGCAGGCCGGATGGATTTTTTTTGGGGTAACGGAGATTACGCCGAGATAGCAGCCGGCCACATGAAGCAGGACGGCCGCTTGTTCTTTTTGGTGGTTAAAGAGGGGAACGACGCCTGAATTAACGGATGAAATATCACCCCCACCCCAGCCCTCCCCCGTCAAGGGGGAGGGGGCTTGCTCTCCGGCTGCTGCTGCGCCAAAATTTTTGGAGCCGTCGATGGCCCGCTTAAGACAACCTGAGCGACGCTATTCCTGCAAGCAGGATGGGTCGCTTTACTTTCATACAAAACAGGCCTTGGATGATCAGGAAACTGAAAAAAATGGCGCCCGGCTGGTTTTGGACTCGCCGGGAGATCATGAAAGAGGACTATTCCCTGCATCCGCCCCTTGTGGTGTTTCAGCCGGGAGGCGTGGGATCTTCCACGGTTTACGACACCTTACTGGCTGCGGGCCTGCCCAATCGGGTTTTTCACGTCCATTATCTTTCCCGGAAAGGAATTCGCGAGGCGGAGAAGTTTCATAAATCCCTTCCCGACCCGGCCATCCCGGACGAATTGCGGCTGTCCGAATCCCTTAGGCGGAAAATGGCGAAAGACTCCCGGGCCAGGTGGCTGATAATCACGCTCATGCGCGATCCGGTCGCCCGGATTGTATCATCGTTTTTTCATAACGCCTGGACCCATTACCAGGAAATTTTCGACGCCCGGGGAAAGGTGGACCCGGATAGGGCCCTGGCCGCCCTGCAAGGCGTGTTTGAGGGGAAGGGGCGCGAGAACCTGGGTTACAATTGGTTCGAGCACGAATTCAAACCGGCCCTTGGGCTGGATCTTTTTTCTACTCCGGCTGAGAACTGCCGAGGCTGGTTTATCATAGAGAAGGAAAGCCTGCGCGTGCTGGCGCTCAGATTGGAAGACCTGGAGCAGGCTTTTCACGAAGCCGCGGGCCGCTTGCTTGGCCTGAACGCTCCCCTGGAGGCGCCTTTTGTCAGAACCAATCTGGCGCAAGAAAGGGATTATTACCCGGAATATCTTCGGGTGCGGGAGCGGCTTAAACTGTCCCAATCCGTCCTGGATGAACTGTATTCCGATCCTTACGTCCGCCATTTTTACGCCCCGGGCGAAATCGCCCGATTCAAAGAAACTTGGTCATGACCTCCCGATATATGCTATTTGGAAGTCATGGACTTTAACCATTTAACTCTGCAAGAGTACCATTGAGGGGGAACTCATGAATTACCAAATAAAAGCCTTGATAAAAACAGCCATTGTTTTTGTTTGCGCCGCGGCGTTTTTCGGGTGCGGCCTGACCACGGACAAAATTCCGCCCGGAGTGATCAAGGACGCGACCTACCACGACTATTACCTGGAAGTGGACGGCGTCAGCTACCACTATGAAGAGTATAAGGGCGACGGCCCGGTGATTTTTCTGGTGCACGGCTTCGGCAGTTCCACCTACACCTGGAGAGACGTGATTCCGCCTTTAAGCAACCAGGGCTTCCATGTAATCGCCCTGGATATGAAAGGCTTCGGCTGGTCGGACAAGCCATTGGGGGACGATTACACGCCGTACAATCTCATGGAGGAGGTTAACGCCTTTATGGAGGCCAAAGGGTTGTCCCAGGTGGTTTACGCGGGCAATTCCCTGGGCGGCTTTGTGGGCGCCATGCTGACGATAGAGCATCCCGACAAGGTGAAGAAGCTCATTTTGGTGGACGCCGCCGGGGAGCCCATGCCGGATCGCCCCACGGTCATTAAGATGGCCCGGTGGGTGCATGCGGCCGAAGCCATGAAGCTGACGGCCGGGTCCTGGATCATCAATTGGAACCTGACGTCCGCAGTTTACGATAAAAAGGTGGTCACCAAGGAGCGGGTGCAGGCCTATTACGAAAGGATGCAGACCGTAGGCGCGGTGGACGCCATGGTTTCCCTGGCTCAGAATACGGATTTCAATAGCTTGTATTCATTCGTGGGATGCTTATCGTTTATCGAACAGCCCACGCTCATCATCTGGGGCGAGGAAGATACCTGGATTCCCGTGGCGTGCGCCTACAAGTATAACAAGGACATCCCCGGCTCGATTCTGAAAATCATCCCCAAATGCGGCCACATTCCCCAGGAGGAAAAGCCGGAAGTTACGGCCAAGTACATCGGGGATTTCGCCCGGGATTAGAGTTTGTTTGCGCCCTTGAGGCTTTTGGGCCCAAGGCGCCGTTACTGTATGCTCAAAACAAGGAGAGAATTATGCCCCTTTTCACGGTAGACCCGGACAAATGCAATAAAGACGGCATCTGCGCCATTGAATGCCCCATCAGCCTGATTTATATGCCTGACAAGGATTCATTGCCCGCGCCCATCGAAAACGCCGAAGAAAGCTGCATCCACTGCGGCCATTGCGTCGCCGTATGCCCCCACGGCGCCTTGTCCCTGTACGACATGGCCCCGGAGCAATGTCCGCCTGTGAACAAGGATTGGCATCTGTCCGCGGAAAGGGCCGAGCATTTTCTGCGCGCCCGCCGCTCCGTCCGAAGGTACAAGAAAAAGGACGTTCCCAGGGAGACCATCGAGGAGCTGATTCGCATCGCCAGTCACGCGCAATCCGGCCATAACAGCCAGCCTGTGAACTGGCTTGTGGTTTATGAAAAGGAAAAGGTGCACGAACTTGCCGGCCTTGTGGTGGACTGGATGAAGCGGGTTGTGGTGAAGGATCCCAAGCTGGCGGAGATGCTGCACATGGACCGCCTGATTACGGCCTGGGGGCTGGGCTTTGACGTCATCATGCGGGATGCGCCCCACCTTGTGGCCGCCTACGCGGAAGCAGGCTCCCGCCCCGGCCCCGTGGCCTGCCACATTGCTTTGACCTACGCCGAGCTTGCCGCCCATCCCTTGGGAATCGGAACCTGCTGGGCCGGGTTTTTCACCTCGGCCGCCAATGATTGGACGCCCCTGAGGGAGGCCCTGAACCTGGCTGACGGCCAGGAAGTCCACGGCGGCCTGATGGTGGGCGTTCCCAAGTTCCAGTACCACCGCATGCCGCTCAGGAACGAACCCAAGGTGGAATGGCTGTAGTCTAAACCCGTGATCTGGAATCATCCCGCCTCCTTCCTCCACGGGGATAAAGGAGAATAGAGGCTGCCGCAGCCGTCCTGACAGGTTGGGTAGAGCTTGAAAAGCCTTTCCTACAGAGACTGCCCCATACTTGCGGGCATAATGATCAAAGCCAAAAACATATGCGCGAAACCCAACAAAGGGTTTTCGCACCAAATATATTTTGCCGCCCTTCATTCCCGCAAAGTGGTCGGGGGGGCTGCGTCAGGTGCTTTCTCGTTTATGAATACGGCCTGATCAATGCCGCTCCACCTGCTTGATTGCCATACGCTTACTCGCGGGCTCGCCGCCCTGCATTTTGGCAGGCTGTGCGGTAAGCAAAAAATCTCCTATAAGAGTGCTTTTAAAATGGTTCAAAGTGGTATTATTTACAATAAATGCTGGGTCGTAAATACTTGAATGGATGCTCCACGCCAACCAGACTTTCGGACTGGCCGATGGCGAACATGCCGCCGGGCCGCAGGGACTGATATAATTTATTGACTACGTGCTGTCTTGTTTCGTGGTCAAAATAAATCATGACGTTCCTGCAGAAGATCACGTCGTATTCATCCCGGGGCGGGTCGGAAATGAGATTGTATTTGAAAAAGGAGATTTTTTCCCGAAGCTCCTTTTTAACCTTAAAATATCCGTCCCATTTATTCTGGCCTTGCTGAAAATAGCGCCTGACCAGCGGTACGGGAACGGAACGGGTCCTGTCTTTGGGATAAATGCCCTTGGAGGCGGTCTCCAGCATGGTGTCCGATATGTCCGAGGCATGGATTTCAAATTTGCGGCCGGCCTCCGCCAGTTGAATGGCCATGGAATAAGGCTCTTCGCCGCTGGAGCACGCCGCGCTCCAGATTCTGTGCATCGGGCCTTGCGGCAGGTTTTCCACCATATACTCTATATGCTTGTTTTCCCGAAAAAAATACGTGTGGTTGGTGGTCATTGCATCGATAAAGCAGCAGAATTCGGAAGCATCGTTTTCAATGACGTTGATGTATTCCTTCAGACTGGGGATGCGGGTGGTGCGCATCCTTTTTGCGATTCTGGCTTTGACAAGGTCTACTTTGTTGTCCGAAAGACTGATGCCGGTCTCCTGATAGACAATTCCGGCCAGCATTTGGAAATCCTTGGTTGATATAGTGGTGTCGTGCATCAAAGGAGCATCCCCTTGTAGGTTGTAATCAGATTATTCAGGGTCTGTAAAAAACGGCCCCGCGGCATTTTTGGGTATCGGAACAAGGGGATGGAAACTTGATTGTTTCCCAAGCGGAGAGAAACATTTTTTTACAGGGCGGCGCGGGAAATATTGCTCCGTTAAATAAAGGCGGCATGAGTTTTGCCGTGAATGTCTCTGTTATGCTAAGCTGCATGCAGGCGGTCTTTCAGTAACTTATTTGCCTGAAGAAAATGAACGGGCGGGCGCAATGATCCGCTGTTTCCGGAACATGCAGCTTTTTTTATGTGCGGCCTGAAGCGCAGCAAAGGGTGATTCCATGAAGTTGAGATCCAAGTTATTGACTATTCTCTTGGCCAGCGCCCTCCTATTCGGCGTAACCCAGGGATTGATTCAACATTATATCATCTCTCCACGCTTCGCCGCCCTGGAGAGGCGGGAGGCGAAGAAGGATCTCCTCCGTTGCGTTAGAACCCTGGATACAGAAACAGAGCACCTAAAGGCCCTGACTCACGATTGGGCGTCCTGGGACGATACCTGCGACTTTATCAAGGGAGGCGGTCCTGATTATGAAGAGTCCAATCTGGCCTTGGAAACCTTTGTTGACGCCAGCCTGAACGCCATCTATTTTTTTGACGAGAATGGCGACCTTTTTTGGGGCAAAGCCGTAGACATAGAAACAGGGGCTCCCTTGCAAATCCGTCTGCTCTCCGCAGGCAAACTATTAAGAGGCCATCCTCTTTTTCTGGATGCATCATCCTTCGTCTACCAGAAAGATATTTCGAAGTCCGGAATTATCAGGACGGAGTACGGTTCCATGCTGGTCGCCTCCCTTCCCATTTTGAACACGGAAAACAAGGGGCCGGTGATGGGAACCATGGTCATGGCGCGCCTTATTACGGAGGCAATGAAGGACAAACTCCGGGATCAGACGCAGGTTCCCTTCGACATTAAACTGATAGATCCGGGATATGCAGAGGCGGATTCCGGCGGCGAGGGGAACCTACTCCTAAAGCCTTTGGACGAAAACACCCTTCAAGCCTCCATGATCCTGAAGGACATCACCGGAAACCCCTGCCTGGAATTAAGCGCAGATTTGCCCCGGGACATCCTGCAGCAGGGGCTCGCATCCATTCGGACCGCTCGCGGCGTCAAGGCGGCGGCTGGAATTCTTTTTCTGGCTCTATTGATCCGGCTGCTTGAGGCGGCCATTGTCAGGCCCGTCGTCCGGCTGACGGGCCGGATGCTTGTCGCCAGAAAAACCAGGGAGTTGCCTGGCAAGGTTTTTGAGGGCAGGAAGGACGAAATTGGAACCCTGGAGAATGAGTTCGACCGTTTGCTGGAAACGGTGCTCAGCCAGTCCAAAGAGTTGGAAGAGGAGTTGGCGGCCAAACAGAATCTTGCGGAGAAGTTTAAGGAGAATTTTCAAAAATACAAGCTGCTGGCGGAAAACCTCAAGGATGTGGTGGCGACCATCACGCCAGATGGATACATTCAATATTGCAGCCCCGCCATTACGGAATTCAGCGGGCACACTGTGGAAGAGGTTGAGGGAAGGCATGTTTTCGGGTTTATGCCCGAAAACAGCGACCGGGAGCGTTTGATTGAACTGGTGGACAATATAGCGAAGTCCGGAAAAAGCCGATCCATGGAGTATGTCATGAGGGCGAAGGACGGAGCTGGCTTTCACGTGGAGTCCACAGCAAAGCCCATTATGGAGAATGGAAAACTGGTTCTGCTTCATTGCGTGTTCAGGGATATTTCCGAGCGAAAAAAAGTGGAAGATGAGAAAAATCGCCTGGAAGCTAAGCTGCAAATGGCGCAGAGGATGGAGGCCCTTGGCGCGTTGACCGGCGGAATAGCCCATAATTTTAATAATGTTCTTGCTCCCATCATGGGGAACACTGAATTGGCCATGTTGGATGTTCCCGAGGACAGCCAAGCCTATAAAAACTTGCAGCAGGTGCTGGTCGCCTCTGAAAAAGCAAAAAAGATGGTCCGGCAGATTCTTTCGTTCAGCGATCATGGGGACGAAGACCCGGCGATGATTGATATCGAGGACGTCCTGGAGGAGACCTACGGCCTGGTCAGGGCCTCCCTGCCTTCCAGCATTGAGATTCGGAAAGAGGTGGAAAAAATAAGCGGGCTGGTCTACGCGGACCCCAAGGAACTGCAGCGGGTCTTAATGAATATCTGCGCCAACGCCGCATACGCCATGAAGGAGTTGGGCGGCGTGGTGGATATCTCTTTGGAGGAGCAGGACATCACGGAATTCGATTTGGATCATTCCAGGAAGATCAAGCCCGGCAAATATGTCAAATTGAGCATAAGCGACAATGGGCCGGGCATGGAAAGCGAGGTGATCCAGCGTGTCTTTGAGCCCTACTACACGACCAAGCCCGTGGGCGAGGGCTCCGGCATGGGGCTTTCCGAGGCTTTTGCCCTCATTTCCAAATACGGAGGGGAAATCAAGGCCTACTCAGAACCCGGAATGGGCGCTTCCTTTTATATTTATCTGCCCCTCATGGCTGCCTCCTCCAAAACCCATTCCAAGGAAACGCTGCCCCAAGGCTCGGAGCGCATACTCCTGGTGGACGACGAAGAGGCGGTCCTTGCCATGACCCGCCAGATGGTGGAGCACCTCGGGTACAAGGTCACGGCCGTTGACAACAGCCCCCAGGCCCTTGAAATTTTCGAAGCCGATCCCCAGGCCTTTGACTTGATCATGACGGATATGACCATGCCTTATGTCACGGGGGACAGTCTGGCCAACAGAATCCTGTCCATACGCCCCGAAATGCCCATCATTCTGTGCACGGGATTTTCAGAAAGGCTTTCCAGGGAGCAGGCCAGGAACATTGGCATAAAAGCCTATGTGACAAAACCCGTGGTCATGGCCCAAATTGCTGGAATCATCCGGAGCGTCCTGGACCAATGATTTATAAATCCAGGCCCCTTTGTCGCCAATTTGATGCAGTGAGGGCTATTTCACTCACCTTTTGGCTGTCAAATTGACTAGTACATTTGACTTTTTTCTGCCTTTTTGATTTAAATTCTTAAAATCCTTGATAGCTAAGTCATAGCATGCATACAATAGAAGCATGATGCGGACCAACCGCGTTCCCACCGGATCTCAGTTTTCTACAAGGAGGATGTTCGATATGAAATTTCGCAGAAGTGCGTCCGTGCTCGCGTTGTTGACGGTTTTTCTCCTGGGGCAGTTTGCTTTTGCAGGGCAGCCGATTAAAATGCAGACGGCTCCCGCTAAAGTTCAGCCTGCCATTAATAAAAATATCGCCAAACAAGCCCCTTTGGTTGATCCGAAAATTTCCATACTCGGAATTCAAACAAGAAACATGCAGACTCTCTCCATGGTGGAGTATGAGGTTAAAATCAAAAACGACGCCTCCGAACCATACAAAGGCATGGCCCAACTGGCCCTGGACGTGAAAAGCATCATTCCTCCCGGCGAAAATATTTTTTGGGAGGAAGGGACTCCCGCCAAAGAGATAGGGCCTTTGGCGCCTGGAGAGGAAAAAAGTTTTCGCGGCCAGATGTCCCGGAAGGGCTCCGCCGTTTCCCTCAGGGCGTCCATTAAAACCAAGGACAAAGTCTGGCAATCCAGGACCGTTAAAATGGCCGAAATGCCTGCACCCGAGGTGGAGATCACGAACCTGGAAATCCGCGACGGCAAGGTCTACGCTACAATCAAGAACAAGTCCGGTTATCAGATTGATCCCAATGGGGGGCTTCTTATACAGTTCTACGGGGGCGTCAAGCAAGCGGACGGATCCGTGGCATTCTCGCCCGCCGGGGGCAGGAGTATGGCGTTGGCGCCTCATGGAGAGTCCACGCAAAGCACAACAATCAGGGACGGCTTTGACCTGTACAAAGTGACCTTGTTTTTATCCAGAGGAAAGACCAATATAACGGCTGATTCCAAGCTCATCAATCTTTAGCCGCAAAAGGCGGCCGGGGCTGTCCCGGCCGCCTGAAAATTAAAAGCCGTTCGGTATTTTTTTGCGTTTTGCGGACCTCCCCAAAAAAATATTCATTTTTTTACGGTCAAAACCATTATTTTTTTTGACTATTTAGCTTCAATTTAAGTTATACGTTCTAAAAAACTTGAAAGTAAAGTTAAAGCAATGTAAGAATACCGTCCATCATGCGGATAGACCGCATTCCCACCGGATCGATTGTTCCATTTCAGGAGGCTTTTGTATGAAGTCATGCAAAGGAGTGCTGCTGTATGCTTTGCTCGCGGTTTTCGCCCTGACCTCTATTGCCGCGGCAGGGCCGCCGGTCAATCTGAAGGGCGCCCCCGCGGTCAAACAGCCCGGACCCGCAATAAATAAAAATATCCTAAAACAAATCCCGGAAGCCGATCCGGGCCTGGCGATCATCGGTATGCAAAGCAGACACACCCAGGAGGTGTCCGCCCTGGAATATCAGGTTAAAATAAAAAATCAGTCGTCCACGCCTTATGAAGGTTCTGCCAGGCTGGGCATTTATTTAAAAATGTATGACCCCTCAAAGCCCGTCAAGTTCCGGTGGGATACGGCGGAAGCCGGCAAGGAAATAGGCCTGTTGGCCCCCGGTGAAGAAAAGACTATTGGCGGCCGGGTTGTCAGGACCGGATATGCGATTGGCATAAAGGCGGCTGTAAAAGGGAAGGACAAGGAATGGGCCTCAAGAACATCCACGCTTCCTGACATGCCGGCGCCTGATGTGAAGATTAAAAACATCAGCGTGGCAGAAGGCGGCGTCCGCATAGACATGGAAAACCATTCCAACTATAAAATTGACGACCACGCCGGTTTTGGGGTGCAGGTGCTCAAAGGGACGAGCCAGGCGGACGGCTCTGTGGATTTCGCCCCGGCGGGAGGGTTCATGGTGAAATTGGAGCCCCATCAGCAATTCACCCAAACAATGACATTAACTCCCGGACATGACGTGTACAAGGCCCGTTTGTACTACTCCAGGCCCACGCTTGTCGTAGTGGATGAAAAGATTTTTTGGCCTTAACAACCTAAGGCGGCCGGTTTTGATCCGGCGCCTATGGCCAAAAAAAACTATCAGCTGAGTGTGCAATCATAAAACCGGTATGGCCCAAGGGGGGAAGGGGCTGCTCGGGGATTTTCAAAGAATCCCGTTCGAAAAATATTCCCTATTCATTTTGCTTATGATAGAATAATCGCTTGAATTATTCTGCTTTAATCCAATCCGCGGCTTTGCCGCACGACCAACCATTCACAATTTGTTTTTAGGGGGAGAACAACCATGGAAAAAATCTGGCTGAAAAACTATCAGGACGGAGTCCCGGAAGAAATCGATCTGAGCGAGTACAGCTCCATTCCTGATATTATGGACCAGGCTTACGCCAAATTCGGTCCCAAACCCGCTTTTCACCAAATGGGCAAGAGCATTACCTATGATGAATTAAACGAGTTGAGCAAAAAGTTCGCCAGTTTTCTCCAGAACGACCTGGGGCTGAAGCAGGGCGCCAGGGTGGCCCTGATGATGCCCAATGTCCTGCAGTATCCCATTGCCCTGTTTGGAATTCTTCGCGCCGGCATGGTGGCGGTCAACGTCAACCCCCTGTACACGGCCAGGGAGTTGGAGCATCAGTTGAACGACTCGGGCGCCGAAGCCATCCTGATTTTCGCCAACTCGGCCAGCGTCCTGCAGCAGGTGCTCGGCAATACGCCCGTCAAGCACGTCATGATCACGGAAATCGGCGACATGCTGGGATTCCCCAAGAGCCTGCTGGTCAACACGGTCATCAAACGCGTGAAGAAGATGGTGCCGCCGTTCAGCCTGCCCAACGCCATGAAGTTCAAGGCGGCTTTGGCCAAGGGAAATTCTGCGACCTACAAGCCGGCGAAGATTACTTTGGACGACCTGGCCTTCCTGCAATACACCGGCGGCACTACGGGCGTTTCCAAGGGCGCTGAGTTGACGCACAGGAACATCGTGGCCAACGTGCTCCAGGCCCGGGCGTGGATCAGCGGAAAAATCGAGGACGGCAAGGAAATCATGATTACGCCCCTGCCGCTCTACCACATCTTTTCCCTGACCGCCAACTGCCTGACCTTTTCGTCCATTGGCGCCTTGAACGTGCTCATCACCAATCCCAGGGACATCCCGGGCTTTGTCAAGGAACTGAACAAATGGAAGTTCACCTCCATGACCGGCGTCAACACGCTGTTTAACGCCTTGATCAACGATCCCGAATTCGCCAAGGTGGACTTCTCCAGCTTTAAGCTGGCCCTGGGCGGCGGCATGGCGGTCCAGGAGCCCGTGGCCCTCAAATGGAAGGAAATCACCGGCAAGCCCCTGGTCGAAGCCTACGGTCTCACCGAAACCTCGCCGGCCGCTTCCATCAACCGCATGGACCTGAAGGCCTATAACGGCTACATCGGCCTGCCCATATCCTCCACCCTGTTCGCCATCCGGGACGACGACGGCAATGACCTGCCCTTGAACGAGGTGGGGGAAATCTGCATCAAAGGCCCCCAGGTGTTCCGCGGATACTACAAAAGGCCCGAAGAAACCGAAAAGGCCTTCTGGAGCGACGGCTTTTTCAAGACCGGCGACATGGGCTTCATGACCGAGGAAGGCTTCATCAAACTGGTGGACCGGAAAAAGGACATGATCCTGGTTTCCGGCTTCAACGTCTATCCCAACGAAATCGAAGACGTGGTGGCCGGCCATCCCAAGGTTTTGGAATGCGCGGCCGTGGGCGTGCCCGACGCCAAGAGCGGGGAATTGGTCAAGCTCTTTGTGGTTGCAAAGGATCCCTCCCTCACTGAAGAGGAGTTAAAGGCCTTCTGCAAGGAAAATTTCACGGGCTACAAGGTTCCCAAGTTCTATGAGTTCCGGGACGAATTGCCCAAGACCAACGTGGGTAAGATCCTCCGCAAGGATCTTCGCCAATAGTGTCAATCAAAGCAATACTCCGGCCCGGCGTTGAATTGCAGCGCCGGGCCGGCTTTTAAGGAATTATGGACGAAAAACAAAAGCAGGACCTCAAAGTAAAAATTCAGGAGCAGATCAAAATCCTGAAAAAGGATATCGCCTCCCTGGAAGAGGCCACCCGCCCCATTTCCCCGGACAACGCCATAGGCAGAATCTCCCGCATGGAGGCCATCAACGCCAAGAGCGTGAATGAAAAGGCCCTGGCCAACGCCAAGGCCCGAATGAACGGCCTCCTGCGCGCCCTGGACAACATCGGCGACCCGGATTTCGGCTACTGCGCCATCTGCGACGAGGAAATCCCCATAGGCCGGATCATGCTCATGCCCGAGTCCGACGTCTGCGTCAAATGCGCCCAAAAAGCATAATGGCGCAAGTTGTTTTAACCACGGAAAACACGGAAAGCACGGAAGTAAAATTTTTAAGCATAAATTCCATGGGGCGACCCAGACAGGGCAAACCCTGCGCCTAAGCATTAAAATAAACCCGCGCCGCCCAACGAAGGAATATCGTTGCGCCTCCCCGTGGACGCTCATTTTTCGGGTGGCCCAGGCATGGCAGTTTTATGCCTGGGTTGCTTTAGCAACAAAAGGTGCGACCCAAAAGGATGTTTGGAGTTGGGAACGGTCGGCGGGCGGATGACGTGAATTGAATTCCGGTTTTTTTTAGGGGGGCAATCCAGGCAGGGTAGGACCCATCCCTAAATTCCCACCCAGACGGCTTTCCCATCCGTCACTCCCTATAATCCCTGTGGGTAATCCATGGTCTATCGCCTTCTATTGGCCAAGGGCGGAAACCCAGCAACGGCGCCTTCAAATGATTCCTTGAGCCGGACGCCCTATCATGCTACTTTTGCCCACTATTTACTTCATTTTCAGGAAAGAAACGCGCCATGGTAGAACCCTACGACTTCAAAGGCAAAAAGCAGATCAAGGACGCCCATGCGGCCAGGGAGGCCCAGTCTTACGCCGTTTTGTTCGGGTTTTTTCTGACGTTGTTGATCCTGGGCGGGATGATCGGAATGGCGGTCGGCGGAAAGCAGGGCGGGCTTATTGGATGCTTTTGCGGCGCCATGGTCAGCTTGTTGGCAGGCCGCCTGTGGAGAGCGCTGACAGAAGGAATCGCCGACAACGTAGGACGCATTGTTTACATCGGCAAGAAAGCCAACTGGACCAAGTACGAACGCCTGGAATCCGACATGCAGCAAATCCGGTACGCCAAGCACAGCGAACGCTATGGCGAGGCCCTGACCATGGTCAATCGGGTGTTGAAAAAGGCTCCCAAGTGGCCCGAGGCCCTTTTGTTAAAGGCGGACATCCTCTGGGAGGGCTTTGAGTCCCAGGAGGAATCCAAGGCAGTCCTGCGCACCGTCATCAAGCTGACCGAGCCCTCGGACAAATACCATGTGTGGGCCCGGTCCAAGTATAAGGAGCTTTCCCAGTACCGCAAGGAAAGCTCCTCCTGATCATCAATCCGCCACTTGCAGTTTGATTTCGTCGGAATTGGCCTTCAGCTCGGGCGCGTACATGGCGTGGGCCTTGGCGGGCAGGGCTGAGAACCTGCCCGGGATTTCCGCCCGCATCCGGTAGGACAGGTTATGGGTCCCCCTGAGCACGGACCGGCAGAAAAAGGCAACCCGTTCGTCCCGGTATTCCACGTAGGCGCCCATGCCTGCGCCGGTGTAGCCGCTGCGCACTTCCACGGGCTCGAACCCGGCGGGCTTGTAATCTTCAAACACAAGATACTCGTAATCGTTCTTGCTTTGCACGGTCAGCTCCACTTCCACAAGGTCTCCGCTTTGGAGCATGTCCAGGTTGCTTAGCTCCACGCGTTCGTATTTTTCCACCTTGCGGTCCAGAACCTGGCCGCGGGCGCCCGCGTCTTTGATGGTCTTGTCTATGGGTTTGAGCAGGTAGAGTTTGCGATCCACCTTGATTTCCAGGCCGGCGGCCTTGATGTCGTCCTCCAGGGTGAAGTTGCTCATCCAGGCATTGAAATAAACCGGCCCCTTGCCTTTGCGCTCCAGCCTGATTTCATGCTTGCCCGAGGAGATTTCATCCCCTTCCAGGACGAATACATTGTCAAAGTCCATAAGGTTGGTTTGGTTGACGGCGACTTCTTTTTTTAACTTACCGTCCACGTAAACGGATATCTTCATGTCCGGGGCGTCTTCGCCCGAGGCTTTCAGGTAGTCGGCCAGGGCCTCGATGCACAAGGCCGTATCGCGGGTGGATTTCCAGCGGGCGCCGTGCTTCCGGTTATTCAGGAGATACTTGACCAGCCCGGCGGCCTGGTTTTGCTTTTCCTTATCGCCTTCAAAGCCGGTTGCGGCCAGGAGTTTCAAGTACCAGGCATTGGCTTCCATCTGGTCTCCGTACCAGTACCACCAATACCCGCCTGAGCCCATTTCCAGGTAACAGGTCTGGTTTTCGTCGTCGCAAACCAGGTATTGGCTGAGGTTCTTCATGACTCGGCCGAGGTCCTCGTTTTCCTCCATGGCGTGGAGTCCGGCTCCCAGCAAGGTCAGGCCGTAGACCGAAAGATGGGTTTTATCCCGCATGAGGTAGTCTTTCATCGCCTGATTTCCCTGACCGGCCTGGGCCAGGATCATGAAGATATAGGCGTCGGTGTTATCAGCGTATACCTTATAGGGCTTTGTTTTGGAGGCCGCGTTGTTCAGCTTGGTCAGTTGCTCTTCTTGGTAACGTTCCAGCCAGGCAAGACCTTGTGTGAGCACGGCTTGAGGAACGTCCGCCGCGGCTTCCTTGGCCTTCATCAACCCCCGGACCACCGTGGCCGTGGTATGGGGGTAGGAGCGCTCCCCCCAACCGGAAAACCAGCCCCAGCCGCCGTCGGAATTCTGCATGGAGGCCAGTTTGTCCCCGCCTTTCCGCACCATGTCCCGGACCTTGGCCGGATCGTACACCGGGTTTTCGTCCCACTGCTTCCATTGGGCGGCGCGTTCCGCCGAGTCTCCCATTTCCTGGGCGTTCAGGTTAGTGTGCTTGTCTTTGAGGGCTTTCAGGTCGACGCCCTTGCTTTCCAGCAGGTTCAGGGTGATGGCTGTGGGCAGAAACCGGTTCAAAGTCTGCTCGGTGCAGCCGTAGGGATAATTGGCCAGATAGGGCAGGGCGTCGATCATGGCTCCCGCCAGGGTGGGGGAGTACCTCACCTCCAGACGGGAGGCCTCGGGCCGTCTCGCCTGGGGAACGTCAATGGTGAACGCGCTGGAGTTTTGATCCGGCCGGATGACGCCGCTGAAGGTCTCGGTTTTTTCCATGCCGTGAACGTAGACGGGAAAGCGCATTTCCATGGCGTCCGATTCCCTGGCGGAAATCGCCTTCATGCGCACGATGGCCTCGCCTTCCTTGACGACCTTCACTCGCCAGTCCACGCGTTTTTCGCTGTTGGGGTCGAGCGGCAGGATCTTATTGGCGCCTCGTTCCAATTCCAGGCAGCTGCCGTCCACTTCAAGGACGGCCCTGACCGAAACCCGGTCGTCCAAATAATTGTGGATGTTGGCCGAAAGCACCACCTCATCCCCCTGCACGAAAAATCGGGGCGCCTGTAGCCGCAGCAGCAGGTCCTTGGAGGTGACGACCTCGGCTTCCCCCTGGCCCACCCGGGTGCCGTGGCCCATGGCCCAGACCTTGATCTTCCAGGCGGTCAGGTTTTCCGGCATGTCAAATTCCACCTGGGCATGCCCGTTTTTATCCGTCTCCAATGATCCGGCCCAAAAAGCCGTGTCCGCAAATTCCGTGCGCACGTGGACGCTTTCCTCCGAGGCCCCGGCGCCGCCCGCTTCCGCAAAGGCTCCACTAACGTTTGCCTGCAATTCGTCTGCATCGGTAAAGTTAATGGGAATGAATTCCTTTGGGGCTGCGGCAAGCATGGATGAGCTTGCGGCGGATCGGCCTCGCATCATGTTGCCTTTTTTCATAACGATTCCGCCATTCTTTCCGACCTTTTCGTTTTCAAGGGTGTCGTCCGGCGCTGGAATATTCCCGAATATTCCCAAAACCCCCATGGAAACAGAATATCTTGGGACAAGGTTACGCTCTTGAATTCTGAGGTTGTGTTCCGTCACTGGATAATGATGCCTAACCCACTTCCAGAAGAAATTACGAATATTCTGCACATTGGAGCCGCCGGAGATGTACTCCACGGCTTTGTCGTATACCGTCAGCACCGTACTTCCTCTAAAAGGCTCGCCGTCCATGCCGGTCAGACGCAGGTCGATTCTGGCTTTCTGGCCGGGCTTGTATTTTTCCGCGGAGGGCAGAACTTCCACATTGCACACGCGACTTTCCGGCGGAACCACAATCCGCCGGGTTTCGGAGTACACCTTGCCGTCGTGGACGGTCAGGGCCTCCACAAAGAAATTGGGCATGTCCGTTTTGCTGACTTCAATTTCCTGAACCGTGCTGTTTCCGTTAATGCGCAAAACCTTGGGTTTGGGATACCCGTCGACGCTTTCCGGCCTGATAAACAAGAGCACCGTGGAGTCCTTGGCCCGGGTGTTGATGCGCAGCCGCACCTTGTCTCCAGGAACGTATTCCCGCAAGTCAGGAACAAGTTCTATATGGTCGAAGACGAAATTCCTGCCCGTGTCCTTGTCCCCCATGACGCAGAACACGTATCCGCCTTCCTGGGTGCGGCCTTTGGCGTCCGTCACGCTGAGGGCGATGCGGTACTGACCAGCCTTTGAGGCGTCCATCTTGAGTTTTGCACGGCCGTCATTTTCGACCTTGAGATCCCATTCCCTGACGGCCCTTTCCGATGGCTTTCCGTTCTTGCGGGCAATCTTGTACAGAACCGCCTTGCCCGCACCGGACACAGGCTTGCCGTCCGGGGTCTGGGCGGAAAAATCGGCCTTGACCACGTCGCCCACAAAGTAATGGCCTTTGTTCACCCAGGCGTATACCTTAAAGGGATTCCGGGCGGCAATCACCGAACCTTTTCCCACGATGGTCCGGCGGGACTTGTCCGTGACCACTACGGTGATTTCATAGCGATGATCCGTGTCGCCCCTTAGCTCTTTGGCCAAAGCCGTATCAATGGGCAGCTTCAGTACGCCGTTCTCATCGGTCAAGCCCTGGCCCTCGGCCACGACTTCCGGCGGCATGTGAGCATCATGCCACCACCACGACCATCTGGGACGATTGCAGCCCCACTTGGTCCACCCGGGATACCAGTCATAATCGTAGCCAAACCACCAATACCCGGCGCCGTACAGCCAGTCCCAGGCGCCCCAGGGAAACCAGCCTTGATTATACTCGGACCGCAGAACCTTGTAGCTGACCTTGGCCTCCTGGACCGGCGCGCCGAAATAGTAATCCGCCTTGACTTCCACGGGAATCGTCTCGCCCAAAGCGATGGGCTCTTTGGGCGCTTCCACCTTAACCTCAAATTCCGGCTTTTTGTATTCCTCCACCCGGAATGAGATGCGTCCATGGGAGCCTATATAGAAGTAATACCTCCCCAGGGGCGCTTCATCGGGCAGGGTGTATTCACCCTCCACTCCGCCGTATTCGTCCGCTACTTTTGTACTGTTGATTATAGTCGTGTTTTTGGGGTCCACTCCCTCAATCGTGAAGGATTTGCCGGCGTACACCGACTTTTCGCCCAGGTCGTACCTTGCCTGCCGCACCCAGAACTTGTAATGCACGGTCTGGCCCGGCTGGTAAACCGGCCTGTCCGTAATGCCGAAGGCCCGGGTGCGATCCAGGTTGTCAAGTTGCTTGCTGCGCACCCAATAGCTGAATTGCGACAAATGGGCCAGGCGCCCCTGGCTATTCACTGCGGTGATAATGGCCCCATGGGTTCCACGTTCCCGCAGGTCGTCAATGTAAACGAGGCCGTTTCGATCGGTGGTTTTTGTCGCCTCGTCGATTATGAATTTTTTGTTCGATCCGGTAAAGTTGTACCAGAAGAAATCCACTTGCATGCCTTCCAGAGGCTCGCCCGTCCGGGCGTCGCACACCAGAAACATTTCCTTGCCGTCCATGTTTTTTTGCACAATGGTTGTATCGGCAATTCTGATCACGATATTGGAAGTGTTTCCATTCTCCATTTGTGCGGTAAGGAGGTAGACCCCGGCCTTTTTCAAAGGCGTTTTTACGGAGATCCTTTTGTCAAAATGATCTTTCATCGGCTTTAGAGAAAGGTCCCACTCCGCCGCTTTTTTCCCAAGATATTTAGTTTCGCCGTTTTGGATTATTCGATGGGCAATATTGTCAATACTCGTTGTTTTAAAATCAGGAACTCCTTTGGAGCCCCGGATGTATTCTTTAACATCTTCAATGAATTTTTTCTCATCGACCTCGACAGCTTTGAAATGAACCTTTTTGCCGTTGCGAAATGTAAAGCCGACTTCCGCTTCCCTGCCGGCGGGCTGTGGGGTGCAGTACTCAAACTCCCCCAAGGGGCCGGTAAGCTGCTCCAGCTTATCCCGTTGCTTTCCTTGCCTTGCGGGGAATCGTTCAATCATTTCTTTACGAATTTTAACTGCCTTGGGATATTGCCGGCGGTTTTCAAAAGTGGATGCGAGGACGTTCAAGGAGTCCCAGGCGTAATCCCCTCCATTGGCGGCGATTTTTTTATAGATGAGGATGAAGTTGTGTTCCTTGGGAAGGGGAAATCGCTTTATTCCTGTAGCCAAGGAGGCCATGGCCTCGTTTTCCGAAAGGGTGTGCACCGAAAAAGGCCCGTCTTTAACCTCTTCTCCGCTTGTCGCTCCGAACAAAGCGAAATGGAATGCCATGGTCTGGACGCCGAACTGGCTCCGCAGATACTCAGCCCGCTTCCATAAGGCCTCGTTTTGCGCTTCAGGATTCCGTTTTGCCGCATAGTTCAATAGCCAGCGATACCGCTCCCCGTCATTGGCGGCGCTTTCAAAGCTCGCTGGAAGGGCGTAAAAAATAGGGTTTCCATCCGAATCAACCGGAGTTTTTGTATTTCCATAGCCGTAGTTCCGCCAATATCCTTCCTCATAGTCCGGCAGGACCTCCAGGTCGGTCGCGTATTGGAATTTCCATGCTCCGTCCAGACCGGTATAGCCCTGGATCATATCCGCAAACCGGAAATAAAATCGTCCGGCGTCGTTTTTATCCGCGTCATCCGGGAGAATATCCAAAGCCTGCTTCATCAATTGCAGGGCGCGCACCCGATCCCGCTCCGAGGCGTCCACATGGTCGCAGCCCCCCCTGTGGGGCCCCCGTTCAAATTTTCCGGATACTAGACACCCGTTATGATCCAGGGAAAAATAAGTCTCCGCCGCCCGGTGGAGAACGCGCCATTGATCCTTATGAATTTCCACCGCCTTTTCCAGCAGGCCGTCGGCCTCTTTCAACCTGCCAAGACGCTGCATGCAGGCTACCGCATTTTGAATGGACGATGCAGCTTGCTCGGGGCCGGAGTTTTGGTCCTTAATCAACTGCTCATACAAATCCAGGGCGTCCTTATAATTGCCTTCCCGCCTTTGCTTTTCTGCTTGGTGGAACGGGCTTTCATGGTTCGCAGACTGGGAAAAAGCCGCCGGCGCAACCAATAGCAGAATAAAAACGACTACTAAAAAGGGCTTGATTTGCATGGGGAACTCTCCTGGGGTTCGGGTATATGGGCAAAGTTTTTATCCCATGATACATGACCAATGCTCATAGAAAAAGCAAAACTAATGCAAAATTTCACGGCGCAGGCGTGTCGTTAGGCGTTTAATTTATTTGGCAAAACGCCAATAAGTATGATATTCATTCTTAAAATTAGTCTAGCAGACTTGATTTCAAGGAAATTCTACACATAGTCAATTTTTGTAAAATTTACTAATACACGATTCTAAGGAGGCCGTCTTTGGAAAATATAGAACTGGATAAAGCCTTTGGCGTGGCCACCGATTTTGTGGTCAACTACTCGTTTCAGATATTCGGAGCGATGGTCATCCTTATTGTGGGATGGCTTTTAGCCGGCTGGCTTGCCAAGACCATCACCCGTTTGTGCGACGGCCGGAACATGGACCCCATGCTCAGCCGGTTTCTGGGCGGTGTTTCCAAGGTTTTAGTGCTGATTTTTACGGTGATTCTGGCCCTGGATAAATTCGGCATTTCCCTGGGGCCCTTTGTCGCCGCCCTGGGCGCCCTGACCTTGGGCGCCAGCTTCGCCGTGCAAGGCATCTTGTCCAACTACGGCGCGGGACTCACCATCATCATGACCCGGCCGTTCACCCTGGGCCACACCGTGACCATGGCCGGCGTGCGGGGCGTGGTGGAGGACATCACCCTGGCCTCCACGATCCTCATCACCGAGGACGGCGAGAAAATCATGATCCCCAACAAGCACATCGTGGGGGAGATCCTGACCAACTCCTTCGCCTATTCCGTGGTGGAGACCTCCGTGGGGATTTCTTACGCCAGCGACCCGGAGACCGCCATCGAGGCAATCAACAATGCGCTAAAGAATTTTGAGGATATACCCGAAGAACCCGCAAGTCAGATAGGAATTGAAGCCTTTGCAGATTCTTCCATAAATATCGGGGTGCGCTATTGGGCGCCCACCATCAAGTATTATGACCTCCAGTATAGGGTGAACCTCGCCGTATACAAGGCCTTGAAGGAAGCTGGGGTGGAGATCCCGTATCCCCAGAGAGATGTGAGAATCATCAAGGACTCCGAGGGTTCTTAAGGCAGGTTCTATAAAAGCACATGCAATATACAGCAGTCAGGCAAGAAGCCGTCCAAACCCGTCCACTTAACAAGCCCGGGGCGTTGATGAACGAGCCAAACGAGAGTGGGATTGATCCCAAGCTGATTTCGGATGTGGTCATGCAGTTGAATATCGTCCGGAAAAACGCGGCGCTGTATCCGGACGGCCATCCTCAACTGAAAATGGCCATGGCCAGGGTGAGCACGGTCCTGAAGAAGTTTTTTTACGAGTCCGGCGGCCAGGATCTGGTCCTGGGAGTGGTGGGGGACGCCCTCATCCACGGACAGACCGAGCTTGCCCCCAACCTTGCCGCCCACGCCGAGTTCGCCTCCTTTCTCCATGACAGGTCGGTGCTTTCCCTGACCATCAAAAAGGGGCTTACCAGCAGCGAGTTGGTGACGGTGGGCCGCATCATGGGGGAGGACCTCCTGCCCGGCGCCGCGTCCGTGAGCCTCGCTGACATTCTTTCGGCCGAAGGCGTGGTCAATCTGACCGTGTCGCAGCTGGATTACGAAAACCTGCAATTCACCGAAGACCTGGACGCCCCGGATGAGGAGGAGGAAGGCCGGGACCCGGAGGAAAGCGGCTGGAAAGGCTACGTGCGCGGGCTGCTGGGCCAGATTCCCCTGTACGACCGGGAAAGCGTGTCTCTCCTCAACATTGACGGCAAAGAGCTTGCCGAATTTTTAAATGAGCTGGAAGAGGACGCGGCGGTCAGCCTGTCCTACGCCAAGGTTGCGAAACAGTTTCTGAAGGAGTTGGCAGCTCCGGCCAGGGACGAATCCTCCGACTCACTGGTCAAAAAGAGCTTTGTGGACCTGATAAAAACCCTGGCCCCGGAGCCCCGGCTGGATTTTTTAAAGGAAGTCTTTGACTTTTCAACCAAGACGCCGCACATCGCCGCGGAAATCCTGCGCCGGCTTCCCGCCGCCATTTTGTTAAAAGCCATTGAAAAAATAAAAAAATCCAATCTCCAGGTCAACCCGGCCATTCTGGCTTTGGTGGATCAATTGGCGGCAAAAAGCTCGGAGGAGGAGGTCAACATCGTCCTTTCCGACCTTTCCCAGGAAGAGCGCAAGGAACTGGAAGCCAACGCCCAGTCCTTTTTGTCCATGGCCGGAATATCGGAGGCGGAAAAGCAAGGACCCACCATTGAGGGCGTCAGGCAGTTGCAGGCCTTCACCGCCAGGCAGATGGAAAACATTCCCGACGCGGGCCACTGGCAGCACGAGGAGTTGGAAGACCCTCTGCATACCAGCTTCCGGTTTGCGGAAATGCTTCTGGACTTGTTTGAAAAAGCCCCGGATGAAAATGAGGCCATGGATTTCGCCGAAATCCTCATGAGCCTGGCCTGGGAAAACCTCACCCTGGCCCGTTGGGACGTGTTGGGGCATATCTGGACCATCATGGAGGAGATTGCTGCGGACCATGAGCAGGACAAGGCCTTTTTAGGCCGGGTCCGGGCCAAGGTCACGGATAAATTCTGGGATACGGAAAACATTTCCTTTACGGCCGCCATCCTCCTGCAAAAAGGAATGGATGAAGCGGAGCCTTTGATGGAAATCCTGGAGCAAACCGGGCCCATAGCCGGAAACAGCCTGGTGGAAGCCCTGATCCAGGAGGACAACAAGTCCGTCCGGGGAATCCTTTTAAAGCTCATCTCCCACGCATACAGCCCGGCCCAGCCTTTCGTCCTGGAAAATCTGTACGACGACCGTTGGTTTGTGGTCCGCAACATGCTGGCCATCATCAAAACCGTGGGGGACGATAAAGCCGTGGACCGGGTGGAGGAACTGGCCGGGGAAGGCCATCCCAAGGTGCGTATCGAGGCTTTGCGCGCTCTCGCCAGGATCGGATCGCCCAGCCTGCGTTCCCTGATCCTCAGCGCCATTGACGACCCGGAGCATGAAATCGCCATGGGCGGCATATCCGTAGCCGGCCTGATTTTCGACTCCTTTGTCACGGAAAAGCTCATAGACATGGTCAAGGACCATCGCGCCAAAGATCCCCAGGCCCTTTCCCTGCGCATCCGGGCCATCAAAGCATTGGCCGAAATCAGGGACCCGGACGTGCTGGAGGACTTTTACGAGGTGGTCACCTCCAAGTTCCTCTTTGCAGGGCCGACATACGACCGCATTAAACTGGAAATTTTCCGCTCCCTGGAGCGCTTTCCCATAAACCGGCTGGACGACCTGATTAGCGCCGGTTTGCAGGATCATAACGTGGAAATTGTGGATATAGCAAAGAGACTGGCTGCAAGGCAAAAAAGGGCGCAGGCGATCTGATGAATATGAACTACACCGGCATGCAGACCAATCAACTGGATCAAATGGTTTCGTCCTTTGTCTCCAGCATCGTGGCGTCCATCAGGAACTCCCTGATTTACGATCCCAACCACTCCCAGGTGCAGCTTTCCATCACTCAGGCCCAGGAGAAAGCCTCGGGGATTTTTCAAAGCCTGCCCGAAATGATTTTTGTCTGCATTGAAAAGGAAATCCTTTTTGCAGGCAGGCCCATGAATAAAAAAGGCCTGCATTTTGTCAAACTGGCCGAGTTCATGCAAACCGTGGGCGTGCAGCGCCTGGTTTTTCTGCCGGGATTGAACGCCGACGAAATAAGGGAGTTCGTCCATAACGCCACGGCTCCGCCGCCCGAAGGCGAGGACGAGGCGCCCATCAACCTGAACAGCACCCGGTGCGTCCGGGTGGGGCGTTTGGTCACCCAGGCCAGGGCGGGAAATAAGCCCAGGGTGTCCCACAAAGCCCTGGTCAACCTCATGGTGCAAGGGACCCTGTCCCAGGAGGAAATCGCCGAACTGGAAGCCAAGGGACAGCAGACTCCCGGCGAGGAGCTCCGCGAGTTGGACGTCAACTTTCTGGAGCAGGCCCGGGACGCCATCAGTCAGATTTGCAACGGCACAGGACTTCAAAAGGCGAAAATCCGCAATTCGGTCATGAGCTTCATCCATTATTTTTTGAAATATGCCGACGATCTGCTGCCTCTTAAAACCCTGAAGGATCACGATCCCCTGACCTTCAACCATTCCCTCAACGTGTCGGTTTTGTGCGCGGCCCAGGCCCAGTTTCTGGACGCCTCCCCCGAGGTGTTCCGGGACGCCGCCCTGGCCGGGCTTTATCACGACTTCGGGAAGCTTCGCATTCCGGCCAAAGTGTTGAACAAGGCCGAGCCCCTTTCCGCCCAGGAAAAAATGATGATCTCCCAGCACTGCCTGGCGGGCGCACGCATTCTGGCCAAAAACCGCGACCTCCCGAGGGTGGCGGCCATTGCGGCCTACGAGCATCATCTGCATTATTCGGGCAAGGCGGGGTATCCCCGCTCCACCCGCGTGCAGACGCCCATGGCGATCAGCCAGATGGTCACCCTGGCGGATTTTTACGACGCGGCCCTGACCGACAAGCCGTATCGCCCGGCCAGAAGCATCGGCTTTGTCCTGGATCTGCTGCAAAAGCGCTCCGGCGCCCAGTTCGATCCGTACCTGGTGAACATCTTCTCCAAGGTCATCCACGCCTTTGCAAGGTAAGCGCGATTACCAGTGATAGACGGTAATCCTTACGTTTACGAATCCTTTTGCAGGCTTGTGAAATAAGCTGGCAACCACCTCGGTTTCCGGTTTGGAGGGCGCCGTGAATATCAGCCTGACGCTTTCCCATTCTCCTCCGTTTCCTTCCTCCGCCTCCTTTGAAATAACGGCATAACCCAATTCGCCAAGGTATTCCGACAGCTGGTTTTGTATATTCCCTTTTGACTCGGAGCTTTCATAATAGATGCTTTCGTAGCCCCTGGAATGCCCCCCTTTTGTTCCGTAGGAGTATTCCGTCTGAGTGCTGGGCGTCTTGGATATCACCGGCGCTTTCCGAATTATCCTGGAAGGGAAAGTCAAATAATATTTAAGGCTTCGCCGTTCCGTGTGAAGGTTGTCGGAAGACAAAAGGTTAATCTCCCACTGCAACGCCTGCACAAGGCAAAACAGCACGGCGATGATGAAAAATATCTTCTTTACAATTTTAACGCCCGGATTCCTGGGCGCTCTTCTTCGTATCAGTTCCATGCCTTCCCCCTATTTTTGTTGGGTAGGGCTTGCAGAGCCTTTGTTATGAAGGCAGTATCTTTCCAGCCTGAATAATGATCAAAGCCGAAAACATGTATGCGAAACCCAACAAATGATTTTTTGTCCCTATCACTTTATTCCACCCGTGCAGATTACGGGTAGCCCTGGCAGAGCAGTATCCTGCCAGGGTGCGGAGCACATTTAGTATTAAAGAAGACCTTTTGATAACGCGCTCTCCGCCAGATGCGGCTTTCAGACGTTTTACGTTGGCAGCATTTTCGTTCTTACAAAAATCATTTCATGTCCCCCCAAAATCTTGCCCGGTTAGCGGCCGCAACGGGGCGTCATCCCTTGGCGCCCGTCCCATTGAAAGAGGTAAGGGTAATGCCCACCAGCAAAGGGTGGCAGTGTCCGGCGGCGGATTTGCTCTCCTTAAGCGCTGTGCTTTGTCTGAACACCGACAAAATATGGAAAAACGCAATCCATCCCAAGGCGAAGAAAAGCAGGGCCGCGCCCATCACGATTCCCTGCTGAATGGTGACCATGCCGCCTGACAGCGGGGCGGCGGCGATAGCCTCGTTTTGCTGGGCCGCAATGGACGCAGGGCATTGGTCGGCCATGGTCCTCACCCAGTACAGAAAATCCTTTTTGGTGAAGTACTTGCCCGGGCATTTGGTTTTGCCCACGTCGCGGTGGAAAAAAAGGCGGTCGTCGGGTATTCCGAATTTGTTCTGCAGAGCGCGAACGGCATGTGCGATCACGGGCTTCATGTAGCCGGGAACCTCGTTGGTTTCGTAATTGCCCACAATGCAAAGGTGCAGCCCGGTCAGGTTGTATTTGACGTCCCGGACGGCCATGGCGTGAGTCAGAGCCAGGTATCTTCCCGTGGGCTCCAAATTGCCCAGTGGGATGTCCGTGCTTCCGTTGGACAGCACCAGGTGGTAGGCTGCGTCCCTCAGCCCTTTTTTCTTGTGATAGCGCTTAATGGACGCGTAATTGTCCGTCTTGGACGCCGTGTGATGAATGATGATGCTGTTGAACCTTGCTTCTTGAAACCAGGTCATGGCAAAAGCGATGATCACGGCCAGGGCTGCAATCAGCCACAGCAGCTTGTATTTTTTAACCGGACAGCAGGCCTTTGATTTTTCCTCCAAGAGTCTGCGATGAAATTCCCCGATGCTGATATTTCTATCCATGGCGTTATCTCCCTTGCCCCCCTCCCGCTGGTTTGTTCATTTTATCTGTTTGGTTGATCTCTAAATGTCGGGTGAACCTGCGCCTTGAACATTTCACACTGTTGCAAGGCTGTTGACGGCGCTTGGTTAAAAGGCGTTGATGTTTTTAGACGCCGGCGCAGAACCACCCGACCTACGTAAACGCTGTATGATATCAGATGGTTATGTAGGTTGGATGGTTCTGCGCAAACCCCGTTTTTAATAAGCCGAGGCGGTTTCAAAAGTCTCTGATCAATATTGCGCCAAAAACGATCAACGCAGGTTCATCCAACAGACTCCTTTCTGTCGAGCCGGGGCGCCCGACGAAGGAATTACGCGCCCCAATACGCGGTTGACAGGCCCCCGGCCCAACAAGCCAAAGGCTCGCGGCTATAACTCCACCGCGTACCAGTCTATGTTGCGGGTCAAATACATGGTCAGGCCCAAAAGCACGGCCAACCCGGCTACGCCCGAAACCAGGGAGTAATCCTCCAACTGCAACAGAATGAACAAATACCCGTATAAAACCGCATAGACCCCGCCCACGATCAGGGCGAATTTTCTGCTTTTCAGCACGCTGGAGGAATATCCTGTCACCAGAATCATGACTGCAATGCACGAGGCCAGATAGGCGCCGCCAAAGGCGATGTGCTCGGACACGGAAACCAAAAGCAGGTAAAATATGACGATGGCCATGCCCACCAATGCGTACTGGATGGGGTGGATGCGCACCTTGGTTATGACCTCCACCAAAAAGAAGCCCACAAAGGTGATGAGGATGAACAAAATGGCGTATTTCAAGGCTCGCTCCGACTGCTGGTAGGCATCGGCTGTGTTGATGAATTTTACGCCGAAACTCGAGGAGTTGACAGTGTACGATCTGTCCGTCCAAGCCTGGGGATAGTCCCTATTCAGGTCCAGGATGTTCCAGGAAGCGGTGAACCCCGGGTCCACCTTCCTTTTACTGGGCAGGAAGGCGCCGAAAAAGCTGGGGCTGGACCAGTCGGATTTTAGATGGACAGACGTTGTTTGTCCTAATGGAATGAATTGCAGGGCGTAGCTTCCATTGATGTCGATTGCAAAAGAAAAGGTGTAGTTGTCTTGCGATGCATTCGCTTCAATAGGCGATGAAATGCCCGTTTGAAACACATCCAGGGAGGACAGGCAGGGGTCCATGTTCAAGGCAACCTTGTTGAATTCGCCTGAAACCCGCCTGGTCACCCCGCGCATTTCGGATATTCCGATTTCAAGGCTTGCCTTGTCCCACTCCACGGTCTGGGGATTAACGCCCAGTTTTTCCAAATCGAATTTTTTAAATGCTCCGGTAAGATTCAGGGTGGAGTTGTAAACCACCGCTTCGTATATGCCTCTGGACAGGGTCATGGGTTTGACCTCCCCGCTGATGTTAAGCTCGTTTGGCAGAAAATGCGCTTTGTGGTGCGTGTAGTATGTTCTGGGTTCGCCCTTGGCGTTGGTGTCCCGGTGAAGGACCTTATAAGGCAGGGTGATGAAAGGTCCGCACAGCATTTGTGCATTGCCCCATTTGGAGGATATTTCGTCCACCGCCTCCATGCGGCGGCCGGACCTTTCGTTGATCAATCCCGAGATCAGACCCGTTGGGATCATGAGCAGAAAAATCAGGACGATGATGGTTATCATTTTAACGGTGGCCGGGCTGATTTTCCGGTTTTGATCAGGCAATTCTCCTCTGTAATCCTCCATGTCTCCTCCCTGTTTTTATTTGGTTTATTTAATTTTGCGGCGCGTCCCTGGCTTTGCTCCCAAGACGGGCTTTCTCCGCATCATTTTCCGGTTGCGCGCCCATACCAGGAGAGTGAGCAAAACCTTTCTGGGAAAGTGCGAAAAAGCCGAAGCATAGATTATTCCCTGGAATGTGGTCATGAGCGCCTCCTTGTTTTGGGAAGGGTATAAATGAAAGGTGTGCAGGCATGATGGAATCCATGTGGAGAGGCGTGGAAAAAATGTGCAGAATTTGTGCAATACGTCTTAATAGCCTGAAATCATGTTTCTTTTGCTTGGATTATCATCGTTTTACCGGGCTTGTAATGTAAAGCGGCTTGGCTTATGATAGGCAGCCAATAGAGGTTATGCACTCAATTATCGGGAACGGCCTTTTTTCAATTGCTTAAAACGATTGATGCAGCCAGTAACGATTCAAACGGCTAAGCAGCGGCCCAAAAACTCCCTCCCCCTTGACGGGGGAGGGCTGGGGTGGGGGTGACCTTTTATCCGGGGTTTTTTCTAAATGGCGAGGAGACCTCGCAACTACGCCCCCCCATCCTGTCCTTCCCCCGCCAGGGGGGAAGGGACCAAGATTCCGGGACTTTCGCAGTAAGCCAGGGCTAAGCCGCATACTAAACAATGGGCTTTCAATCTTTTATCATTCCTGAAACTTGAGTCATGTCCTATAAACCAAGCCGTTAAGGGAGAAAGACCATGGCCAAGGCCCCGACCATTATGGTGGTGGATGACGACGCCCATATCAGGGAAGTGGTGGGATTCGCTCTTAAAAAGGAGGGATTTCAAACCATCCAGGCCAAAGACGGCTTGCAGGCCGTAAAGATGTTTGCGGAAGCCGCCCCGGACCTGGTCATCCTGGACATCCTCATGCCCGAAATGGACGGCACCGAGGTGTGCAAAAAAATCCGGGCGGACTCGGACGTTCCCATCATTTTTCTTTCCTCCAAGGACGACGAAATCGACCGTATTTTAGGCCTGGAACTGGGGGGCGACGACTACGTGACCAAACCTTTCAGCCCCCGGGAGCTTATTGCAAGGGTCAAGGCCCGGTTGAGGAGAAGGCTGACCGAAGCCAAGCCCGCGGTTTCGTTGCAGGAAAAACTGGGCGCCATTCTGGAAAAAGGCCGCCTGCGCCTGGACGTGGACGCCCATATCGTGTCCTGGGATTCCGTCCGGGTGGAGTTGACCCACCGGGAATTTCGGATTTTGCAGACCCTCATGGGCTATCCCGAGAAAATTTTCACCCGGGAGGAGTTGATCGACGGCGCCTACGGCCGGGATCATTTTGTCAGCGACAGAACCATTGACAGCCACATCAAGTCGGTGCGGAAAAAGCTGGCCGCCGTGGGCGGAGAAGCCATCCGCACCGCCCACGGGGTGGGGTATCAATTAGGGGAGTGCACATGAAACTGGGGCGGCCCCGGCTGAGATCCATCCTGCTGGTTGTAAACCTGGTGGTGCTCTTGCTGCCCTTGGGCGGGATCGCGGTTTTTCGGCTGTACGAAACCGAGCTGGTCAAGCAGACCGAAGCCAGCCTTATCGGCCAGGGAACCCTGGTGGCCTCCATGTTCCGGGTGGAAATGGCCCGCCAGTTCGACCTGGCCCTGGATCAGGGCGAGGCCTGGGATCTGGCTTACGGCAATCCCTTGGACCCGCAATTCACCCCGCGGGAAAAAGACGTGTACGACCCTATCCCGCCCCGGCTGGACATCGCAACCGAGCCTATCCTGCCTCAAGGCAGGGACGCGGTTCCGCCCCAACATCCCCCGGATATTTTCGCCAAAGCCGCGGGCGACGCCATCATGCCCGTCATCATATCGTCCCGCAACACCACGCTGACCGGCACCAGGGTTCTGGATTACCAGGGGACCGTGGTGGCGTCCTCGGGCACGGAAATGAACGAGTCCCTGCTGGTGCGGGAAGAGGTTCCCAGAGCCTTGAAAGGCGAGCACGTGAGCCTGCTCAGGGAAAGGGAGCAGGACCCTTCCATCGGCAGGCAAAGCCGGGTGCGGGTGTTTGTGGCCATTCCCGTCATATACGGAAACCGGGTCTGGGGCGCGGTGGTGCTTTCACGCACGCCCCTGGACTTGAATAAAGGCCTGTACCTGATTCGGTGGCATCTTTTGGAAGCCGGCGCCATTTTGCTTGGCGTGGTCCTGCTGGTGACCACCCTCACCACCCTGGCAATAAGCCGGCCCATGAAAAGGCTGGTCCGGCAGGCCGAGCAGGTTGCGTCAGGCGGGGAGGGCGCAGCGCCGCTCAAGCACCCGGGAACCAGGGAGGTTGCCCAGTTGTCCGAAGCATTGTCCGGCATGGCCGCAACCCTCTCTCAAAGGGCGGAGCAAACCCGCGTCTTCGCCAATAACGTGTCCCACGGTTTCAAAACGCCCCTTACCTCCCTTTCCGCCTCGGTGGAGCTGTTGCGCGATCCTGACCTGGACATGAGCGACGAGGAAAGGGCGCGGTTCCTGGAAATGATGGAGTCGGACATCACACGCCTGGATCACCTGGTGAAGCGCCTCATGGAACTGGCCAAGGCGGACACGACCGAGCGTAAAGGCGAAACCGTGGACGCGATTCTTGTTTTGGAATCCCTGGAGGAAAAATATCGGAACCAGGGCCGGGACATCTCCGTGTCGCATAGCGGAAACATTGGCAAGGTGGGCATGGCCAGGGAATCCCTGGAGTCCATCCTGGTCAATTTGTTGGAAAACGCCTGGTTCCACGGACCGGAGGACGTGCAGGTTTGCATGGAGGCCGGCGTGGATTTTGAGGACGAAGAGGAAAGGGTGGTCATCCGGGTTTCGGACAACGGTCCGGGCATCTCTCCCGGCAACGCCTCCCGGGTTTTCAACCCCTTTTTCACCACCGCCGCCCAAAGCGGAGGCTCGGGCATGGGACTGTCCATTGTGGCCTCCCTGGTGAAATCCCACGGAGGAGCCATCACCCTGGATCAGGACGCCCCCGGCGCCTGCTTTGTCATCTCCCTGCCGCGTATGCCTGCTTAATTCCCTGTGACGGCAGCTTGTTCGGGCTTGCCACAATTTGATTGCCAAGTCCTCTTTTACCTTCGCGTTGGATATATAAAGAGTTGATCAAGGACCGTCCCAAAAGGATCTAAGAATGCGAAATCATGATACTTGACCATTAGTTTTTATCTCGTTAAAAAAATATTGCTGAATCAATGATACTGAAAACTTGATTTTCATTTGTTACACAGGTCAACAATCTCTTGGAGAACTGCCTCCTGTAATTTTTGCATCCAAAAGATCGATCCGAGGATCAGAAATGGCCGAATTTCGTGAGATATCAAATGAGCAGCTTACTGAAATAATTGATCAACATAGCCTATGGCTGGAATCAGGTGGCAGGCAAAGTGAACGCGCCAATTTCCAATTTGCCGACCTCCATGGAAGGGATCTCGTAGGTGCTAACCTGTATTGTGCCGATTTCCAACATGCCAATCTCAGAGAAACCAACCTCCAAGACACAAATTTTAAAGAAGCCAATCTCCAAGAGGCCGACTTATTCGGGGCAAGCCTCCATAAAGCCAATTTGCTGCAAACCTCCTTGAAAAATGCCAATTTGTCGAAAAGTAATCTCCAGAATAGCATACTCTCATATTCCAACCTCAGTGGCGCCAACCGCCAAAGGGCTGATCTTAGGGAAGCAAACTTGCAGGAAGCTGATATGCGAAACGCTAGATTGCAGGGAATCATGTGTTTGAGCGCCGACTTCAAAAAAAGCTGGAGGGCGACCCGTTGAACAAAACCGAAAAGGAATACTACTCACGAACGGTAAAAAGGAAAGTTACGGCGCTCGCTAACTCAGACCTGCACAGTTTAGCCAGGAAATTGCTGGAACAGTGACGGGGATGGGGGCGAATTCATGTTTGACCTTTGAAATTTCACGGAGGCCTTGGACTGTTACGGCGCCGCTCGCTCCCCGGGTCCCTGAGGGACTGTATACGGAAGAATCACTCATTCCAAAGCATGCATTTTTTTCTCGACGCCAGGGGCTCTCTGAATTATACTGTTTTTCCATAAAGCGTTGGATCAGCCGTTAAATGAGCAGGCCATTTTGTCATGACTGATTACTTCCCCCCATGTATAGGTACTGACGGCGCCCATTTATAGACAATTTCCCCCCTATTTGTTTTCAATTTGATGTGTTGCCTTGTATTTTTTTGCATGGGAGCCGCTATGTATTGCATGGAGGACAGTCATGAAACGCACTATTCAAACCAAACTCGTCGCCAATATTCTTGCTTACTTATCCATTGCCATGGTTATTTTTTTGTTTGGCGCCTATAAGATGTCTCACGGGGTGGTGGATGTCTTTCTTAGCGACCTGGCCAGATCCTGTGCGGACAGAATGGCGATATCCCTGGAATACCCCATGAAGCAGCAGGACCAGGAAGGCGTTCTTCGGTTGCTTGGGGCTGAAACCGTGGAAAAGCGGAATTACGCCATTGTGGTGAAATCCGGCGCCGGAGGGGATGTTTTTGCGGGGGTTCTCCGGGGAGAAAACGATGAAACATGGCGGCCCATCACGGATGAAAGCGCCATTGTGGAAGAATGCGTCAAGCAAAGCAGAAACATCGGGTCGAACGGGGCGGAGCTGGGCGTCGTCGACTACTATGTATCATTGCGTTACAAGGCTGCAAAGCTCCGTTACATCCTGGCGGTTATCGTTTCTCTCACATTGATTCTCACAAGCGTTTTATTGGTGAGCCTGTTTTTTGCCTTCCGCAGGGTTGTGGTCCGCCCACTGAAGAAAATATCCGCGGGCATGGAGAACATCGCACAGGGAGAAGGCGACCTGACTGCCAGGATGCACATAGAAACTGATGACGAACTGGGCGATTTGGCCCGGAACTTCAATATTTTCACCGAGAACACGCAATCACTCGTGGCGCAGGTCAAGGAAGTCTCCCAAACCCTTTCCGCCTTTACTATACAAATATCGTCCACGGCTTCCGAGCTTTCGGCCAGTTCGGCGGAAACCTCCAGCACCCTGAGCCAAGTCAGCACCACGGCGGAGGAAATCAAGCAGACCAGTATGGTTTCCAATCAAAAGGCCGACGGCGTGGCGCAAAAAGCCGAAGAGGCCGCCCGGATTTCCAAGGAAGGAGAAAGCGCTTCCAGGGAAGCCATGGAAGGGATGCAGCGCATCAAGGACGAGATGCAATACATCGCCGAAAGCATTATGAAACTCTCGGAGCACTCCCAGAGCATCGGGGACATCATCGGCGCTGTGAACGACCTGGCCAACGAATCCAACCTTTTGTCCGTGAACGCCTCCATTGAGGCGGCCAAGGCCGGGGATTTCGGAAAAGGCTTCGGTGTGGTGGCCCAGGAGGTCAAATCCCTGTCCGATCAATCCAAGCAGGCCACGGGGCAGGTCAAAGCCATCCTCAGCGATATTCAGGCGTCCACCAGCAAGGCGGTCATGGCCATGGAGCGGGGCGCCAAGGCCGTGGAAACCGGAGAGAACCTCTCGGCCAGCTCCGGCAACGCCATTCGGGTTCTGGCCCAAAGAGTGGAGGAATCCTCCCAATCCGCCGCACAGATTTCCGCCTCCAGCCAGCAGCAGCTCATGGGTTTGGACCAACTTACGGCGGCCATGGAGAGCATCAAGCATGCCAGCGCCCAAAACGCGGAAGGCGCCCAGCAGCTGGAACAGGCCACGGCGGAGCTGCACGACCTGGGCGGCGCCTTGAGAAACCTGGCGGATAAATTCAAGGTGGACTAAGTCGGCGCCGGATGCATCGCCTGGCGGAACCAGGGTTTTATTTTGGAACGGCGGAATTGAGCATCCCCGGATGTTGCGCGCAGCGCCGTCTAAAAAGTTTTTGCGGAGCTTTTTACAAAAAGCGACCCGCCGGAGGCGCAGTTACTCTTTTGTTTTCTACCTTCCGAACACGCTTTCGCCGGGCTTGACGACTCCCTTGGGCATGGAGGGGACGGGATCACCGCCCAGGACGTAGCCGCCGTCAAGACGGAGGACGCTTCCGGTCATGAAGGGGGCGTCGTGGAGGAGAAAGCGCACGGCCTTGATGACGTCGTCCATCACTCCGGTTCTGCCCAAAAGGGTATGGTCCAGGATGGCCTTTTTCTGCTCATCCGATAAGATTTCCCACCCCCTTGTGCCCGGCCCGTGGCGGGTTTCAAACAATCCCAGCATGATTTCGTTCACCCGCACCTTGGGCGCGGCCGTCCTGGCCCAGGTTTCGGTGAGGGAGGATACGGCCCGGTTGGCGGCGGCGTAGCCGTCGTTAAAGACCAGACCGGCCGGTCCGCTGCGGCCCGTGACCCCCGCAATGGAAGAAATGTTTATGACCAGCCCGTCTCCCGACTCCACGAGATGGGGCAGGGCGGATTCAAAGGCCCAGCGTTTGGCCCGGAGAGTCGTCTCCATTTCCAGGTCCCACTGGTCCTGGGTGTAATGGCCGTGGACGATGGGCCAGCCGCCCCGCTCGATATTGTTAACCAGGACGTCGAGCCGGCCAAAGTGCCTGGTTACGGTGCGGACCATGGCGGGGATGTTTGACTGGCTTTCCAACAGGTTGTTTTTTAAAATCAGGAAAGGCGCCCCCGAATTTTTCAGGTCGTGCTCAAGTTTGGGCAGGGAGTCCTCCCAGTCAAAATAGTTCACGGCCACGGCCATTCCCTGGCTTGCCAGGTCCAGGGCCAGGGCCTTGCCGATGCCTTTGACGCCTCCCAAAACCAGGGCTGTTTGACGGGGCGCGTTCATGGGGTTTCTCCTTGAAATTATTTGTTAAAGCCAGGCTAAAGCCCGGCGGGGGGCGCCATATATCCAGGGCTGGAATTCTATGCCCCCCATATCTTGCGGGAACTTTGTTGCGATCCGCATTTGCTTGCCTTATTAAAATTCGGGGTGTTACCCTTCGGAATTGAGTTCCATAGGCGCGTTGAAAAGCGCGTGCGCCGCCCAACGGACGGCCAGGTGCAGCAACAGCGTCTCATCCGCCTGGACCTTGCTGATTATCTCATCCCCAATGTCTTCGCATGAAGCCAAGGTCCCTTGTTCCAAGCGCTCTCTGAAGCGGTCCAGGTCGTAACAAGCCAGACGGAAAACCTGCTGGCCTTTGAGGTCCAAGGGGCCGGGTCCGGCGGCGGCTTTAAGCCCGATCAGTTCCATGAAAAGATCGTTGAACCGGTTGAACGGCTCAAGGCCCTGGTTGCGGACCCATTCACCGGCGGTCCACTCCTTACCGCTTGCAAATCCCTGGCAATGGGATTCTTGTAATACAAAATAGCGTTCGGTCTTCAGGCCTGTGTTTCTGTCCCGGGAAGCCAGGCGCACCAAGGGGTAGGTCCTGCACGATCCCGGCCGGTCCTCGTACACGGTGCATCCCTCGGGGGATACAAAGGGACAGATGAAGTTGTTCGCCCCGCTTACTTTGAGGGTGACGACCGGCAGGCCGGTCTGGGGACCCATGTGGCCCGTTGTATATTGCTCCAGGAAATCCGTGGAGTGGAGGCCGAAGTGGTTTTTCAGCCTCATGATGTCGTAGGGCGTCAAAAATTGGTTAAGGTCCCTGCAGCACTGGTTGAAGCAGGGAACCTCCGGGTGGCAGGCGAACACAAAGACGTCTTCCGGTCCCAGAGGGGCTAAAGGCGTGGCATCCGGTTGGGGCATGATCGGCTCCTTTAAGGGATTGAAACAAAATGCCTCCGTCCGCAAGCGGCCGGAGAGGCACAGATTCCAATATGCCGTCGTGAAAGTCAATGCTTAAACTTTAGTAGGCTGCTGGGCGGACAGCCCGGGGCCCACGCCCTGGTCGGCCGGGAGCAGGCGCGGCTGATAAAAAGGCTGAGCCTGTTCCGGCCTTTGGGTGCGGCGGGGCGTTGGAAAAGCAGGTGCGGCGTGCGCGGGAGGCATTTGCGCATTTTTTCACAAACTTGGTGGAGGGGTGAAGAAATTTTTCACAAGCATTGAAGAATATTTTCACAAGCCCTCACAAACTTTTCTTGACAAATTAAAATGCAGGTGCTTAAACCGGTATGTTTGTTTTTTGGGAGAAGCTCAACGAGTTTCTTAACCAATTTGAATTATTTAAAAAAAAGCAATGGATACCTTCTGGACAGGAAACGGATCCAATTGCGACACAAGAAGTACAAGCCGAATCTTAAAGTAAATTGGCCGGATAGCGCCGAAAAACTTGAGCGGCGAGGGAGACGAAAAAAGCGCGGACATAAAGATCCGGCGCTGCTACCCGCATAAAATTATAGGAATACGCATATAGGAAGAATGAAGGAAGGGAGGTGCTGACTAAAACTTAGGATTTAACGGCGGGGTTTTAGGAGAGCTGACAACGCTTGGCCCTGCCTTGGCAATTAGTTGAGTGTATCTGCTGACAACGTGAACTTTAGGAGGTATAGTTTATGCCGAGTTTCGTAATTCAAGAAAAATGTGACGGCTGCAAAGGTGGCGAAAAGACCGCATGCATGTACATCTGCCCCAATGACCTGATGGTCTTGGATCCCAATGCCATGAAGGCTTACAACCAAGAGCCCGATCAGTGCTGGGAATGCTTTTCCTGTGTCAAGATCTGCCCGACCCAGGCTATCGAAGTGCGCGGTTACTCCGACTTTGTGCCTCTGGGAAGCTCTATTATGCCAATGATGGGCACCGAAGATGTTATGTGGACCTGTAAGTTCCGCAACGGAACCGTCAAACGCTTTAAGTTCCCCATCCGGACCACTGCTGAAGGATCCGCCAACGCTTATCTGGACCTGCAGGGCAAGGACATTGATTCCGAACTGCTGTCCACCGAAGAAGCCGATGGCATGGTAATGGCTGGCCCCACCGAACTGGCCTAGTTCGGACTTTGGAATGCAGTGAATCTGAACTTTAAAGTAACATCGAATATTCGACCCTTTTTTAAGGAGGAACAATATGGCATTACCGAACAAACCTCTGGGAGAACTCAAGGCGGACCTGAATCCTGAAGTAGAAGAGCGGGAAGTTGACATTCTGATCGTGGGCGGCGGCATGGCTGCTTGCGGTACCGCTTTTGAAATCAAAAAATGGGCTGCCGACAAAAGCATCCTGCTTTGCGATAAAGCTGCTATGGAACGCTCCGGCGCTGTTGCGCAGGGCCTCTCCGCCATCAATACCTACGTGGGAACCAACTCCAAGGAAGATTACGTCCGCATGGTTCGTAACGACCTGATGGGTCTGGTCCGCGAAGACTTGATCTTTGACCTTGGCCGTCACGTGGACGATTCCGTCCATCTGTTCGAAGAATGGGGACTTCCCGTTTGGAAGAAAACCGACGACGGAAAGAACCTGGACGGTAAAAAAGGCCAGAAGATGGGCACCCTGAAGAGCGGCGCTCAGCCGGTCCGCACCGGTAAATGGCAGATCATGATCAACGGCGAATCCTACAAGAGAGTCGTCGCTGAAGCCGCCAAGCTCGCTCTGGGCGAAGAAAACATCCTCGAGCGCGTGTTCATCGTTGAACTCGTTCTCGATGCCAACGAAGAAAACCGCATTGCCGGCGCAGTGGGCTTCTCCGTCCGCGAAAACAAGATCTACATCATCAAGTGCAACACCATGATGGTGGCTTGCGGCGGCGCCGTCAACATCTACCAGCCCCGGTCCGTTGGTGAAGGTAAAGGCCGCGCCTGGTACCCCGTATGGAATGCCGGCTCCACGTACACCATGTGCATGAAGGTGGGCGCCGAACTCTCCATGATGGAAAACCGTTTCACCCCGGCTCGCTTCAAAGACGGTTACGGCCCTGTCGGCGCTTGGTTCCTGCTGTTCAAAGCCAAGACCCTCAACGGCTTGGGCGAACCCTACGCCGGATCCGATGCAGCCAAGGCTGAGTTGGAAAAATACGCTCCTTACGGAACGGCCGCCATCACCCCGACCTGTCTGCGTAACCACCTGATGCTGTTCGAGATGAAAGAAGGCCGCGGCCCCATCATCATGGACACCGTCACCGCTCTGGCAACTCTGGGCGAAACCATGGACAAGAAAGAACTCAAGCACCTCGAATCCGAAGCTTGGGAAGACTTCCTGGACATGACCTGTGGACAGGCCAACCTGTGGTGCGCCACCAACACCGAGCCTGAGAAGAAAAACTCCGAAATCATGCCCACCGAACCTTACCTGTTGGGCTCTCACTCCGGCTGCTGCGGCCTGTGGTGCTCCGGCCCTGCAGAAGACTGGGTCCCCGCTTCTTACAAATGGGACTACAACGGCGTTGTCTACAACCGTATGACCACCGTTAACGGTCTGTTCACCGCTGGCGACGGCGTGGGCTGCTCCGGTCACAAGTTCTCCTCCGGCTCCCATGCTGAAGGCCGTATGGTTGCCAAGGCTATGGCTCGCTTTGTGAAGAACAACGCCGGCTTCAAACCCGCTCTGAACAAGTCCAATGAAGAGCTGGTCGACCTGGTATGGAAACCCGTCAAGGTCTTCCATGAGTTCTCCGCTTACACCACCGCCGTCGACATCAACCCCAACTACATCAAGCCTGCCGGCATGGCTCTCCGTCTCATGAAAGCTACCCATGAGTACGGCGCTGGAACCGCTACGTTCTATCAAACTTCTTCCAAGTCCCTGGAAGTGGTGATGGATCTTCTGGAAACCATGCGCGAAGACTGCGAAAAACTGGCTGCCGGCGACCTGCACGAACTGATGCGCGCCTGGGAAATCTACCACCGCATTTGGACGGTGGAAGCTCACCTGCGTCACATCCAGTTCCGTAAAGAAACCCGCTACCCCGGCTTCTACTATCAAGCCGACTACCCGGGCCAGGACGACGAAAACTGGTTCTGCTTCGTCAATTCCAAGTACGACCCCAAGGCCGGAACCTGGGAATGCAAGAAAGAAGACTACATCAAGATCATCAGCTAGTACCCATGCTGTTTGATTGACATTCACCTCCAGGCGTTCTTTGCGACGCCTGGAGGTTTTTATTAAGTATACCCCAGAATTTTAGCGCATATGTTTTTTGTGCACGGAGGGATAGCATGACAACAGACACTGCGGCTCGTGCCAGCGGAAGCATTTTAGTGGTGGGAGGGGGTATCAGCGGACTGACCACGACCCTCGAAGCCGCCGAAGTGGGGTACGAGGTCTTTTTGGTTGAAAAGAACCCGTATCTCGGCGGGAGAGTATCTCAGCTGAATCAGTATTTTCCCAAGCTATGTCCTCCCACATGCGGACTCGAGATCAACTTTCGCCGAATCAAGGACAACCCCGGCATCAAAACCTTCACCCTGGCCGAAGTGGTCAAGGTCTCGGGCGGTCCTGGCGACTATGACGTGGAAATAAAGCTGAATCCCCGGTATGTTAACGAAAACTGCACTTGCTGCGGCGAGTGCGCGAAAGCGTGCCAGATCGAAGTGGATAACGATTTCAACTTCGGCATGGACAAAACCAAGGGGGCTTTCCTGCCTCACGAAATGGCCATGCCCGCACGCTACATGATCTCACCCAAGATCATTGGAACCGAGGATGCCAAACGTTGTTTGGAAGCTTGTAAATATGACGCCGTTGACCTCGAAATGGAGCCCAGAACCATTAACCTTAAAGTGGGCGCCATAGTGTGGGCGACGGGTTGGGAACCCTACGATGCTACCAAGATCGACAATCTCGGTTTTGGACAGTACGACAACATAATCACAAACATGATGCTGGAGCGTCTGGCCGCCCCGAACGGACCTACAAAGGGTCAGATCGTTCGGCCTTCGGACAACACCGCGCCTGAAAGCGTGGCCTTCGTCCAATGCGCCGGCTCCAGAGACGAGAACCACCTGCCCTACTGCTCCTACATCTGCTGCATGGCTTCCCTGAAGCACGCCTGCTACATCAGGGAGCAGTATCCGGACGCTAAGATCTACATTTTCTACATTGATCTCCGTGCACCGGGCGACAGGTACGAGAAGTTCTACAAGAAGGTCAAGGAAGACGAAAACGTATTTTTCATCAAGGGCAAAGTAGCGGAAGTTTCCGCCGATGCCTCAGGCGATATCACCGTGACCGCAGAAAACGCCGTCACCGGGGAAAAGGTCTCCCAAACCGTGAGTATGGCGGTTCTGGCAACCGGTATGCAGCCTTCCGCAGCGCTTAACAAACTTCCGGCTGATCTCAAATACACGGATGATGGTTTCATCATCAATGATTATGCGGCTGGTGGAATGTTTGCTTGTGGATGCGCCGCCCAACCGGCTGATGTGGTGTCTTCGAACCAGAATGCAACTGGCATGGCTTTGAAGGCCATTCAAACCTTGGTGAAGAGGTAGGAGGTAATCCATGGACAAGAAGTTCGGTTTCTATATCTGTTCTGGATGCGGAATCGGAGACGCCCTTGACATTAAAGGTCTGATCGAGGAAGTCCCCGAAGAGGAGGGCTATTCCAATTGCAAGACCCATCCTTTTCTATGCAGCCAGAGCGGTGTGGACCTCATCAAGAAGGACGTGGCTGATGGGGTCAACACCATCGTGATCGGCGCCTGCTCCCGCAGGGTTAACTGGGACGTTTTCAAGTTTGATAACTGCATTGTTCAGCGCGTCAACCTTCGTGAAGGCGTTGTGTGGTCCCATAAAGACCTTATCACCGACGAAGAGATTCCCGAAGACGAGCCTAACAACCTGCAGATGATGGCTGAAGACTATCTCCGCATGGGCATGGTCAACGCCGAAAAAATCAAGCTGCCCGAACCTTATCAACTGGAAGAAGGCACAAACAGGAAGATCATGGTCATCGGCGGCGGCATCACCGGCATTTCCGCGGCTCTCGACGCTGCAGCCGTCGGCTACGACGTGACCATCGTGGAGAAGGAAGATGCTCTGGGCGGCTGGGCCGCCAAGGTGCGTAAGCAGCTTCCCATGGCGTATCCTTACGAGGAACTCCAGTCTCCCATCATTGGAAGCCTGATCGCCAAAGTAGAGGAAAATCCCAAAATCACCGTAAAGACCGGCACAGTGGTCGCTCGTATCGCCGGACAACCCGGCGACTTCACCGTGACCCTGAAAAAGCCCGGCGAAAAAATTCCTTTTGACGTGCCTTATCCGCTGCCGGATGAAATGAAGGTGGATGAGAACGGAAAAGAGCTGGACAACGATGCTCTGGCCGTCAAGTACAAGGAATACAACGAAGGAAGGCACGACATCCTGAAGCTGGACCCCGACGGAGAAAAATTCGGCGCCGTGGTTCTGGCCGCAGGTTGGAGACCTTACAAACCTGCGGAAGGCGAATTTGCGCATCTGGGCTTCGGCGTGGAAGAAAACGTCGTCACCAACGCCCAGTTTGAAGAAATGGCCGCCAAGGGCAAGATCGTCACTGCGGACGGCCAGGCCGCCAAAAGCGTGGTCTTCGTGCAAAGCCCGGGACAGGGCGACGACTCCGACTTCCCCTATGCTTCTTCCGTGACCAGCCTTGTTTCCCTGAAACAGGCCAAGTACGTCACCGAAGACTATGAAGACGGAAAAGCCTTTGTGTTCTATCAACACATGCGCACGCCCGGCCTGTCTGAAAACTTTTACAAGAGCATTCAGCAGACCCCCGGCATCTTCCTGACCAAGGGCGAGGTCGTCAGCGTATCCAAAGGCGACGCAGGCCTGATTGTGGAAGCGGACAACACCCTGTTGGGCGAAAAAATCCAGGTCAAGGCCGACCTGGTGGTTCTGGCCACCGGCATGGTGCCCGCCACCAAGGACGATCCGGTCGTCAACCTGGCTTATCGCCAGGGCCCGGCTTTCCGCGACATCGGCCTGTTCAACGGCTACTGCGATTCTAACTTCATCTGCTTCCCTTACGAAACTCAGCGCACCGGCATCTACGCCGCCGGCGGCGTGAGGCGCAGCCTCACCATGGCTGAGTCCGTGGAAGACGCCACCGGCGCCGCACTCAAGGCCATTCAGTGCCTCGAGTCCACCGACCGCGGCGTATCGGTTCATCCCCGTTCCGGCGATAAGACCTTCCCGGACTTCTTCTTCCAACGCTGCACCCAGTGCAAGCGCTGCACGGAAGAATGCCCCTTTGGCGCCCTGGACGACGATGAAAGAGGAACGCCCAAGCCCAATCCCACACGGTGCCGCCGTTGCGGAACCTGTATGGGCGCTTGTCCCGAACGCATCATCGGCTTTGCGGACTACAACATCGACTCCATCGGCTCCCAGGTCAAGTGCATCAAGGTTCCGTCTGAAGACGACTTCGACGAACCGCCCCTGCGCATCCTGGCTTTGGTCTGCGAAAACGACGCAATGCCGGCTCTGGACATCGCAGCCATGAACGGTCTGACCTATAACCATCAGCTTCGTATCATTCCTGTGCGCTGCCTGGGTTCCGTGAACGTGATCTGGATCAAGGACGCATTGTCTCAGGGCATGGACGGAGCCATCCTCATCGGGTGCAAGCATGGCGACGACTATCAGTGCCATTTTGTCAAGGGCTCTGAACTGGCCGACATTCGTATGAAGAAAATCGGCGACGCCCTTGCCAGCCTCGCACTGGAACCGGAACGTGTGACCCAGGTCCAGGTAGCTATTGACGAATACGACAAGCTCCCCGGGATCATCAACAAGTTCTGTGAGGAAGTCGAAGATCTTGGACCCAACCCGTTCAAGGGATTCTGATTTAGGAGGAAAAAACAATGGGTCAACAACTGTTGGAACCTGATGTTAGTTTTATTAAAGTGCTCAATGAGCGCGGCGGCGACACGCTGAAGAAGTGCTTTCAGTGCGCCACCTGCTCCGTAGCGTGCCCCATTTCTCCGGACAACAAGCCTTTTCCTCGCAAGGAAATGATTGCTGCTTCCTGGGGTCTGAAGGACCGCTTGGTGAACAACGTGGATATCTGGTTGTGCCACCAATGTGGAGACTGCTCCGTCATGTGCCCCCGCGGCGCCCGTCCCGGCGATGTGCTGGGCGCGGTCCGCAACGTGGCCATTGAAGAGAACTCTCCCATTCCGGCGCTGGCCAGGGCCGTAAACGATCCCAAAAAGCTGCCTGTGCTGCTTTTGATCCCGGCCGTCCTGTTCCTGATCATGGGCAAAGTGATCGCTCCCATGCTTTGGGCGGTGATCGGCCCCATCCTGGGCGCCATCTTCCGTTTTGACTACACCCAGACTACCTTCCTGAACTTCTCTCCCGAGTTGTTTCATGGACACATCGCCCACTCGGCGTTTTTCAACACCTGGCTGGTGGATATGATCTTCATCCCCACCGCCATTTTCGCCGTTGTGTGCTTTGCTCTGGGCGTCAAGAAGTTTGCGACCAACATGCATAATGCAGCTGTGGCCGAAGGCAAGGTCAAGGAAACCGAGTTTTCCTGGAAGGGCATTGCCCAGGCTCTGCCCAAGGTCGCCGCCTCCATTCTGCGTCACGAAAAATTCAATGAATGCTCCGAGAACAAGTCCCGCGGCACCTCCCATATGATGGTGTTGTTCGGCTTCATCGGTCTGTTCATTGTCACAACCTGCTTTATGCTCATCCTTTATGGATCAGCCCTGGTAGCCGGGTACGACCATGCATGGCACGGCCCTTACAGCCAGCTTAACCCCATCAAGTGGCTTGCCAATTTTGCCGGCATCGCTTTGCTGATCGGCTCCTTGGCCATGATCAAGAACCGTTTGGGCAAGAGCGAAAACCACCTGAAGAGCAGCTATCCTGACTGGAGCCTTTTGGGTCTGGTGTTGGGTCTGGCCGTTACCGGTCTTGGCGCGGAAGTCACTCGCCTCGCAGGCGCCGAGTTCGTGACCTACCTGACCTACTATGTGCACCTGATTTTTGTGTGGTGCCTGTTTGCTTACGTGCCGTTCTCCAAACTGGCTCACTTGGTTTACAGGACTGTGGCCCTGTGCTACGCCGAGTACGCCGGAAGAGACGCAAAATAAGCATTTGCAGTTCTTTGTTTCCACTGTCGGGGGAAGGTCTTTTTTCATCTCCGAAAAAAGCCTCCCCCGGCTTTTATTTTAAGCCCTGGATTTTTCCTTCCTTTTTTGCCTGATTTCATAATAGAATAATCAATCCATTCAATTCATCACAACCAGTCCGCTTTATAGCCGGCCATCGCCAGTTAAAAAAAAGGGGGATTCCATGCATCGCTATCTGATCGTCGCTGTTTTGGCTTGTTGTTTTGGTTGCGCCTCAACCATGCCGTTGGATAACTCCGCCCGCTCCTCGGCGCCGGGGTCGTTCGTCCAGCTTTCCCAGGGTAAGGTTCATTATAGCCTGGACGGGCCGGAAGACGGCGAGGTCGTTGTGTTGGTTCACGGCTTCTCCACTCCCATGTTCATCTGGGAAAGAACCGTCCCCGCGCTGACGGACGCAGGATTTCAGGTTCTGACGTACGATTTGTACGGCCGCGGATATTCGGACCGCCCGGACGTGAAATACAACGAAGACTTGTTCGACTCCCAACTGGAGGAACTGCTTGACGCCTTGGATATAAAGCAGCCCGTCAATCTTCTGGGTTTGTCCATGGGCGGGGCCATTGTCACCATCTTTACGGCCAGGCATCCTGAAAAGGTCAGCAGGGTAGGTATGATCGCCCCTGCGGGCTTTCCCGTCAAGATTCCTTTCACGGCCAAGCTGGTGCGCATTCCGGGCTTGGGAGATTTCTTGATGAGCGTCATGGGAGACAGGACTATTCGAAAAAGCGCCGCCAAATCGTTTTACGACCAAAGCCAGGTGAAGCCTTTTTTGGCCAAGTTTGACGATCAAATGAAGTATGATGGATACAAGCGGGCCATCTTACGCACACTGAAGGATTTCAACCTGAACGACCAGGAAGAGGCGTTTAAAGCGGTTGGAAAGTTAGGCAAGCCCGTTCTGTTGATTTGGGGAGAGAACGATCAAACCGTGCCCTACGAACACCACGAAAAGGTGATGGCGGCCATTCCTCAAACCGAGTTTCACTCCATTGAAAATGCAGCGCATGTTCCCCATTATGAAAAGCACGGGGTGGTTTCACCGATTATCGCGGCGTTTTTTGAAGATTAGTTCCGGCGCGGTCACAGTCAGGGCAGGCCGAACTCTTTCACCCATTGCTGAAATATTGCAACCTTTTCTTCTCCAAACTTGGCAAGCCCTCCGGCGACCTGATCCACGGATTTTGTTACGCCTTGGGCGTGGCCGTTTTTTGAGTGGAATTTGTCCACGTAGCAGATAATTTTTTCTTCCTGGCTAAGCGGGAGCATATCCCTTTCCGGCAGGCCCATATTAAACAGGGCCGCTTCCTCTTTGGGAATGCCCACGCCTACGTGGCGTTCACAGACCAGACCGTGGCGAGGCATGTTGTCTGCATCCAGGATCTTTTTCCCTTCTATGCCGTGATGCAGATAATGCAGGTCGCCGTGGCAATCCAGGCCGGGAGCGTTGGTGGTGAATATGCCGATGTCATGCAGCATGGCCGCTTCATGGAGAAAATCCAGGTCAATGGAACCAGGGCCGATTCTTTTGGCCAGGGCCACAGCCCTATCCGCCACCCAGGTGGAATGATTCACCAGTATGGCGTAGGCTTTTGATTCGGGATCGTAATATCTTTTTATAATTTCTATGGGGTCCATCTTTCTTCTCTCAATGAAAAAGGCGAAGGCCCTTGCCTTTTAGCCATTGCACGGCGGCCGCGTTAAACATACTGCGGAAGGCCGTTACGCCTCCTACTCCTTTTCGGCCGAAAACAAAATTTATTTCACTAATGAGCGGCTTTTTTTTGTTTTGATCGAACAATACGTCCACAGCCGCCAGGTTGACTCCCGTTCTGTCCTTGAAACCTTTGACGCATTCCACCCCTTCGGCGGTCAGCTCCGGATCGCCTTCCCGGTCGATCAATGCGCCTTTGCCCACGTTGTTTCTAAATTCTCCGGGCGTCTTTTGGCAGCGCCAGTATGTTTTAACCATGTCGCCTATCAGGACCACGCGCAGGTCTTTTCCGCCATGATCCACAAATTCCTGAGCAACGAAACCGCCTCCCTGCTTTTGAAAAAAATCCAAAGCCGTATCAAGTTCATCTTGGCTTGTTATCAGAAAAATGCCGAATCCGCATCCGCCCTGGTTATTTTTCAGGACAAAAGGGCGGGGCAGGGGAGGGCGGTCAGGATCCGGAAATTTCCTCCGCCAGTCGTCCGCGGACTCGAACAATAAGGTTTTGGGGTGCGGCAGGCCGAATTTATTCAATAAAAGAGAATTGCCGACCTTGCCTTCAAAACCGAATCGATTGGAATAGTTGGGGAAAATGCAATCCGTAAAACTCCGGCAGATGGCGTACTGCTCCTGATTGACGCTTTGAGGCACTATAATGGCCGCGGCGTTTTTCAAAATGCCCGCGGTCTGATACTCAGACAGGCTTTTGACCGACAAGGTCAGGCCGAAGTCCCCTTTGAAATGCGGATGCAGCGAAACGATCATTTTATTTATGCCCGGAAAGGAGCACAGCTTCGATAAAGGGGTCGATATCTCCGTCAAGCACGGCGTTCACATTGCCCACGTCCATGTTGATCCGGTGGTCCTTCACCATCTGATAGGGATGTAGGACGTAAGACCGGATCTGGTTGCCGAAGCCGATTTCCTCCTTGGCCTCATAATTGTCCTGCATTTGCTTTTGCTGTTGTTCCTGCTCCACCTGGTACAGCCTGGCTTTCAGGACTTTCATGGCAAGGTCGCGATTTCTGTGCTGGGACTTTTCCTGCTGGCATTGGACGACAATGCCTGTGGGGATGTGCAGAATCCGCACGGCGGAACTGGTCTTGTTTACATGCTGGCCGCCCGCGCCGCTGGCCCGGAACACGTCAATTCGCAGATCCTTTTCGTTCACGTCCACCACGATTTCCTGGTCTATTTCAGGGTAGACCGCGACGGATGCAAAGGAGGTCTGGCGCTTGCCGTTGGAGTTGAAGGGAGAAATGCGGACAAGGCGATGGACGCCTTCTTCGGTCTTCAGATATCCGTAGGCATAGTCGCCGGTTACGGTAAAGGTGACGCCTTTGACCCCGGCTTCGTCGCCCGGCTGATAATCTATGATGGAGTACGAGAAGCCCTTTTGCTCCACCCACCGGAGATACATGCGCAAAAGCATTTCCGCCCAGTCCTGGGCGTCGGTTCCGCCTGCGCCGGCATTGATGGCCACAATGGCGTTGCGGGCGTCGTCTTCGCCGTCCAGCATGCGGCTGAGGGACAGCTTGTCTATGCCTTTTTCAATTTTGACAAGGTGTTGGCGGGCCTCTTCAATGGTTTGGCCGTCCTCTTCCTCCACGCCCAATTCCAGAAGGACCTCTGCTTCGGACAACTCTTCTGCGAGCTTCTCCCAGCCTTCCACCAGAGAGGTAATGCTTGTGCGTTCCTTTAATATGGCTGTATTTTTATCAGGCGAGTCCCAGAACCCATCCTGGGCCATGATGGACTCAATTTCGGCTAATCTTTGCTTTTTACTTTCTAAGTCAAAGATACTCCTTCAATTGAACTAATTTTTCCTGGAGATCTTTGATTAATTGTTTCAACTCGCTGCTCATGATCGCCTCCTGTATACAAGCCCGTTTTCGGGATTATTCATTAAGAGAAACCCTTTAATAATGACGCATTCTAAAAAATTTGTAAAGATGAATTAGAGGGCTGAAAACTCCGGACAGGACGCCGGAGAAAATGGCCGGGCCAAGCGCCGCCGGAATATATCTTGCCAAAAAAGGGTGAGGCGCTTTACTAAAGAAAGACAGGTCAAAGATTCCCAAAGCCCCATGAAATCATGTCTGATGGAGGATGCTATGAAAAAATCGTTCGGACCGCAAACCTACCTCCCCGCAACGCCCGTGCTCCTGGTGGGAACCTACGACAAAGAGGGAAAGCCCAATCTGATGACCGCCGCCTGGGGCGGCATCTGCTGCTCCAATCCTGTGTGCATGACTGTGTCCCTGCGTAAAGCGACTTATTCCTATTCAGGGATAGTGGAGCGCAAGGCCTTTACGCTTGGAGTTCCCTCACAGTCGCAGGTCAAGGAAGCAGACTATATGGGCATCGTGAGCGGCGCCAAGGTGGACAAGTTCGCGGAGGCGGGCTTTCATGCAGTAAAGGGCGATTTTGTGGACGCCCCATACGCCGAAGAAATCCCCTTCGTTGTGGAGTGCGAGCTGGTGCAAAGCATGGAATTGGGCTTGCACACCATGTTTGTGGGCAAGGTCATGGATGTGAAGGCGGATGAGTCCGTACTGGCGGAGGACGGCCTGCCGGACGTCTCCCTGATCAAGCCCATTGTCTACGATCCCATGCACAAAATATACAGCGGCTTGGGCGAGTCCCTGGGCAAGGGCTTTTCCGTGGGCAGGAAGTAGACGGAAGGGGCGGAAAATTTCGCCTTTGCCAAATTCGATTTTGAACGGATTCTCCCGCCCCCAAAGCCTTATGGGGGCGGGAGATCTTTCACAGCAATCGGCTTGTTTTACCCCGGAAAGCACCTGCAGGGCGCCTTCAATTATGGAGAGACTCCGGAAACCACCTGCAAGGCCCCGACAGCGTCTTCAACCCCAATTTTCCCGTCATAGTTAAAATCCCCTTTGGGGCTGCTCAGATAGCCCAGGTCCCCGAACATGAGCGGGTTTTCCTTGGTGGGAATCCGTACGTTGTCCACCTTGGCGTTCAGGGTGGTCGCACCCGGGTCCACGCTCATGAAAATGCGAATGCTGTCATCCCTGTATGTAATGTTCGAGGGCAAGGGAACGGAGAATGAGCCCCGGCCTTCCGACCAGAACACAACATTGTCGTTGACCACGGCCAGCCCCATGGGCACGGGCTGGTTCAAGCTCCAGCCGTAGGTTTGGTTGACGCGTACAATTTCGCGATAAATGCCGCCGGCGTCGTTGCGTTCCCGGACCCGGCAGTGGATGCGTGTGTTTCCTCCGCTCCATTCCGAACGGATTTGGGCGGATATGTAAGTTCCTCTATTCGTGTCCGCCACGTTCAGCCGCAGGCCCACGGCGGCCCACTCGCTTTGGGCGGAGGTCGTGACGGTGAGCACGGTAACGTCGGCTATAAGGCCTATGGCGTCGCCCTTGGCTCTTCTAATCTGGCCGTCGGAAGCGTCCTGGTCCGTGGAGGTGCATTCAAAAAAATAGCGGCTGTTATCCACGGGGTCGATATCAAGATCAGCGCCGAATTCCTCCTCTTCCGTCCATGTGGAAAGGTCTTCCTTGTCATAGCCCCCATGCCTGATGACGTGGGCCGAACGGTTAAGCACCTGGTCGGTGTAGCGCGTATTTGTGTCCGACTCCGGATGATATTGCAACGCCCTGATCACTACCGGGTAGTCAACGCCGTTCTTAAACAGGTCCCCAGTATAGGTATAGGAATAAGGATCGGAAGATCCGGTGTCGGGAATCGGCGGAGAGAAGAAAAGCGGCTGGGAGAAAACAGGCTCCCGGTTCTGGTCCGGGGGGAAAATCACCACATCGTAGGCGTCGGCGCCTGCCGCGCCGTTCCAGGAGAACGTGGGGTTTTCGCCCGCAGTAGCCGACACGGAGGTGACAACCGGCAACTGCACCAGTGAATTGGATGGAATTTGCCATACGCTTTGGGCGGACGGCCCCACGGCAAAGGTATAATCGCCCACCCAGGTCTCGCCCGGCACGTCGTAACCTCCTCCCAGATACCAGGGAAGCAGTCCGTCCGAGGAAAGGTGGTTAAAACTATAATAAGGCCCATTGTAGGTTAATTCATGAAGGCCTGTGCGAATGGACACCAGTCTGACGGGAAAAGGCGCGTCTCCGTCCGTAAGGGCGCTGCCGATCATAAACCACCGAGGCTGATCATTGGCCCATGGATGGCCGTCAGCGTAATAATAATCCTGGGATGAATACTGGCGGTTTTCCGACATAACGGCCGCGTGATGAAAAACCTCGGCGGCGAAAAGCGCCGGGGCGGCAAAACACATCAATGCTGCGCACAAAGTGAACATCGCCATTGGGAACCTGGCTTTTTTCATGGCTTATCCTCCAAAAAATTCTTGTTATCCTGTCTTATATGCTGTTTCCGGCAATTTGGGGGCAGGCGGGGGACCGGACGGCGTCCGCTCCGGCGGTTTGTGGGGACTCTTCAAATAGCGCTGGCAATGCGATATCGGCCTTAATTCATAAAGATTTTTAAGGCGGTCTATAGGGCAGGTCCCCGATCATTTTTTGCAAAAATAAATAATGTACGGGCATCATACTGCAGGAAAAAAGGAATATCAAATTTTTTTACACGATCGGACAAGAACTTCGAAAATATACCCGAAAACAGCGCTATCACTTGGTTTTTGGGCCGGCGAACATGAGAATAATCACCAATCCCATGCAGATGAAAGCGAAGAGATCGCCCAGTTCCGTATACAGGGTCCCGGTTTTTAGAAGCGGAAGGCTTGTTGTTCTGGTATCCTCGACGAACAGGTTCGTGGCCGCCAAAATTTTGCCCGTGGGATCGATGAAACCGCTGACGCCCGTGTTGGCCGCCCTGGCCACGGCTCTACGATTTTCCACGGCGCGGAAAACCGCGGTGGAAAAATGCTGGTAGGGGGCGCTGGATCTTCCGAACCAGGCGTCGTTTGTGATGGTCACCAGCAGATTGGCGCCGTCAAGGACCTGATGCCGGGCAAGGGAGGGGAAAATAATTTCGTAGCAAATGAGGACGCCCAGGTTCACCCCGTTGGCGGGCAGGGCTTCGCCTTTTCGTCCCGGGGAAAAGTCGCTGACTTGCTCCACCAGGTTATTGATAAAGGGCATGTACTTTTTCAGGGGCACGTATTCCCCCCAAGGGACCAAATGGGCTTTGTCGTACTTACCGAGGACTTTGCCGTTTTGCCCGATTAGAAAGGCGCTGTTGTAAAAAATCGGGTCTTTTTCCGTGCGCTCAAAAGACATGCTGCCCGTAAGCAGATATAGATTGTCTTCCCGGGCTTCGTTCAGCACGCGGGCCGTTAAAAAAGGCTCTGTGGCCGAAAAATAAAAAGGCATGGCGCTTTCGGGCCAGATCGCCAATTCCGTCTTGGGGCTTACGGCGCTTTTGGTAAGGCGGACATAGGTGTCTACGGTGTGCTCCTGATAGGCCGGGTTCCACTTGATGTTCTGGTCGATATTGCCCTGGATCACGGCGACTTCTATGGCCTCGGCGTTTTTGCAGGATTGCTTCACCTGGTCCAGGCGGAGCACTCCGTAATAATAGGCGCCGCCCACAATCATGCCGGTGAGCAAAATGGCCAGCATTCCTCGCGTCCTGGATAACGTGGGGCCGAACAGCGTGCCCGAATACAGGGACGCTCCCAAAAGGTATAGGCCGTAGTTGACCAGGATGATTAGGGCGGAAACGCCATAGGCGCCCGTCAGGTCGGCAATCTGGATGATTTCAAGATTTTGATATTGGGTGTGGCCCAAAAGCCCCCATGGAAAACCGGTGATGAGATAGGTGCGGGCGTACTCCAGGCACACCCATAAGGCCGGCGCAAAAAACAGACTACGCAAGGGCCGGACAGGGCCTTTTCGTGTGAACGCGGCAAACAGGCCCATGTAGACGGATAAATAAACGGCCAGCAGGAACAATAAGGGAAATGAGGCGTACCATGGAATCCCCCCGTATTGACGCATGACTCCGTCCACCCAGTAAACCAGTCCAATATTATGAATCAGGCCGGTCAGGAATCCCAGGCCGAAAGCCGCGCTCCATGATTTGTTGCGCACGGCGAACAAGAGAGGCAGAAAGGCGAACCATGCGATCCACCATAAATCCGCCTGGGGATAAGCCAAGGTCAGGAGCACGCCCGAGCACATGGCTGCCATTAAACGGATCAGTGGGCCTTTTATGCTTTCCTTGAAAAAAACCGCCACGTTCCGATGTCCTCGCTATTCAATATCGAACCCAAAAAAAGCTGTCTGAGGGGCTAACCAAAACAGCCTGAGTCAAATTTCTCTATTCGTTCAAATCCCCGCCCTTTTGCTGTAAGAATCCGTTCCTGCATTTTTAATGCAGGCGGCGTCTTATCTACTTGTAATATCCGGCGTTTTGTTGCCCGGGAAGGGATTTTTGTGAATATACAGCCGAAAAAAATCATGGATGTTTTCCGGAAACAAATAATGCCTCGAAAAATCAGGCTTTGTCAATGCCTCCCGAGATTGTTTTTCTGCATGAGAGTATGAAATGCATCATAAAGATGGGCGGAACAGGCGAGAATTGAAAGCGCGGAACGGTTTTTTAACCGGTCCGCGCTATTTGCACTGCGTTAATAGACGCCCATGCTATGCAGCAGGCTCTTCAATGAACAATTGTTGAAACACCCGGTAACCCGGCATATGGGGTTTAAATAAAAGAAAATAGGCGGCCGCGCCAAACGCCGCCAGGCCAATAATAAACCCAAGCCCCTGGCTGCCCAGCAACTTGCCTATGTAATGGACGGCCAGTCCGGCCCCTCCGGCGGAAAGCAGGCTGACCGCAAAAATTGCGGTAAGAAGCCATACTCCCAGCATCACGGGATTTTGGCGGGATTTTTCCTTAGGCAGGGTGGCGTCCATGGCCGCGCCTTGGGCGATCCACCGGATGACCGGTATCCCCAGGCCGGGAACCACAAACAGGCCCATGCCCAAAAGGGTGTAGCATACATTGGAGGTTAAAAATCCCAGGCCCATGTGCATACCCGGCGCCCAGGGCGCCCCGTTGTTCACCGACGAATCGTACAAAAAGCGCTGCCAGCCCAGGCCGTCCCAACCATGGAGTAAAATAAAAAACATGAAAAAATATCCGAGAAACCATTGCATGTGGGCGGCGAAAAACTTCCCCATGCGAATGAATTTGTACGAAATCCAAAAACCTAATATTCCCTGGGTGATGTTGGTCACGGAAAAAATCACTACAAGCCAGGCCGGCAGATCCAAATGCGACCTGGCGACCTGCATGGTCTCCCAATCCGGAAAATTCCAAAGCAGGTAAATGCCTGACGGCGCGAATATGCACGAAAGAAAAAGCAGATTGTATACAAAATACTTGGAGGTAAAAGGCTTATCCTCCTCCTTCAACTGCCTGGCCGCCGCCGAGGCGAACGTCGATCCCAGGGCGTAAGCCCAAAACACGTCAACCTGTACCATGATATCCCTCCCGGTTTGCTTTGATTAACTATAGACCCCTCTAAACAATCATGTTCAAACCGGCTTATAGAAGGCCGCCGGCGCTATATCTCATTCATGACCTCGCCTCAGCCCATGCCGTTGATCATGAGTCCTGCGATGGTCCTGGACCAGCGCTTGGTCACGGCTTCCGGATCGGACGCGGCCATCACGTCGCGCACACCGGCGACCAACACTCCGGTGATCGCCTTGGACAGGATGAGCGTGTCCAGATCCTGGCGTAAAAATCCCTTTTTAACCCCGTTGATGAAATACAACTCCGTGGCCTGGGCGATGGCGTCCAGCAGGGCTTCCATCCTCGCGTTTAAAGCCGGGTCCACGCCCAGGGCTTCGTAAAAAAGGATGGGGCCGAACCGCATATCCTCCCGGAACACTTCAAAGATGCGTTCGCCCAGACGGATGATCTGCTGGTGGTATTCTTCGGCGGAGTTGGTCGCCGTGGGATAGTCCGACTCCACGATGGACGCGACCTTGCCGATAATCAGATCGATGACCGAAATGAAGATGTCCAGTTTGTTTTCAAAATACCGGTAAAAGGTTCCGTGGCCCATGCCGAGCCGCTGGGCGATGTCGGATATCTTGGTGGCGTGATATCCGTTTTCCGCAAAGGCGTCCATGGCCGCGGCCAGTATTTCAGCCCGTTTTTGTTCCGTCTTGTCGGGCTGGGCGGTTTTTGAGCTTTTTCCTTGCATCGTGAAAAACGGTCCTTTTATTTTCATGGATGAGCATTGATGACGCAGGATCAAAAACGGAATGACTCGTCATTCTGTACATTCGGATGAAAATTTGTGCAAGAAAAATTTTTCACGATGTGAAAAATACCAAACTTCCTGCCAATCATTAACCTTTGCAGTTGCAAAGGCAAGGATCCAAGGCTTGCCCTGCATCTTTAGGGTGGCCCAGGCAATGTAGTGTATTGCCTGGGTTGCTTTAGCAACAAAAGGAGCGGCCGGGATTGTTTGAGGAGTTTGGACAAGGTCGGCGGGCGAATGGACTCGGTTGATGCCAAGTTGGTGTCATTCGAGTAACTTGCTCATTCGTTTTCCTGGCTTTAGATCCACACCCCGCCGCTATCGGGGAATGACGTTGGGTCCCCGTTTCCGGGAGAGCGTCACGATGATTGCAAAACAGCCGACATCATCCCGCCGCCCTCCCTCCACGGGGATGACGGAGAGCGGCGGCCATACCAGGAACGCTGGGGAGAGGCCGCCCCCGGCAGCCTCATAAAAGGGCTTCAAGCGCCCTTTGCACTTTCGCTTACCGCAAACAATTGTCATCCCGGCAAGGGACGGCCTGTTTTTTTAGGCCCGCCCGCAAGCCGGGACCCAGCGTTTTGATTTAATCAGGAATATTATTACCTTTGAATGCAACTTGGTATGAATCCGTAGTTTGGCGCTGGATAGGGCGTTCGTGCACGCACCCATAATGGATTCTGCAGGCAGACCGGTTAAACTACATGTGCTTGCGCACCCCGGCAGGATACTGCTCTGCCGGGGCTGCCCTACCGAAGGTGCACGGCCTTTTGTTGGGCAGAGCATTGGAAGTGGTATTTGAGGTTCTGTTGGATGCTTTTTGCAAGCATGCATGTAAGGTTAAAAATATCTCCGCTGAACCCAACAAAAGACCTTTACGGCTTCTGTTCTCGGAAGAGCTTTGCAAGGCAAAGGGGGCGGCAAGATTTTATCAGGAATCCTTGGCGATGTGTTTGATGAGGTGGCCCAGTTCGGGAAAGATGAGGGATGTGCAGGCCAGCTTGCAGGCGCCCAGGCTGCCCGGCATGCAAAAGACGGCGGTTTTTCCCACGACCCCGGCGGCCGCCCTGGACAGCATGGCGGCGGAGCCGATTTCTTCGAAGCTTAACTGGGCGAAAAGCACGCCGTAGGCGGTGAGTTCCTTGTCAAACAGGGGGCGCACCGCCTCTACGGTCACGTCCGACGGGGTGACTCCGGTGCCGCCGTTGATGAGCACCACGGAGACCTCCCCGGATTGGACCAGCCTTTTCACGGCGCTTTGGATTTCCGGCGCCGAATCGGGCGTCACAAAGTGCTCGATCACTTTATGCCCCTGTTCCCTCAACTGCTCCGCTATCCAATGGCCGCTTTTGTCCTGTTCCAGGCTTCGGCTGGTGGACACAGTAATAACGGCCGCGTTTACGGAAACAGGGGCCTGGCTTTTATGTTCACGGACTCCCATGATAGGCGCCTTATCGCCGGGCGAGACTAGTCCAGGACGTCGTCGTCCGAGTCATCGTCATTGTCGTCAGCGCTGTCAGCGCTGTCGTCGCTGGAGTCGCCCAGGTCCAGGTCGTCGCTTTCCAGGATGTCTTCTTCCGGCATATCGTCATCCACGTCATCATCGTCTGACTCGTCTACCTCTTCGGCCTTGAAAACTTCTTCCACAATGACGTCGATTTCATCCACATACCCTTCCTTGACTTCCTCCCTGTTGGGTCCGTAGAGTTGATTGACAAGGTCAACCATATCCATGGCCACATGTTCGGGCGGATACATGCCGTGGGTGCGGAGGATGTCCACCACAGCCATTTTTCCCTGGGACAGGGCGGCTTGAATGGCCTCTCCGTCCACTTCCCGGGAGCCCATGATGGACAAATGCTCGTCCACTCCGCGGGCGAATTCGCTGATGGTGAGTTTGTTTTTAGAATCATCCCGGGTAAGGACATATCTATATTTCATCTAAGATTTCTCCTCGTAGCGCTTTTGGGCGCGTTTTGATTACGCCTTGCGGCGGCAGGAAAACCAACCCTAATAAAACAGGAACTCAAGAACCATAAAAACAGACGGCTGTCAACAAGACGCAAAACATTTTCCTGACTTGGCAGCCGATAAAATTTTGTGGCGCTTTAGGTCGCGGCCGGATACAAATCCGCCTTCGCTCGTACAGGCCCGTCCATGGGGGGGGTAAATCCAAACACCGTCTTTAAAAGGTTCATAAGAATCATAAAGGTGGCCCCCCAAAGAATATCGCGCGAGCCGTCCTTTCCGGCCACGGCGAAGCAGGGGAGGTTCCAGACGTCCGTTCCCGCCAGTTCCCGGTATTTTCCGGTGAGCTTGAGGGAGTACAACCCGTAATTGTCGGGATCCCACAAGTCCTCCAACGGCAGGCAGACGTTTTTTTCAATTTCATAGCTTATTTTGAATTTGACAGGCTTGGTCAGACGCCCAACCATGGGATATACGATCTTGCGTCTGCCCACAAGCCTATAACACGGCAAAGCTCCCAAAAAATCAATTTTTCGCGGCCCCACCCGCATTTCCTCCCAGCACTCCCTCAGGGCGTTGGCAAGGTAAAACGAGATAGTCTCAAAGGTTTTCGGCCTCCGTTGTCTGGCGGCTGCATACCCTTGGCTCTTCCGCATGGGCAGGACGTAAGGGATGATCCAGTTCGCCATGAAACGATCCGCAATAGGCAGGGGATGTCCGCCGGGAAAGCATAGATCTCCCGGCTGCGAGACCTCCTGGGACCTTTTATTCAGAATAAATGACAGGCCGTTTTTCCCTTCGGCCATCAGGACGAGCACGCCCGCCTCCTGCCAGGATATCCCTTTTTTCTTCTGGCTGCCCACAAAGGCCTTTTCCTCTTCATAATCAAGAGGGGCGCCGGCCAGGGCGTCCGTCACTTTTTCTATGGTCCTTCTATATGGCGTCACAACAAAACCTGCGTATATAGCCGCCCCCGCGCATGATGGTTTTCAAGGCTGCGCCCATACAAAAACGGGCGAAGAGGCTTATTTTAAAATTTAAGTCATTTTCCGGGTAGGGCCGGGGGCGTCCCCCGGGCCTTGCAGGAGGAAATAACCTTAGCAAGCAAGGGCGGAGCCGTCAAAGTAAAAACAGGGTTAAAAATACAGATATTGCTCGCTCACGTCCGGGGCGGGGAGGATTTGCGCCTCCTCCAGGGTCAGGGTCGGCAGCTTCCGGCCCATCACGTCCTCCTTGCTGCACACGCCTCGCACCCGCACCCATTGGTCGTTTTTCAGGGATTCCAGGCTTTTTCCCTTTACAAAGACTCCAACCGGAACCGCGTCGGCCGCACAGCATGTTATATAAAAACGGAAGACCATGCCCAGGCCTTCGGGCGCGTCCTCCGGAGCGTAGTACATGCCTTCGGTCAACACTTCCCCGCCCTCATAATCCTCCCAGTTGCGGAGCAGCTTGCTTAGGAGCACCGGCTTCTCCTCTTTCTTCACCGGCGGCAGGTCCTTGATGGCCATGGTCCATAAGCTGGGATCGTCCCGCTCGATCTTTTGCTTCAAAGACTTGCCTGGCACGGAGGTTCCCAAAGCCCTTTTGGAAAGGGCGAAGCCGCCTAAACCCGTATTATGGGCACCGATGATGAACAAAATGGGCAGCAGCAGGAATCCCGCCCGAATCCATTGTATATGCGAGGAGCCGCGGGCGTGTTTTCCACGCCCGGCGGAAACCGCGGCCAGGGCGAATAACCCCGCGATTATCAGCCCCATGTACATCAGGCCCGCAAACCTGGGCTGTAAAAAAGCCAGATACCGGTCCTGCTCAAGCAGCCATCCGTAGGCAAGCACCCAGGCGATAAGCACCCAGGGCAACAATCGTACCGCAAACCATTTTTCCAGGATATGGATGGTGGACCTCATAGGCTGATGTACTCCATGACAAGCAAGCTGAAAAAGACCAGTCCTGCGGTCAGTGCGCTAAGTGTGATGATCGCCCGTTTTTTAAACAAACTTAAATACATAAGCATCAATTTGATATCCAGCATGGGACCCAGAACCATAAAGGCCATCTGGGCGGAAAAAGGCATGCCCGTATACCGGAACGACGCGGCGACGAAGGCGTCCGCCTCGCTGCACAGGCTCAGGACTACGGCCAGGACCATCATAAGCAGGATGGAGAAGACCGGGACGCCTACGGCGGCGGCGAAAAGATCCCGTGAGATCATGGTCTGCATGAGCGCCGCCACAAAGGCCCCGATGATCAGGAATCGGCCTATGTCGAAAAAATCCTCCGCCCCGTGAACCAGGCCCGCACGGAGCCGGTGGAAAAATCCCCCGCCGTCATGGGAGTCATGGCAGCAGTCGCATCCTACGTGATTTTCCGGCAGGATGGCCTGTTCCCTTGTGAAGAACATGTCCATGAGGACTCCCGCCGCCGAGGCGATGGCGAAGCCCAAAAAAAGCCGGATCGCGGCGACCTTCCACATCATGCCGTAGGCCGCCAGGGTGGACGCCGCTACCAGGGGATTTACAATGGGGCCGCCCAGCAAATAAGCCACGGCCGCGCCCAAAGGCAGGCCTTTTTTCACAAGGCGCCTCACCACCGGGACGATGGCGCACTCGCACACGGGAAAGATCAAGCCCAGTCCCGCAGCCAGAAAAATGGTCAACACCGGCCGGTTGGGCAGCAGATTGGCGATTTTCTCCCGGGGGGCGAAGACTTCAATCAAGCCTCCGATGAGTGCGCCCAGGAGCATGAAGGGAAAGGCTTCCAGAACAATGGACGAAAAAATAATGCTGAAGGTCTGAAATTCCTCCCGCCTTCCCCACAAAATGAAAAAGAGCGCCGCAGCGAACAAAAACAAGCCTTGAATCCACAAGCCGGCGCGGCCGGACTTGGGCTCGGCGTGCTCATGCCCGCAAACAGGGTGGATAGGCGTTAAATGAATAGTCGGTTTTTCCATGATTCCGCAATGCAGTGTTAAAAAGAAGGGGCTCCGCGCCCCTAAAGAATAAGGCCGGCCCTTGCGGCGCCGGCCTCGTGGATTTTTGCTTTATTGGCTCAATGCCTGGGAAATGGCTGTCGCCATGCTCTTCATGTTGGTAAAGTAGTCCCGCGCCAACGGATTCAGGGCAAGAACCGCGCCGTTAATGGATCGGGCGATGTTTTCCGCCGCGTTCTTGTCAAACTGGGGCTGGACGAAGATCACCCGCACGTTGTCCTTTTTGGCTTTGGCGATAAACTGGGCCAGCTCCCGGCCTTTGGGCGTTTTTCCTTCCAACTCAACGGCCAGTTGCTTCAACCCGTAGGCGTCGCACAAGTAGCCGTATGCCGGATGGAACACAAAGACCGTGCTCCCCTTGACAGGCTTTAAAGCCTGGGAGATTTCACGGTCCAGACCGTCCAGCCCCTTTAAAAAGCTTTCCAGGTTGGCTTCGTAAAAAGCCTTTCCCTCGGGATCCAGGTCGATTAGCGCATGGCAAATGGTTTTCGCCTGGATTTTCACCAGATTGGGATCCAGCCAGATATGAGGATCCTTGCCCCGTGCGTGATCGTCCAAAGACTCGCCATGATGATCGCCGTCATGCTCATCTGCGTCGTGACGATGCTCTTCGCCCTCGTCCCCGTGCTCCTCCATGTCGTGGTGTTCCTCCTCGCCCTCATGGTGGTGATGGCCGGACATGGTGCGCAGGCGAATTCCCTGACGGGTGTCCACAACCAGGGTGTTGGGCGCAGCGGTTTTAATCTTGGGCATGAGCGCGTTTTCAAAGGGCACGCCGATGCGGAAAAACACCTTGGCCTTGGCAAGGCCCGACATCTGGGCCGGGGTGGGGGAATACACGGCGGGGCTTTTGCCCGGGGGGATCAAGACGTCGACGCTCACCCTGTCGCCGCCAATCTGCCCCACAAAAAAAGCCTGGGGCGAAATGCTGACATAAACCGGCATGGGGGCGTCGCCCGCAAAGGCTCCCGGCGCCCATAGCTCCAGGACGCAAAAAAACACTAGCATACGAAATAATATTTTCATAAGTCGCTCCAACGGAAAAACCACGTGAATAAACAGACGGATTCTAAAATGATGCTATAGTACGGCCGAGAAATGAAATCCAGGCGGCCCCCTGGAACACGGGGCGTCTATATTGGCGCCGGCCAACCTTTCCTGCGCAGCTTCAACAAGGCAAGACGCCGCCTCCTGCGCCCTTTCCATTGAAAAAGCCTTGAACTTTGCAGCGTTTTGGGGAACCGCGGAGTGCACAAGGCATAGCGGGCAGTCGTGTTTGTGCAAAGACGAGCCGCTAAGAGACGGCCCTTTATGGGGATGGCCGAAGCGGCCGCCCAATTGGCAATCGTGGCGGCAATGGTGATGATCGCCGTAGGCCAGGTGCAGGCCGTAAAAGGTCGGCGCCATGGAAAACAAAAGGGCGGGTATGATTATAAGCAAACGGACTATTTTGTTCATAATCATGGATCCCGTCCTTGTTTAACTATTGGAAAGCACTGGAGCTTTCCATGAAAAGCCGCTTCCTGCGCCCAACTGAATCAATAAAATATGCTTTCTTACACGAGTTTGTCAATCTAATGAAAAAATCCACAGGCGCGGCGCTGGGATTCTCCCGGGGTTTTGCAAAAGCTGTTCGGCTTTTTTCCGTCGACAGGCTGTGACACGGTCCGGGGGTCAAGGCCGCTTCCAGTAGGGGGGCGCCTTCAATTTGCACCTTCAATTTGTTGCGGAGGGGGGCCGGGTGTGATAGTCTTCCGGCATAAGTTCGCTGTTCTTCCAGTAACCCTTTTTATAGGGGCAAACCATGACCGAATCCATGTGCATCACCCTCAGGCTGGATGTAAAGGAACTCATGACCGAGTTCATTCCCAAGGTCGCCCGGGAGTTTATGCGCCACGCCGGCACGGGCGCCCAGTTTCAAGGCGCTGAATTGTCCCTGGTCGTGGAGATTTCCGGGAAGCCGTATTTTTATGTCTTCAAAGACGGAGAGGAGCTGTCGGCCGGGGAAGGGGACCTTGACTCGCCCACGGCCCGGATTTGCATAGACCTGAAAGACATGGAACGGCTTATTTGCATGAAAAACATCGACCTGTTTGTGGGGCTGCCCGCAGACAGCGCAGCCAGGGCCGGGAAGAAGCAGTCTGCCGTTAAGGAGGTCAAAGGGCTGTTGGGGCTGGAACTGACCAATGACGACGACAGCGTCAGCAAGGTCAGCGTCATACTGAACAACGCCAGGGAGCCCAACGCCGTATTTAAACTGACCATGAAAGACGCCCGAAAATTAATGTCAGGCAAACAAAACCCCGTCAGCATGTTCATGAGCGGCCAGCTTCGCATTGACGGCGACATCGGGTTTGCCATGGCTCTTCAACCATTGTTCACCTGAAAGCCCGCATGGGCCGCGGGGCAGGGCGTCCATCCCGCCCTTGCGCACCCTTCAAACGGAGAAACACATGCCTCATTCCCAGGCGCGGGAAATCTGCTCCCGCGTTACCGCGAACATAGAAACGGTCATGCGCGGCCAGGCTAAATCCATTCGTTTACTCATGGCGGGATTCGCCAGCGGCGGGCATGTATTGCTGGAGGACGTCCCGGGCACGGGCAAAACCACCCTGGCCAAGGCCCTGGCCCTTTCCGTGGACCTGGATTTTTCCCGGATTCAGTTTACCCCGGATTTGCTGCCTTCGGACATCCTGGGGGTGTCGGTTTTCGATCAAAAGGAAAACGCCTTTAATTTTCATAAAGGCCCTATATTCACGAATATTCTTTTGGCTGACGAAATCAACCGCAGCTCCCCCAGGACTCAAAGCGCCTTGCTGGAAGCCATGGCCGAAAGCCAGGTCAGCATCGACGGAAAGCTGCGCAGGCTGGAAAACGTGTTTTTTGTGATCGCCACCCAAAACCCCGTGGAAACCTCCGGAACCTACCCCCTTCCCGAAGCCCAGATGGATCGGTTCTCGCTTCAATTTTCCCTCGGATACGTGAGCCCCGAGGTGGAGGTCTCCATTATGTCGGACCAGGGCGCCAGGCATCCGTTGGAGCAGTTAGGTCCATGCGTGGGCATGGAAGAGGTTTTGACGTTGCGCAGCCAGGTTCAACAGGTGGCCATCAGCGAAGAGCTTAAGCGCTACATCGTGGATCTGGTGGGCGCCACGCGGAAGGAGGAAGGCATCCTCATGGGCGCCAGCCCCCGGGCGTCCCTGGCTTTGATGAAGGTTTCCCAAGCCCTTGCGCTGATAGACAACCAAAGTTTCGTCTCTCCGGACCATATCCAGGAGGTCGCCGTGTCCGTGATCGCCCACAGAATGGTCATGGATCCCCAGGCCAGATTCTCCGGGCAAACAACAAGGGCCGTGGTGGAAAACATACTCAAAAGGGTTCCGGTTCCTGCTTGACAGGCGGCATCCAAGGGGCAAGATGATCAGCCGCATCGTCCACAATTTTTTCAGGATCAGGGCTAACCTCAAATATTGGTGGCGGGAGCGGTTCACCATTCCCGGCAGACTGGTCTGGGCGATCATAATTTTTTCCGCCATGGTGGGGGTGGACACCAACCGAACCACCGCCTTTCAGGTGTTTTGCTTTTTCTGCGTGGTCATGCTTTTTTCCTGGGTTTTTAGCAAATTTTTTTCCTGCTCCATCCAGGCGGAACGGCGCCTGCCCAAATTCGGAACCGTGGGACAGCCGTTTCATTACGCCATTCAATTGAATAATCAGGGCAAACGCCGGGAAAGGGGATTGGGCTGCATGGAAATCATGCAGGACGACCGGCTTAGCCTGGATCAACTAAAAAAGGCCGATTGGCCCAAAGGCCTTTGGGCCAGGCTTGTGCGATTGGGGGAAAGCTCCAGGCGCTCCTATCCGCGTGGCGTGGTCTCCCCCGTGCCCGACATGGGGCCGGGAGCGTCAACCGAGATTGAGGCGAGCGTCACGCCTGCCTCCCGCGGGCGTTTAGGCTTTTTGGACGTCGCCATTGTCCGCCCCGACCCATTTAATCTGATCAACTCGTTCAAACGGGTTTCCCGCAAGCAATCCGCATTGATCCTGCCCAGACGATACGAGCTGCCGCCCATCCATTTGCCAAGCGTGCGAAAAAGGCAGCCCGGAGGCTTTTCCATCGCCCATTCCGTGGGGGATTCCGAGGAGTTCCTGTCCATGCGGGACTACCAGCCGGGAGATCCTCTCAGACGCATTCATTGGCGAAGCTGGGCCAAAACCGGCAAGCCCATCATCAAGGAGTTTCAGGAAGAGTTTTTCGTGCGCCACGCCCTGGTGCTGGATACCTTTCCGGAAGGCCGCTCCTCCCGGATTTTTGAAGAGGCCGTGTCCACGGCGGCGTCCTTCGCCAGTTCCGTGCAGACCAAGGAAAGCCTGCTGGACCTGATGTTCGTGGGCGCCAAGGCCTATTGCTTTACCACGGGCCGGGGCATGGGCCATGAAAGCCTCATGCTGGAAGTGCTGGCCTCCGTAACGCCCAGCGAGGGCAAGCCGTTTTCCGTCCTGCCTCCCGCCGTATTGCAGCGCGCTTCGGCGCTTAGCGGGGTGATTTGCGTGCTCCTGGCCTGGGACGACGAGCGGCGCAATTTCGTAAGGGAGCTGAAAGCCCGGAGCATCCCGGTGCTGGTGCTGGTCATTACCGATAAGGCCGCAGATCAGGATGAGGGCGGGGGCGAATGCCGCTATATACACGTTGATTCCATGGCGGAGGATTTAGCGAAGCTATGAAAACCCCCCGCTTGTTTTTAGGCGCCACGCTGCTTTTTTGGGGGTGGCAGACCAACATGCCGATCATGGGCGCGATCATGGCGGTTGTCATCGAGGCTTCCATTTTTCTGCCCTGGAGGTGGACCTTTACGGCCAAGGATCTCAACAAGGCCGCCGATGTTTGCGCGATTTTGTTTATGGCCCTGCTTGTATACCGTTTCAGCCAGGACGCCTCTTCCCAGACCCTGTTGGATTTGCTCCAACAGATTCCCATTCCGTTTTTTCCCTTGCTGGCCTGCCAGTATTACGGAGTGGCCGGCGGCATAGACGCCAGCGCCTTGTTTTACTCCGCACGCCAGAAGCGGAAGAAGGACCCCGAGTCGCCGCGCAAGGTGGTGGACATCGGTCTGCCATTCGCCCTGGCCTGCGTACTATCGGCCAGCGCCGCCAACGCCAGGACGACCTTTTTTTTAGGATTTCTTGTGTTGTCGGTTTGGGCTTTGTGGAAAACCCGGCCCAAACGATACCGCCGGAGCCTGTGGATTCCCTTGATTCTGTTGGCGGTGGGAGCCGGTTATGCGGCGCAAAACGGGCTTCATACCCTGCAAGGATATGCAGAGCAGGCGTTTCTGGATTGGTACGGCGATTCTCTGGAAACCAAAGAGGACGCATACAGAACCTTTACCCACTTGGGGGACATGGGCCGCCTTAAGCTGTCCCATCGCATTGTAATGCGCATTTTATCCAAGCCGGGGGAGCGCGTTCCCGCCCTGTTGCGCTCCGCCGCTTATAACGCGTATTTTTCGGGCAACTGGACGGCTCGGGATGCGGATTTTTACCCCGCTCCCCGCGACAACGCCAAAGACCTTTGGTTTTTCGGCGATGCGCCGGATTCCAGCCGGGAAACGGTCATATCCATGTTTATGAAAGACGGGGAGGGCCTGTTAAGCCTGCCTGCGGGGACTTATGAAATCCAGGGGCTAAAATCCCGAACCCTGGAACGCAATCATTACGGGGCGGTTGTGGTGGACTTTGCGCCCCGCCTGGCCGTATTTAATGTACGCTACGGAGACGGCCCTGACCTGCTTAAGCCTCCGGGCCCCGAGGACATGCGCGTTCCCGTGGAAATCGCTTCGCTTATTTCCTCGCAGGTTGACTCCCTGCCCCTGGAGGGAGAGACGGATTTGGAAAAAGTCCGCATTATCCAGGAGTATTTTTTGGATAATTTTAAATACACCCTGGATCTTGACGGCGGGGGAGGGAGGAACGCCGCTCTGGCCCGCTTTCTCCTGAATAGCAAAAAAGGGCATTGCGAGTTTTTCGCCGCAGCTACGGCCCTGTTTCTGCGCAAGGCCGGGATACCGGCCCGGTACGCCACGGGATTCGCCGTGATAGAGCAAGGACCGGACGGCCAGTGGCTTGTAAGGGCGCGCCACGCCCATGCCTGGGCTCTGGCCTATGTGGACGGCCGGTGGCGGGACGTGGACTCCACCCCGGCGGTCTGGGCGGAGGAGGAGAAAAGAGGCGAGTCTGTGTTTCAAGGGGTTTTTGACGCCTTTTCCAACCTATGGTGGCGCATGTCGCTAAAACGCATGCAAGGGCATGGGACGGGTCGAAGCCTCACGGATTATCTGCTGTGGGGGCTTATTCCCCTGGCGGCGTTTCTCGTTTGGAGGCTGTTTCGAAAGGAACGGGTGGGCAAGGATAAAAAATCGAGGGAAGAACGTTTTATGCCGGATTTTCAGGGCGGGGACTCCGAGTTTTATCCCATAGAGGAAATGCTTAACGCCCAGGGGTATTCCCGGCGGCAAGGGGAAAACCTCAACCAATGGGCGCTTAGGCTCGGGAACGACGTGCCGGAGGGCTTAAAGGTTGACCTTCTCCGGGAGATCATTAATTTGCATTATAGGTATCGCTTCGACCCCGCAGGGTTGGATGAAAATGATCGCCGCCGTCTTGCAGCTCTTGCCAAAGAGTGGCTGGAGAGTTATACCCGGGGCATGGACGTAAGAAAGGAAAAGGACCATGACCAAAATTTCGGAAACGACCTTCAGCCCTAAATGCATTGAATGCGGGGGCGAAACCTCCATCAAAGGCAAATGCGAAAACTCCAAGGTGGTTTGCAAATCCTGCAACAAATCCTACCCCTTTGAGGAGTATCAGGAGGCTTTCGAGGATTACATAGAAGACTCCTGCGTGTTTGAAGACGAGTAGGCGTTCATCCCGGCCCGCACCGGGCTGCTAAACTGCAATGCCCAGCCAGTCCTCGCACAATCTCTGAAACACCTCATGAATATAAACCACTCCGATCACGGTTCCGTTTTCCAAAACCGGAAGGCGGCGGATTTTTTTCCGCACCATGCGATCCACCAGAACCAGGATGTGTTCGTCCGCTGCTGCCGTGGACGCCTGGGTGGTCATGACATGCCGCACGCTTAAGCCTTTGAACCGTTCAATATAGGGCGTAATGTCGTCCATATCCATGCCGGCGTTGTCCTCCATATAATTGAAGAACGGCGGCCGCAGATTGTACAGGATGTCCACCATGGAAATGACGCCGGCCATTCCCCCTACGGGATCGGTGACTATCAGGCTGATGGTCTTGTAGCCCGATTCCCTGACCTTGCCGTGGGCGATTCTTTCCACAGCCTCCATGACGGGCGCGTCCATGGGGATGGTTTCGTACTCCAGATACATCACGTCTTTGGCGGTCAGCTTCATAATCTCCTCCTCCTGAAAATGAGAGTTTGACCCGGCGCATAAACGCCGGATGGCGTGGAGCTTTTCTTATGATAAAGCGGACGGATAGATTATAACCCGTTATAAGGTCTCAGGGCAAAATCCGATTAAAATGGAAAGCGGCGCGGCCTGATACCAAGTTGCTGTCATTGGAGTAATTTGCTCATTCGTTTTCCGGGCTTTGGATCCACACCCCGGCGCTATTCGGGGATGACGGAGCACCTCAGCCGTCTTTGTGGGTGGCCCAGGCAAGGCTTTTTTTGCCTGGGTTCGAAAGAACAAAAGGTGCGGCCGGGAAAGAATGCAGAAACTGGATGTGGTTGGCGGGCGAACGAACCCGCTTGAATTCATGTTTTTATTTGGTTTTGGAAAGGGCTTTCGTCCGCAGGAGATTGATGGTTTCCATCACGCTAAAGGCCGCTCCAACTGCGCTGGCGCGCCTATGCAGGATACTGCTCTGCCAGGCCCCATTATCGGCTGCGGCCCGGACCGTCATCCCGGCAAGGGCTCCAATAATAAAGCGAACAATAAAAAAGGCGCGGGAAGGGCTTCTTGAATCAAGCCCTCCCCGCGCCTTTCATTTTTGGATAGGGATTAAAGCTCCGCTCCCAGCCATTCCTGGCAGATCTTGCGATAGACTTCCGTAATGTACACGACTCCAACCAGAATGCCGTCTTCCAAAACCGGAAGGCGGCGGACTTTTTTACGCACCATCTGGTCGATAAGAGGCAGGATGTTTTCTTCCGGGTAGGCGCCGGAAGTCTGAATGGTCATCACATGCTTGACGCTGAGGCCTTTGAATCTGTCGATGTACAGGGAGACATCGTCCATGTCCATGCCTGCGTTGTCGGCCATGTAATTGAAGAAAGGAGGGCGCACATGGTAGAGGATGTCCAGCATGGATATCACGCCGGCCAGCCTGCCCATGGAGTCCGTCACCATCAGGCTGATGGTTCTGAACCCCGACTCGCGCACCTTGCCTTTTAGAATGCGTTCCACCGCCTCCATCACAGGGGCGTCCAGAGAGATGGTTTCATATTCCTTGGACATAACTTCTTTTGCGGTCAATTTCATAGACAAGATTCCTTTTCCGCGTAAGCATAAAGAGTTAAAGAACACATTTTACTCATTGACTGCGCCTGCTGCTGTACGGTGGTAGAATAACTCCATTTTAAGAGATTTTGCAAGGGCGGCGTGCAAAATCATCCGGTGTAAGCTTGCTCTCAAAAGCCTTTCAGGGGTACTATGCAGGCATCATAAGGCCCTGGACTCCCCACACCTATAACCATAGCGAGGCGAATTATGGGACAAACATTCATTGATTTATCCATAGCCATTGAAACCGGTCTGCCGTCCGACCCTGAAATGATGATTCCCAAGGTGGATTTCATCGACCACGCCATGGGCGCGGACCAGATGGAAACCTTCTTCCCCGGCCTGAAAAAGAACCAACTACCCAAGGGCCTGGGTTGGGCCGTGGAATTTGTGCAACTGACCACCCATTCAGGCACCCATCTGGACGCTCCGTACCATTACCATCCCACTATGGATAACGGCAAAAAGGCCCTGACCATCGACGAAGTGCCCTTGGAATGGTGCTTTCAGGACGGCGTGCTCTTGGATTTCGCCCACAAGGCGGACGGAGAACGCATTACCGCCGGGGACGTGGAAGCGGAGTTGAAGCGCATCGATTACACCCTCAAGCCCCTGGACATCGTCCTGGTGCGCACCGGCGCGGACGCCTATTGGGGGAAGATTGACTATCTGGTCAAGGGCGCGGGCATGACCCGCGAGTCCACCCTCTATCTCTGCGAGAGGGGCGTGAAAGTGGTGGGCATCGACGCCTGGTCCTGGGACCGGCCCCTGCCGTTTCTGGCCCAGGAGTTCAAGGAAAAAGGCGACCCCGCCGTCATCTGGGAAGCTCATTTTGCAGGCATTGAAATGGGCTACTGCCACATGGAAAAACTGACCAATCTGGATAAAATCCCCCGGCCCCACGGATTCAAGGTGGCCTGCTTTCCCATAAAGATAACCGGCGCTTCCGGCGGGTGGACCCGTCCCGTAGCCATAGTAGAAGACTAACCCAAAGAAAGGCCCCCATCATGCCCAAATTCATTCTCAATTGCGCTGTAACCGGAGCCATCCACACCCCCACCATGGCTCCCTATCTGCCCATCAAGCCCAAGGACATCGCGGATCAGGCCGTGGACGCCGTCAAGGCCGGCGCCTCCACCGTGCACGTCCACGCACGGGACCCGGAAAACGGCATGCCCACCGGCGATCTGGACGTCATGGGCGAGATCGTTTCCTCCATCAACGCCCGGTGCGACGGCGTCGTTTGCATCACCACCGGCGGCGGCATCAACATGACCGTGGAGCAGCGTCTGGCGGCCGTTCCCAAATACAAGCCCGAGCTGGCCTCCTGCAACCTGGGGTCCATCAATTTCGCGCTCTTTCCCGTGGCGGAAAAATTCACGGAATGGAAATACGAGTGGGAGAAAGTCTACCTGGAAGGCTCCAGGGATTTTATATTCAAGAACACCTTCAGCGACCTGGACATGGTTTTCAAGATCATGGGCGAGGCCGGAACCAAGCCGGAGCTGGAAGCCTACGACGTGGGCCATCTGCACAACGCCCATTATTACTTTCAGACCCGGCAGCTTAAAAATCCCGTGTACGTCCAGTTTGTCATGGGGATTCTGGGCGGCATCGCCTCCACCATTCCCCATTTGCTGCACATGAAGCAGACGGCCCAGTCCCTGTTCGGCGATAAGTGCATGTTCTCCACCATCGCTGCGGGCAGAAACGAATTCGCCATGGGGACCACTTCCATGCTGCTTGGCGGCGGCGTGCGCGTGGGCCTGGAAGACAACCTGTGGCTAGCCCCCGGCGAAATGGCGACCAATAACGCCCAGTTGGTGGAAAAAATGATCCGCATCGCCAAGGAGTTCGGGTACGAGCCTTACACCCCGGACGAAACCCGCGAAATTCTTCAGCTCAAAGGCCGCGACAAAGTGGCGTTTTAAGGGTTTAAGCAATACTCCGGGAGCGGGGGGACGGCAAAAGGATGCTTAGCCTAACCCTCCGCTCCCCATGCAAATCCATCCGGCGGTTTCCTCTTTGATTTTTTTTGGCAGGCTTTAATCAGATAGAATGTTTTGAATTGTTTCGGCCCTGAAGAGATGATAGGAGCGTGTCTCTTTCGGATTGGCTGAAAGAATAATCCCGGCTCAAACAATAAAGGCATGGATCTATTATGAATGATACGGAGCAGCAGGAACACAAGTTTATACTCAGGGGCCTGAAAGATAAGGACTACGCGGATATCAAACGTATCATGGATCGGGTCTATAAAGGAATGGGCGGCGCCTGGGAGCCGGAAGAGTTCGGCGCCTTGATCAAGCAATTTCCGGAAGGCCAGATTTGCATCGAGGATAACGGCAAGGTGGTGGGGGCGGCCCTTGCCATTCTGGTCAACGCCGAGGCGTTTGAAAACAGGCGGCATACTTATGAGGACGTCGTCAAGGGCGGAGAGATGTCGGCCCATGAACCCGAAGGGGACGCCCTCTACGGCGTGGACATCTTTGTGGATCCTGATTATCGCGGCCTTCGCCTGGGCCGGCGCCTGTATGACGCCCGCAAAGAGCTTTGCGAAACCCTGAATTTGAAAAGCATCATTTTCGGCGGCAGGATTCCCGGTTATGGGAAGCACTCCCATGACATGACGCCGGCAGCCTACATCCAAAAGGTGAAGGACAATGAAATCTACGATCCGGTTTTATCCTTTCAGTTGCTCAATGATTTTCACATAAAGAAAATAATGAAGAATTATATTCCGGAAGACGCCCAGTCGGACTCTTACGGGGTGTTGATGGAATGGAACAATATCTACTACGAAAAAAAGCAGAAACTGTTCGGCGGCAGAAAGTCCTATCCGCGCATCGGGGTGGTGCAGTGGCAGATGAGGCCCTTTGACAAAGTGGAGGACTTTTTGCATCAAGCCGAGTTTTTCGTGGATGCGGTGGCCGGCTATAATTCCGACATCGTCTTATTTCCCGAGTTGGTTAATGCCCCGCTTTTAAAAAATTTCAACCAGGAAAATCCGGCGGAAGCCATGCGATCCCTTTCCGAATATACCGAGGAAATCCGCATGGCTTTTGTTAACATGGCAATCACCTACAACATCAATATTGTGACGGGCAGCATGCCCGAGCTTCGGGACGACTTCCTGTATAACGTGGCTTTCGTCTGCCGGCGGGACGGAACATGGGACGCCCAGTACAAATTGCACATCACGCCGGACGAGTCCCAGTATTGGGGCTTAAAGGGCGGGGATCAATTGAAAATTTTCGATACGGACCTTGGGAAAATCGGGGTCCTTATTTGCTATGATGTGGAGTTTCCCGAGCTTTCACGCAATCTTGCCGACAAGGGCATGACCCTGCTGCTTGTGCCGTTTTTGACGGACACGAAAAACGCCTATTTGCGGGTCCGAAGATGCGCCCAGGCCCGGGCCATCGAAAATGAGTGTTATGTGGCCATTTCAGGCAGCGTGGGCAACCTGCCCAAGGTGGAAAACATGGACATCCAATACTCCCAGTCCGCCGTCTTCACGCCGTCCGACTTTGCCTTTCCCCACGACGCCATAGCCGCCGAGGCTACGCCGAACACCGAAATGACCCTGATGGTGGATTTGGATCTTGACCTGCTCAAGGAACTGCGCCAGCAGGGAAGCGTGCGGAACCTGCAAAGCCGCCGCAATGAGTTGTATGAAGTCGTCTGGAAAATGACGGAAGAGTGAAAAGTCCTGAGTATCGCCCTGTAGAAGCGGTCTCTGCGTATTTTACAGTTCCTGCGCGACGGCAAAGCAGCGTTTTAAGGCATTGAATAAAGATTGAAAGGGGCGGCCGATCAGGTTATCCCTTTTTTTTGCCGTGCTTTGGCCCGGGCCGCGGCGCCGTCTCCGGCGAACACCCATAAGGCCGCCAGATCGTCGATGAACTGCTCCCGGGACATGGCGATATTGCCGTCAAGCCAGGTGAGAACCGCCTCCATGCTTCCTCCGATCAGCAATGCGGAGGCCAGAATGTCCAAGGGATCCTCTTCCCCCTGGGCGTTATGATGCTCGTGCCCGTAGGCGGACAGGGCCTTTGCAAGGCCATGGATCGTGGCTTTGCGATGGGCCATGGCCTGGGGGCTGGCTGCAACTTCCGTGAATAAAACACGCGCCCTGCGCGGGTCGTCCGTGACGTACTCCACCACGGCTGCAATGGCCTTGCGAGCCAGGTCATCCGTGGACAATCCTTCCTCCCAAGCCTCTTGAACCGCCTGAAAACCCTGCTCCAAAAGCCCCTGGGCCAGCTCGTCCACCACCGCGGCCGCAAGCTCATCCAAGCCCGGAAAGCTCTCGTAAAAATAGCGCTTGTTCAACTTTGCCTGCCTGCAGATTTTGTCGATGGTCGCTTGGCGCCAGCCGTCGGAGGCCAGCAATTCAAAGGCCGTATCCATCAACAGGCGGCGGCGCCCCTGTATGCGCTCCTCGGCGGATTTGCCTAAATATGGTCGTACCGGAGATGTTGTCATAATCGCACCATGGCAAAATGTTCTTGACTTTGCAACGCAAACTTGGTTAAACTTGGTACAAGCTCGTACCAAAATTGTTTGAAGTATGTTCCAGTGACGGCTGGCGCCATTGCCATAGATGCGGGCGATAAGACTTTCAGCAGCGGAATGGGGCGAAAAAATTCCCTCCCCCTTGACGGGGGAGGGTTAGGGTGGGGGTGATATGTTGCGCCTTTTCAGATAGTTCCCCCCCCATCCTGTCCTTCCCCCGCCAGGGGGGAAGGGACGAAGACTCATCGGCTTTCGCTTTAAGGCAGTTCGTAGACGCGCACGTATGGACCGGTTTCATTTATTTCTTTTCGACCATGGCAGTTTTGCTGACACGTTTAATTTTCGTGGGTAAATCAGGAGGGGAGATCATGACAATACCTTTGGATGCCACGTTGACGACAGCCCTGGGCGTTGCTTTTCATATGGCGGCGGGGGAGCGCCTGGCGGCCGGCGGTTCGGCCGAAGCAGTTGCAGGCGCCCCGTCCGGCGCCCGATCTTTGTTAAGCAGCCCGTATTATCGTTGGGGCATGGCTTACAATGCGGCGGTGGGGATGGGCATTGCGGTATCGGCCTACGCCTTGCAGCCGGACTGGATGTGGATGTACTGGCTGGACGCCTCGCGTTTGCCGATTTGGACGGTCCTGTACGTTTTTTTGCTGTATCCGGCCATGTTTACCTTTGGGTTTTTGCTTGCCCATGAGGCGAAAAAGCTCAGGCCCGGGGGAGGGGCTGCGCTTTTAACCGGTCTGCTGGCCTTGCTTCTCTGCTTCATTGTCGTCACCTGGGGCCGGATCTGGAACGTGGGGACGATTTCAGAATGGGACGTCGGCGCTTGCACGCCTTTGATCGGCGCCGGGTTTGCGACCCTGCCGCTCACTTGGGTTTTGTCGATCGGGTTTGTTGTTGCCATTGTTTCTCTTGTTTGGCTGTTTAAGAAATTCGCCAGGGGGCTGGAGTAATGCCGGTGCGTAGCGGCGGTTGATATGTTGGGTTTCGCAAGCTCTACCCAATCTACGTCATTTCAAGTAAAAATAGTAGGTTGGGTTAAGAAGTCCTGCTTTCCGCCTTCAATCGCCTAAAGAGCTATTGGACTTCGAACCCAACATGCGGATTGGCTGCGGATGTGTATTGTGAAGGAGTTTGCGTCAAAAATAGTCACTATTTCTCGTTTTCCGTCTTCCTAATCCAAGGAGAGGATCCATGACCCAATTCAAGGATAAAGTCGCCATCGTCACGGGCGGCGGCTCAGGCATGGGCGAATCCCTTTGCCGGAAGCTGGCGGCTGCGGGCGCAAAGGTCATTGCAGCGGACATAGCCTTTGATGATGCAAGCCGGGTCGTTGAAGAAATTCGCTCCGCAGGAGGAAAGGCCGAGGCCGCATCCCTGGATGTGACCGACAAGGACGCGGTGTACGCCCTGGTGGAAGAGGTTGCGCAAAAGCACGGCCGTCTGGATTATATGTTCAACAACGCCGGAATTCTTGTGGTGGGCGAAGTTCGGGACATGGCGCCGGGCCAGTGGGAAAAGCTCATGGCGGTAAACGTCATGGGCGTATTGCACGGAACCCTGGCCGCTTATTCCGTGATGCTTCGGCAGGGCTTCGGGCATATTGTCAACACGGCTTCCATGGCCGGGTTGATTTATCAGCCTGTGACGGCGGCGTACGTCATGACCAAACAGGCCGCTGTGGGGCTTTCCCTTTCCTTAAGGGCCGAGGCGGCGGCCCTGGGCGTCAAGGTTTCCGTGGTTTGTCCCGGCTTGGTGGACACCTCCCTGTACACCAATTGCCAGTCCGCAAAGGCGGACGTCCAGGATGTGCTGGGCATGCTGCCTGTCCGGGCCTGCTCGGCGGATAAGGCGGCGGACAAGATTCTTTCCGGCGCAAAAAAGAATAAAGCCGTGATCGTCTTTCCCCTGCACGCCCGCATTCTTTGGTGGGCCTATCGCCTTTCTCCCATAGGCATGCTGAAAGTCATGGAAGTCCTGACCTGGGCTTTTAGAAAAAAAGCCCGCAATGATGAGCAGCAAGGGGTTTGCATAGACGAATTATAAATGGCCTGTTCCAGAAAAAACAGAGATTTATTTAGGCCTTTCGACTATAGTCGGCGCTTGTCAAGTGCGTCCACAATTGTTACGCTCCGTCGTTCCGTCCGCAAAACGGCCTTATTCAACTTCCGCCCAATTTTTTTTACTTCCCGCAAAAATTTTTTCGAGGTTTTTACACAAGTTTACATGAAGTTCTCTAATGTGTATAATGCGAAAATAAGAATCATCACCAACATAAAAGCCCGAGGCGCCGTTTTTCCTTGACCCCTGTCCTAACATTGTCTAAACACAGCGGCGGTTGATCCACGGGAGGGCGTCAATAGCTGTTTAATGCTGAAATTAAAGCATATTTAAACCTTAATGCAGTGAGGCTATGCCTGGATTTTCAACCGACCACAACTCAATTACCAGGAGGTTTGCCATGAAAAAGATTTTAATCGCTGCGTGTCTGGCCCTGTGCATCGTGCTTGCGTTCGGTGCAACGGTTCAGGCCAAAACCCTCAAGCTCGCCATGGATGCTGACCCCGTCTCGTTAGACCCCCATGTTCAGCTTTCCGGCGGAATGCTGCAGTACAGCCACATGGTGTTTGATCCGTTGGTGCGCTGGACCAAGGATATGCAAATTGAACCCCGTTTGGCGGAAAAATGGGAAAGACTCGACGACCTGACCATGCGCTTTTATCTGCGCAAGGGCGTCAAGTTCCATTCCGGAGCCGAGTTTACGGCCAAGGACGTGGTTTTTACCATTGATCGCCTGAAAAAAAGCCAGGACTACAAAGCCCTGTTCGATCCCTTTACGGGCCCCGTGGCTGTGAGCGACTATGTGGTTGATTTGAAAACCACCAAGCCGTATCCCCTGGTTCTGAACATGGCAACCTATGTTTTTCCCATGGATTCCGCTTTTTACACGGGAACCGATGAAAAAGGCCAGCCCAAGGACGCCATCGTCAAAATCGGCCCCTCCTTTGCCCTGACCAACGAATCCGGCACCGGCCCCTACAAGGTGACCTACCGGGAACAAGGCGTGAAAAACGTGTTCACCCGTTTTGCAGACTACTGGGACAAAGCCTCCCCCGGCAACGCCGATGAAATCGTCCTGACTCCCATCAAGAACGACGCCACCCGCGTGGCCGCCCTTCTTTCCGGGGACGTGGACTTCATCATGCCCGTGCCTCCCCAGGATTACGAACGCATCCGCAAGGAAAAAGGCGTACAGTTGGCCACCATGGCCGGCTCCCGCATCATCACCGTGCAGTTGAACCAGAAACGCCGCCCTGAATTCGCCAACCGCAAGGTGCGTCAGGCCATCGTTTACGCCATCAACAACGAAGGCATCGTGAAAAAGATCATGAAGGGCGAAGCCCTGGCCGCCGGCCAGCAGGGCCCCATGGGATTCGCCGGTTACGATCCCGCCCTGGTTCCCCGTTACGACCTGGAAAAAGCCAAAACCCTCATGAAGGAAGCCGGTTTTGAAAATGGCTTTTCCTGCTCCATGATCGCCCCCAACAACCGGTACGTAAACGACGAAAAAATCGCCGAAGCCATCGTGTCCATGCTGGCCAAGATCAACATCAAAGTGAACCTCAAAACCATGCCCAAAGCCCAATACTGGGATGAATTCGACGCCCAGGTGGCTGACATCCAGATGATCGGCTGGCACTCCGACACCGAAGACTCCGCCAACTACACCGAGTTCCTGTGCATGTGCCCCGACAAGGAAACCGGCTACGGCCAGTACAACAGCGGCAACTACTGCAACCCCCAGGTGGACGAGCTTGTTCTGGACTCTCAGAGCGAAACCGATCCGGCCAAGCGGTCTCAGATCCTCAAACAGGTGGAACGCATCCTGTATGACGACGCCGCCTACGTGCCTCTGCATTGGCAGAACCTGTCCTGGGCCGGCAAGTCCAATCTGGACATCGACCCCATCGTCAACGTCATGAACTTTCCCTACTTTGGGGATCTCGTGATCAAATAAGCTGCTCCCAAACCCCGGATCGCAAACGCGGTCCGGGGTTTTTTTCGCTGGAATTCCAAACAATCATTTAAAAATTGCGCGGTAAATATGTTCGCCTTTGTCATTCGACGCATTATTCAATCCTTGTTCGTGATTCTGGTCATCGGCTTTATCGGATTCGCCATCAAGCACCAGATCGGCGATCCCGTGCGCGATCTGGTGGGGATTTCCGTCTCCAAGGCCGAAAGGGACGCGCTCCGGGAACAGTTGGGGCTGAACGATCCTTTTATGTCCCAGTACGTGCGTTTTATGAAAAACGCCGTCCACGGGGACCTGGGCATGAGCTTTTTCTACAAAAAGCCCACCCTGGAGGTCATCGTCAAAAAGGCCCCCGCCACCCTGGAGCTGGTTTTCGTCTCCAGCCTGATCATCATTTTTCTTTCCATACCGGCCGGAGTCTATGCGGCCATACGCCCTCGAAGTTGGCTGACCCGGTTTATCATGGGCGCCAGCATTGTGGGCGTCTCCATTCCCGTCTTTTTAACGGCGATTTTATTAATCTATGTATTCAGCGTGGAGTTGGGGTGGCTTCCTTCCTACGGACGGGGCGCCACCGTCAGCCTGTGGGGATGGGAAACCGGCTTGCTGACTATCGACGGGTGGAAGCATCTCATCCTGCCCAGCATCGCCCTTTCCTCCATCATGCTCCCTTTATTTATCCGTTTAATCAGGTCCGAAATGATGGAAGTCCTTCAGAGCGAGTACGTCAAATACGCCTGGGCCAAAGGGCTGGCCCCCAGACGGGTGTATTTCGTCCACGCCTTTAAAAATACCTTGTTGCCCGTCATCACCGTGGGCGGGGTGCAGTTGGGAATACTCATCGCCTACACCATCCTGACGGAAACGGTCTTCCAGTGGCAGGGCATGGGGTTCATGTTCCTGGAAGCCGTGGAGCGCTCCGACACCACGCTGTTAGTGGCCTACATGATGGTTGTGGGCGTGGTTTTTGTGGCGGTGAATACGATGGTTGATATCATTTACGGGTTGGTCAACCCCACGGTACGGATAGCAGGCAGGAAATGAAAAAACTTTGGCGGCGTTTTAAAAATTCTTTTTTCTGGTTCAGCTTTCGCCGGGATCCGGTGGCCATCGCCAGCTTTTCCATCCTGGTCATCCTGACGATTCTCAGCTTTTCCGCGCCCTGGATCGCTCCCCATGACGTTTACGAGTCCGCATCCATCGACATCATGGACTCCGAGCTTCCCCCCGCCTGGATGGAGGAAGGCTCAAGCAACTACCTCCTTGGCACGGACATCCAGGGGCGCGACATGCTGTCGGCCATGCTATACGGCATGAGGCTGTCCATTCTCATCGGGCTTGGAGCTGTCTGTCTTCAGGCCTTTCTGGGCGTGATGATCGGTCTGATTGCCGGATACGTGGGGGGCAAGGTGGACTCCTTTCTCATGCGGGTGGCGGACGTGCAGCTGTCTTTCTCCACCCTCATGGTGGCTATCATCATATCCGCCATATTCCAGCTGGCTTTCGGCCTGTCCAAGTATGAAGAGCTTGCCGTGCCCTTGCTGGTCGTCATCATCGGCCTGGCGGAATGGCCCCAATACGGGCGCACGGTGCGGGCCAGCGTTCTGGGCGAAAAGAAAAAGGAATACGTGGAGGCCGCCCGGGTTATCGGCCTGCCCCGTTGGTGGATCATGTTTCGGCACATCCTCCCCAACACCTTGAGCCCGGTGCTGGTTATCTCCACGGTGCAGGTGGCCAACGCCATCATGAGCGAGGCGGCCCTGTCCTTTTTGGGCCTGGGCATGCCGGTAACCAAGCCCAGCCTGGGTTCTTTGATCAATTCGGGCTTTGAATACATCTTCTCCGGGTCCTGGTGGATCACCCTGTTTCCGGGCGTCCTCCTCGTAACCCTGGTGGTCGTGATCAATCTTCTGGGAGATTGGGTGCGCGACGTGCTCAACCCCAAACTGTATAAAAGGTAATTCAAGCGGCTATGGATCATTTGCTGGAAATACACAATCTGGAAGTAAAATTCCGCCTGCGCTCCGGAGAGGTCACGGCCATCAATGACGTGAGCTTTTTCCTGGATCAGGGGGAGCGCGTGGGCCTGGTGGGCGAAAGCGGCGCGGGCAAGTCGGTAACCGGCTTCGCCATTATCAAGCTCATCAGCAAGCCCGGTTTCATCTCCGGCGGCAAGGTGCTTTTTGAAGGCCGGGACATCGCCGGGCTTTCCATCGAGGAAGTGCGCAATATCCGGGGCAATCGCATCAGCATGATTTTTCAGGACCCCATGATGACCCTGAACCCGGTGCTTTCCATCGGAACCCAGATGACGGAAACCATCCTGGCGCACAAGAACGTTTCCAGGGCCGAAGCTCAGGCCATAGCTCTCGATAAGCTGAAAAAGGTGCACATTCCCTCCCCGGAAAAAAGGCTGGATCAATACCCCCACGAGTTTTCCGGCGGCATGCGCCAGCGCATCGTCATCGCCATAGCCTTGTTGACCGACCCGGCCGTCATCATAGCCGACGAACCCACCACCGCCCTGGACGTGACCATCCAGGCGGAAATCATGGATCTTTTGTCCGAGCTTTGCGAATCGGAAAGAATGGCATTGATCCTCATCACCCACGACTTGGGCGTGGTCAGCCAGGTGACCGACCGGATCATCGTCATGTACGCAGGCCGCATTGTGGAGCAAGGCCTCACCCGGGACGTGGTCTCCAACCCCCGTCACCCCTACACCCAAGGGCTCATCGCCGCCCTGCCCGAAAGCCAGCAGCGGGGCAAGACTCTGTGCCAGATCCCCGGAAACATGCCGTCTTTGACCGACATGCCCCAGGGATGCTCCTTCCATCCCCGATGCGAACTGGTCATGCCCATATGCAAGGAAAAAGTCCCGGAATTGATCGAATTGGATAACGGAAACGCCCTTGCCGCCTGCCACGCCCTGGCGAAAGGAGGGGCCTCATGAACACCCAGGCCAAGCCCCTTCTTAAGTTGGAAGACGTGTACAAGGAATTCGACGTCACCGGCGGCTTCTGGGAGCAGTTCCGATGGGAAAACGGCCGGCCCGTGCGCAAGAAGGCCATCGTCAAGGCGGTCAACGGGGTTTCTTTTGACATCTATCAGGGGGAAACCTTCTCCGTGGTCGGGGAGTCGGGCTGCGGAAAGTCCACCCTGGCCAGGACCGTCACCGGCCTGTTGCAGCCGGAATGCGGAAAGATTTTCTACGACGGCGACCGGATAGACGATCTGTCCTACTCCCAAAAGACCCCGTACAAAAAACGCATGCAAATGGTCTTCCAGGACCCCTACGCCTCCCTGAACCCCCGGTTCACCGTACGCAAAACCCTGGAGGAGCCCCTGTTTTTTCACTACCCGCAGCTTACAAGGGAACAGCGGCTGGATCGCATCGCAGAGGTTATGGAGCAGGTGGGCGTCCATCCCGCCTGGGCCGAACGCTTTCCCCACGAGTTTTCCGGCGGGCAGCGCCAGCGCATATCCATCGCCCGGGCCCTGATGGTGGACCCGGAGTTTGTCGTGGCCGACGAGCCGGTGAGCGCCCTGGACGTGTCCGTGCAGGCGCAAATTCTCAATTTGTTCATGGAAGCCCAGGAAAAACGCGGCCTGACCTATATGTTCATCACCCACGATCTTTCCGTGGTGGCCCATATTTCCACACGGGTGGCGGTCATGTATCTGGGCAGCCTGTGCGAGCTTTCCCCGGGCGGCGAGATTTTCAACAATCCCAGGCATCCCTACACCAAGGCCCTGTTATCCGCCATTCCCAGACTGGGGGAGAAAAAAGCCAAGCATATCCGCCTGAAAGGAGAGGTCACCTCGCCCTTGCACCTGCCTTCGGGCTGCGTGTTTCATCAAAGATGCACCTACGCCAAGGACATCTGCACAAAGGAAATCCCCCAGCCCTTCAACGCCGGAGATAACGCCGTCGTCGCCTGTCACGGCGTGGAGCAGGGCTGGGTGGAATAAAAAAAGGAGGTTATAATGGCTGAGAGAACAGAATTTCAAGTATTGTTATTTTCGCCTCGTTGGGGAAGAGATGATACCTATAATTTGCAATTTTCCAGAGAAAAAATGCAAATTGATGGGCCAAAAAGTGCCGAATGCACCTGGGTAGAGGATGGCGATCCAGTATGGACTGGTTATCAAATTGGACAAGGAAATCCTCTTGTAAACATTATGAAAAATGATCATATTTACCCTCCTTCTGTATTTGTTTCCGCTCTGGAATGGGCGTGGAGCGAGTGGCGGAATACTGGTTTGAATGAAGATATCATTCAGGAAGTTAAAGGCCTTTTCGAATGGGTAAATCAGATCACTATGTCCAAACCTTCCTCCGCTTTCTGGAGTAAGTTCTTTTAAAGTATAAAGAGGGCACTGAAAAGCGTCAAATCAACGTTTGACGTTTGAGAGTTTGTAATATGTAGATGCAGGCCGAACTCTGCCCAAGGCGCACTAAGCGCGCCGGCGGCGCCCACAGGGGGGCGCGTCTACAATGGGGTTGGGTAGCCCCGGCAAAGTAGTATCCTGCCGGGGTGCGTGAGTACATGCAGTAAAACCTAAGCGGCGTTAGAATCCTGAATTGTTTAATAAATGGCAGACCATCCAAAACAAGGGCAAAAAAAAAGATCTCTCAAGAAAAATTTTCATCCGTCCATAGTTCCCGATTTCAACAATTCCTTATGGTCGCACCTACTGTTGCTTCGCAACACGGCGGCAAACGACGCTGCCAGTGCCACCCTTTCATATGATCGACCTCGGTTCACAGCAGTCCATTGGCCTTTGAACCTTTTTCGGTCGACATATTGGCCTGACGGCCCCTGGCATTGCATGCCAGGGCTGGCCTGGGGAGAATCCATTGCCATGGAGGCAATTAATAATCCTGTGCAGATGGAGGGTGGCCGCGGCAGGGCAGTATCCTGCCGGGGCGCGTGAGCGCACTTGGTTCGGCCTCGTCAGCCGTGGAAATCAGAGGAGATTATTCGTTCGGACGCTCTTCCCAACGCCAACCTCGTTCCCATGCTGCGCGTGGGAATGCATATGGAACTATCAGAAATCACATTATTTTCAATATGTCCATAATGCACTGAAAATCCAAAAAGCGTGGGTTCAACAAAATTCATACGCCCGCCGACCTTGCACAATTTCAATGCTCTTTTTTGGCCGCACCTTCTGTTGCTTCGCAACCCAGGCAACAAACTGCCTTGCCTGGGCCACCCATAAAAAAACACGCGAGAGTTTGCCGCCGGAAGCGCGGCCGAAAATCGCCCCCCTCTCCGGGGCTCTGTAGATTCAGGGCTTGCCCTGCTTATGCGTGCTTTGCACGCCGTTGGCGCCCACAGGGGGGCGCGTCTACAACGTGGATTGTGGCGCTCTGGTCGCCGTCCGTAGTAGGGTGGCCGCGGCAGGGCAGTATCCTGCCGGGGCGCGTGAGCGCATTTTTTTCGGCCTATGCTGTAGTGGAAATCAAAAAAGATTAATCGAAGCGACGTTCTATCCAACACCCAACCTCGTTCCCATGCTTTGCGTGGGAATGCATATGGAAGTATCAGAAATCATATTATTTTCAATGTATCTATGATGCATTTAAAATCCCAAAAAATAGGGAATTCAACCCACTCCAACCTCCCGCCGATCTTTCACCATTTCAAGACTCTTTCTTGGCCGCACCATCTGTTGCTTAGGCAACCCAGGCAAGAAACCCTCTTGCCTGGGCCGCCTAAAAAAAACACGGCCCCCGGCATTGCATGCCAGGGCTGGTCAGGAATATGTCACGCCCGGCGCCACAAATCCGTCGCCGCCGGCTAATCCAGGTTGAACACCTCCCGGGCGTTTTTGTAGAGGAAGCATTCCCGGGTTTCTTCCTCCAGGCCCAGGCTGTCCAGATCCTCCAGGCATTTGGCATGGGGGATCATGGGATAGTTGGTGCCGAATATCACTTTTTTCTTTCCGTTGGTTTTCATATACCGGACCAGTTCGGGCGGGAACCGCTTGGCCGTGTACGCGGATGTGTCGATGTATACGTTGGGATGCTTGGTGGCCACGGCGATCATCTCCTGGGTCCAGGGGTAGCCGATGTGCCCGCACACCATCTTCAACTCCGGAAAGTCCAGGGCAACCTCGTCTATATAAGGGATGGGTCTGCCCGGCTCGGACGGACATAAGGGGCCGGTATGCCCGACTTGAAAGCAGATGGGGACGTCCAGTTCCACGCACCGGGCGTATAGAGGATAGTAACGCCTGTCCGTGGCGGGGAGGTTCCAGAACCACTGCACCTGCCGCACTCCCACGAACCCGCGCTCCTTGATATAATAGGTCATCTCCCTTAAGGCCTCCATGGGCTGATACAGGTTGACCGAGGCCAGGCCCTTGAACCGGTCCGGATAGGATTGAATCAGGGACAAAACCTGCTCGTTGGAGATCAGCGGGCCGCAAGGCCCATGCCATGCGCAGAGGATTCCCAGATGGACCCCGGCCTGATCCATGGAATCCAGGGTCCATTCCATGGGCAGGTCCTGTTCGATCAAATCGATTCCCATCCATTTCCTTAAGGAAGCGAACATGGGGTGGTTAAGGAATTCCCTGGTGGGCTGCTGCATCCATACGTCGATGATGGGGTTATCTGATTTCATTGCTCCTCCTTTTTTTTGCCTCAAAATGCGGCTGCGCATTCACACATCCCGCATATTTTATTAGATATCTAACTAATTGAGTGCACAAATACACGTTTCATCCCAATTTAGACCATATTTTATTCGCCGGGATTAAAATTGCGCAGGGCTTTTGCCGCCAGTCCGGCCAGGACCTGCTTCTCGTGCTCATCAAAACCCGCGTACAGCCGCTCCCGAAGCTCCCGGGAGATGGATTCCAGGTCCCGGGCCAGTTCCAGGGCCTTGGGCGCCAGGCTCACCTGAAAGACCCGCCCATCCTCGGAATCCCGGACTTTTTCCACGTACCCGTGCTTCATGAGTTTGCGGACCAGCACCGTGACCGTGGGCTTGGTGCGCCCGGTCAGGCGGGCCAGGTCGCTCATGGTCAAAGGGCCCTGGACGTGCAATTGCCGCAGGATGACCCCGTGGGAAGGCTCGATCCCCTGGACGCCTCTTTGCTTGAGGGCGTTGGAGAGAAAGCGGTGAGCGCTTTCCTGAAGGCGTGTAACGAGAAAAACAATGTGGTCCGGATTGGTCATGGCGTCTCCTGGGCGCATCTAATTAGATATCTAACTAAATGTCAAGGGGGATTTCCATCCATAAATAAAATGGCGACGACGTTTTGGAGGCGCCGACATTCCCTATACACATTTTTGTATGAACCCTGGCGGGACAGGGCCTTAGGGGCGTGCGTTCCTTGGGGGCTGGACAATTTTTCCCCGGAAGGGGCCGTGTAAATAAGGGGCGACCCTGTTTTTGCCTGCGGGGAGGACAAAAGGATCATGGGGCCCCGGGCGGCCTGGGGTGGGGGAGGGGGCTTGGGGATCGGCGGGGAGGGGAGGGCCGGGTCCATCGCTTCAGAATTCAAAAATTTTTTTATCTAATAAAAACAAAGTATTAATTTAATAGAATAGGGTCTGTTTCATTTTTCTTTCAGTCTTTATATACAAAATTGTAAAAAGTAGATAGTTCATAAACAAAAACGTAGATTGAAAAGAGTCTATGCACAAAATTGTAATAAAATAGGGGTTGTTTTCGCCTGCAAAATGCCCGGCTTCGCCCTTTTTTTAAGAAATATCTCCCATGATACCAACCTGTTATAATTATATGAAGCATTCACTCCCCCCCTTGGCACATGCGTTGCTCTTATACCCAGGCAACCGGTTGGGATTAAGTCACCCTATACCCCTGGCTAACTAACAAAGGAAACAGAAAAATGAGAAAAATCGCAATTTACGGCAAAGGCGGAATTGGCAAATCCACAACAACCCAGAACACAGTGGCTGGTCTGTCTGAAATGGGCAAGAAAATCATGGTGGTCGGCTGCGACCCCAAAGCGGACTCCACAAGACTTCTTTTGGGCGGTCTGGCCCAACGTACGGTTTTGGACACCCTGCGGGAAGAAGGCGAGGATGTGGAACTGGACGACGTGCGCAAGGTCGGATACGCCGGCACCCTCTGCACCGAGTCCGGCGGCCCTGAACCAGGGGTGGGCTGCGCCGGCCGCGGAATCATCACCTCCATTAACCTTCTGGAGCAACTGGGCGCTTACGCCGACAGCGAAGAATTGGATTACGCCTTTTACGACGTCCTGGGCGACGTTGTCTGCGGCGGTTTCGCCATGCCCATTCGCGAAGGCAAGGCCCAGGAGATTTACATCGTGGTTTCCGGCGAGATGATGGCCATGTACGCCGCCAACAACATCTCCAAAGGCATCGTGAAGTTCGCCGAAGCTGGCGGCGTCCGTCTGGGAGGCCTCATTTGCAACAGCCGCAACGTGGATAACGAGCGTGAAATGATCGAAGCCTTTGCAGCCAAGCTGGGAACCCAGATGATTCACTTCGTCCCCCGGGATAACATGGTGCAGCGGGCGGAGATCAACAGGAAGACCGTCATCGAGTTCGATCCCGCCCATTCCCAGGCGGACGAATACCGCACCCTGGCCAGAAAGATCGACGCCAACGAGATGCGGGTGATTCCCTCGCCTCTGGAAATCGAAGAACTGGAAAAACTGCTCATTGACTACGGCATTGCGGCCTAAGAAAAAATCCGGAAACCAGAACCTTAAGGAGAATTTAAACCATGATAATGATCCGTTCAATCGTCCGTCCCGAAAAAGTAGACAACGTGCTGGCAGCTCTGATGGAAGCCGGCTTCCCGGGAGTCACCAAGATGTCCGTGGTGGGGCGCGGCAAGCAACGCGGAATAAAGATAGGCGAAATCACCTATGATGAAATCCCCAAGGAAATGCTTCTGGCCGTAGTCAAGGACTCAGACAAGGATTTCGCCGTCAGAACCATCGTAAAAGCCGCTCGCACCGGCGACAAGGGCGCCTTCGGGGACGGCAGGATCTTCATCATCCCCGTTATCGAGACCTACACCATCAGCTCCGGCATCAAGGAAACCGAAGACGGCGCAACGGAAGAGGTGCAGATATGAAAGAACTGATCGCCATCGTACGCATGAACATGATGAACAAGACCAAAAAGGCGCTGGCGGATGTAGGGCTGGGCTCCATGTCCGCCCGGGACGCCCTCGGCCGCGGCAAGGGAATTGTGGACCTCAACCTGCTGCAAGGCGCGGAGCTGGGATACGAAGAAGCCATCTCCCAACTGGGCCAGAGTCAACGCCTGATCCCCACGCGCGCCATCATCATGGTGGTGAACGACGACCTGGTGGACAAGGCCGTCAAGACCATCATCAAGGTCAATCAAACCGGCAAGTCCGGGGACGGAATGATCTTTGTGATGCCCTGCGCGGAAGCGGTCCGGGTTCGCACCGGGGAAGAGGGAGAAGATACCCTGGACGAAGGATAAGGCCAGGATTGGAGGCAAGTTCCTCAACCGGAACCCTGTAACGGCCCATGCCAAAGCCTTTGAGACGCCGCTTGAAAAAGCGGTGTCCGAATCTCAGGGCGTTAACGCGACTAGGTCATCCCTAAAAAAGACGGGATGCCGGGCAATGAAGACACTGAAATGTTTTGAAATAGGAGAATAACCCATGGCCGAGGCCGCAAAGGATTTATCGACCGAAAAGGTAACTCTGGATAACCTTGATCCGGAAGAAGTCAAAGCCAGAATCATGGCCAAATACCCGCCCAAGGTGGCGCGTAAAAGGTCGAAACAGTTTGTTATCAACAAGGTGGGCGAAGACGGCAAAACGCCCGTGATCAACGCCAACGTGCGCACCGTTCCCGGCCTCATGGGCCAGCGCGGCTGCTGCTACGCCGGCTGCAAGGGCGTGGTTTTGGGACCCACAAGGGACATCATCAACATCACCCACGGCCCCATTGGATGCGGTTTCTATTCCTGGCTGACCCGCCGGAACCAGACCGATCCGGAAAGCACCCCGGACGGCCACAACTTCATGACCTACTGCTTTTCCACCGACATGCAGGACGAGGAAATCATCTTCGGCGGGGAAAAGAAACTGAAACAGGCCATCCAGGAGGCTTACGACAATTTTAAACCCAAAGCCATCGCCGTATTTTCCACGTGCCCCGTGGGGCTCATCGGCGACGACGTGCACTCCGTATGCCGTGAAATGAAGGAAAAGCTGGGCATCAATATATTCGGCTTCTCCTGTGAAGGATACAAGGGCGTCAGCCAGAGCGCGGGCCACCATATCGCCAACAACGGCATCTTTAAACACGTGGTGGGCCTGGACGACACTATTAAGGAAGGCAAGTACAGGATCAACCTCCTGGGTGAATACAACATCGGCGGGGACGCTTTTGAAATTGAAAGAATCTTCGACAAATGCGGCATCACCCAAGTGGCCGCATACAGCGGCAACTCCAGCATCGATGCCTTCGCCAACTCCCACACCGCAGACCTGAACTGCATCATGTGCCACCGCTCCATTAACTACGTGGCCGAAATGATGGAAACCAAGTTCGGCGTGCCCTGGATCAAGGTCAACTTCATCGGCGCGCACGCCACGGCCAAGTCGCTCCGCAAGATCGCCCAGTACTTCGGCGAGCAGGAATTGATCGACAAGGTGGAGGAAGTCATCGCCGAGGAATTGCCCGAAGTGGAAGCGGCGTGCGCCGAAGTCAGGCCCCGCACCGAAGGCAAGCGCGCCATGCTGTTCGTGGGCGGCTCCCGCGCTCACCATTACCAGGAGCTGTTCGGCGAATTGGGCATGAAAACCCTGTCCGCCGGCTACGAGTTCGGACATAGGGACGACTACGAAGGCCGCAAGGTGCTGCCCGATATCAAGGTGGACGCGGACAGCCGGAACATCGAAGAATTGACCATTGAAAAGGACCCGGAACGCTTTAATCCCCGGATCAGCGAAGAAAGAAAAGCGGAGTTGGAGAATTCCGGTTTTGAGTTCAACGATTACGACGGCATGATGCCTGAAATGCCGGACGGAGCCATGGTCATCGACGACTTGAGCCAGTGGGAGACCGATCAGCTCATCAAGATCTTCAAGCCTGATCTTTTCTGCGCAGGCATCAAAGAAAAATACACCGTGCAGAAACACGGCATCCCGCTCAAACAGCTCCATAGCTACGATTACGGCGGACCTTATGCAGGCTTTAAAGGCGCTGTCAATTTTTACCATGAGATCGATCGCATGGTGAACAGCCGCGTATGGGAATACATGAAGGCGCCCTGGGACAAGAACCCCGAACTGGCGGCCACATACGCCTGCGATTAACGGGCGCACGCTTAGAATTACATCGGGAATCAACACCGATCGATAACAGGAGAAAGAATTCTCATGCTACTTAGACATACTCCAACAGAAATCAAAGAACGCAAGGCCCTGACCGTTAACCCGGCCAAAACCTGCCAGCCGATCGGGGCCATGTACGCCTCCCTGGGCATCCACGGCTGCCTGCCTCACAGCCACGGGTCCCAGGGATGCTACGCCTACCACCGCAGCGCCTTGACGCGTCATTTCAAGGAGCCTGTGGTTGCGGCCACCAGCGCATTCACCGAAGGCGCTTCGGTATTCGGCGGGCAGGCCAACCTGCTGCAGTCCATAGACAATATCTTTACGGTATACAACCCGGACGTCATCGCCGTGCACACCACCTGCTTGTCCGAAACCATCGGCGACGACATTCCCCAGATCGTGGCCAAGGCCAGAGCGGACGGCAAGGCGCCGGCCGGCAAGTACATCATCCATGCCAATACTCCCAGCTATGTGGGATCGCATGTGACCGGCTACTCCAACATGGTCAAGGCCATGGTGGATTATTTCGCCACATCAACCGGCGCCAAAACCAAGGCCGTCAATCTGATTCCCGGATTTGTGGAGCCTTCGGACATGGCGGAAATCCAGCGCATCGCCGAAGTCATGGGCGTGCCTTACATCATGTTCCCGGACACCTCCAAGGTCCTGAACGGCCCCCTGACCGGGAAATACAAGATGTTCCCGGAAGGCGGAACGACCATTGAGGACTTGCACATGACCGGCGACAGCAAAGGAACCATCGCCCTGGGCCGCACGGGCGCCATGGCGGCCGCCCGCGCTCTGGATTCCAAGTGCAAGGTCCCCTGCGAAATCCTGGACCTGCCCATCGGGCTGCAAGGCACGGATGCGTTCGTGGATAAGCTCCGTCTCATGGCCGGCGTGAACGTTCCGGACGTCCTTAACCTGGAACGCGGCCAGTTGGTGGATTGCATCTCGGACTGGCACCAGTACTTGTACGGCAAGCGCGTGGGCGTGGTGGGCGATCCCGATCAGGTTTTGGCCCTGACCAAGTTCCTGGTCTCCCTGGACATGAAGCCGGTGCACATCGTTTCCGGCAGCCCGGCCGGCAAGAAGTACGTCAAGGCCCTGGAAGAAGTTGTGGCGGACATTGGGGAAGAGGTTAACATCAAGGTCCCCGGCGACATGCTGCTTTTTCACCAGTGGATCAAGAACGACCCCGTGGACCTCATCATTGGCAACACCTATTGCAAGTACATCGCCAAGGACGAGGACATCCCCATGGTCAGGCACGGGTTCCCCATTTACGACCGCATGGGGCACTCCTACTTCTCCACCATGGGATACCGGGGCGCCATGCGCCTGATGGAGCAAATCCTGGGCGTCCTCATGGATCGTCAGGACAGGGACGCCACGGACATCACCATGGAACTGGTTATGTAGCAGAGAGGAAATATGACGATGGACGGAGGTCCCTTGCAAAAGGGACTCCGGCCCGGAGTCAAAGTCCTCCATAAAAGAGCAGCATGGATTAGGAGTGAAATATGCCGTCCATACCCATCCTGAAATCGCGTGAGGCGCAAATACACACCAAAGGCGAAAAGCCTTTTGACATGACCTGCGGAAAGCACAGCGTAGCGGGTTCCGTCAGCCAAAGGGCCTGTGTGTTCTGCGGATCCCGGGTGGTGTTGTACCCTATAGCCGACGCTTTGCATTTGATACACGGCCCCATTGGTTGCGCAGCCTACACCTGGGACATCCGGGGAGCGCTCTCTTCCGGACCCCAATTGCACAGGCTCAGCTTTTCCACGGACCTGCGGGAAAGGGACGTCATATTCGGCGGCGAAAAGAAATTGGAAGCCGCCCTGGACGAACTCATCGACCAATATAAACCCAAAGCCGCCTTTGTTTACTCCACGTGCATCGTGGGAATCATCGGCGACGACGTGGCCGCAGTCTGCAGCAAGATGCAGGCCAAAAAGGGAATCCCCGTCCTGCCCGTCCATTCGGAAGGGTTTAAGGGCACCAAAAAGGACGGCTACAAGGCGGCCTGCGACGCCCTGTTCAAACTGGTGGGAAAAGGCTCCACCGAAGACGTCTCCCCCATCAGCATCAACATTCTGGGCGAGTTCAACATCGGCGGCGAAGCCTGGCTCATCAAGGAATACTACGAACGCATGGGCGTGCAGGTGGTCTCGGTCATGACCGGCGACGGCAGGGTGGACGAGATAGGCAAGTCCCACGGGGCGGCCCTTAACGTGGTCCAGTGCTCCGGCGCACTCACCTTTCTGGCCGAGATGATGAAGGAAGAATATGACACACCTTACATCCGGGTTTCGTACATAGGCATCGATGACATGGCCAAGTCCCTGTACGACGTGGCCGCCCGGTTCCCGGACAACCCGGAAATCATGGAGCGCACACGGAAGATCGTCCGGGAGGAAGTGGAAGCCATACTGCCCGAGCTTAACGGGATCCGGAAGGACCTGGAAGGCAAAAAGGCCGCCATCTATGTGGGCGGGGCGTTTAAAGCCTTCTCCCTGATCAAGGCGCTGAACTACCTGGGCATGAAAGTGGTGCTTGTGGGCTCCCAGACCGGCAACAAGGAAGATTATAAAACCCTGCAGGAGATGTGTGATGACGGCACTATTATTCTTGATGACGCTAATCCCCTGGAACTCTCCAAGTACATCATCGAAAAGGACGCAGACCTTTTCATTGGAGGAGTCAAGGAACGTCCCATCGCATTCAAAATGGGCATTGGCTTTTGCGACCATAACCACGAAAGAAAGATCCCCCTGGCCGGATTCCGGGGCATGCTCGCCTTCGCGCGGGAGGTCCATACATCGGTAACCAGCCCGGTTTGGCAGTTTTGCCCGGCTCGCCTGGGCAATAAAGAAGAGTAGAGGAGGCGATCATGAAATTTGCGGGAAAGACCGATAATTATGCAGCCACACAGAACGCCTGCAACCTGTGCTCCCCTCTGGGAGCGGCCCTGGTGTTCAAAGGCGTCTCCAATTGCGTTCCTCTGCTTCACGGGTCTCAGGGCTGTTCCACCTATATCAGGCGCTACATGATCAGCCATTTTAAAGAGCCCATGGACATCGCCTGCTCCAATTTCGGAGAAGACACGGCCATTTTCGGCGGCGGCGCCAACATCAAGCTGGCCATCGATAATATCCGCAGCCAGTACAGCCCGGAGTTGATCGGCATCGCCACTACATGCCTGTCCGAAACCATCGGCGACGACGTGCCCATGTTCATCCATTCCTATAAGGAGGAATGCGAGGACAAGGAAAATCTGCCCGCCCTGGTTCATGTGTCCACCCCCAGCTACCAGGGGACCCATATGCAGGGCTTTCACGGAGCCGTAAGGGCGTTGGTGGAAACCCTGGCCGAGGCCGTGGAAACCGGAGACAAGCCTCTGATCAACCTGTTTCCCGGCATGGTCTCTCCATCGGACTTGAGGCTGCTTAAGGAAGTCGTCGCGGATTTCGGCATGGACCCCGTCCTGATCCCGGATTACAGCGACACCCTGAACGGTCCCCTGTGGACTGAGTACCAGCGTATTCCCGAAGGCGGAACCACCATCGAGGCCATCAAATCCGCCGGCGGAGCCGCAGCCAGTCTGGAATGCGGAATGATCCTGGCCGGAGAGACTGAGACCGCCGGAACCTGGCTGGACAAAAAATTCAGCGTGCCCGCCCATCGGATCGGCCTGCCCATGGGCATTCGTGAAACCGACAAGATGATGGACATCCTGGCGGAAGTGAGCGGAAACCCCATCCCGGACAAATACCTGGGGCAGAGGGGCCGCCTGCTGGACGCCATGGTGGACGGGCACAAACATCTGAACGGCGTGAAAGCCGCGCTGTTCGGCGAGGAGGACCTGGTGGTCGGACTGGCCGCCTTCTGCGGAGAAATCGGCGTGATTCCCGCTCTGTGCGCAACGGGCGGCGGCGCCGGACGGTTTGAAAAAACCATCAAAAGCGTGGTTCCGGAAAGAATCCATAGCAAAATGGAAATCATGGAAGACGTGGATTTTGTAACCATAGAAAAGGCCCTGGAAAAAACAGGCGTGGACCTGCTCATTGGTCACAGCAAAGGCTACGCCATGTCACGGAGACTGAAAACCCCCCTCCTGCGGGTGGGATTCCCGGTCCATGACCGGGTGAACGGCAGCAGAACGCTGCACCTGGGCTATCGCGGCGCACAACAGCTTTTTGACAGGATAGTCAATAAAATCATCGAAATAAAACAAGATCGCTCGGACGTAGGATACACCTACATGTAGCTTCGGACGGAACGAACAGGCCGAAACCCTCTAAGAATAATAAAAAATCCGAGATGGAAAGGGTCGCACCATGAATTTTGACAACCATCCCTGCTTTAATCCCAATGCATGCAAATCCTTCGGACGGGTCCACCTGCCGGTGGCCCCCCGTTGCAATATACAGTGCAAATTCTGCAACCGGAAATTCGATTGCGTCAACGAAACCCGCCCCGGCGTAACCAGCGCCGTGCTTTCGCCAGCCCAGGCCATGGTTTACCTGGACGAAGTTTTCGCCAAAAAGGGCAACATCTCCGTGGTTGGCATAGCAGGCCCCGGCGATCCTTTCGCCAATCCGGCGGAAACCCTGGAAACCCTGAACCTGACCCGGGAGAAATACCCGGACGTCATGCTCTGCCTGGCCACCAACGGGCTGAACCTTTACCCGTACGTGCACGACCTTAAACAGTTGAACGTCAGCCACGTGACCGTCACGGTGAACGCCATTGATCCCGCCATTGGAGCCAACATCTACTCCTGGATGCGTGTGGGCAAAAGGGTGGTGCGTTCCGAGGCCGGCGCGGCCGTGCTTTTGGAGAGGCAGTTGGAAGCCATCCAGGCTTTGAAAGCCGAAGACATGATCGTCAAGGTCAACAGCATCATTATTCCCGGCATCAACGAAGATCATATCGTCGAGGTGGCGAAGAAGATGTCCGACCTGGGCGTGGATCTGTTTAACGCCATGCCTTATGCGCCCAATCCGGGCTCGGATTTTGAAAATCTGCCCGAGCCTCCCAAAGACACGGTGGACAAGATCCGGTCCGAGGCTTCCCAGCACGTCAAACAGATGCGCCACTGCACCCGGTGCCGGGCCGACGCCGTGGGCCTCCTGGGCGAGGCCCATGATCAGGGCCTGATGAAAACCCTCCAGGCCTGTCAGCGCCTGGACGTGGAGCAGGCTGTGGTCGGCAAGGTTTCCTCCAGGCCGTGCGTGGCGGTTGCCAGCATGGAGGGCGTGCTGGTCAATCAGCACCTGGGCGAGGCGGAAACCCTGTTGGTCTACGGCGAGAAGGACGGACGGGTCCAGTTGCTGGAAGCGCGCACCACTCCGGCGGCGGGCGGCGGCATGGAGCGCTGGGCGCAGTTGGCGGAAACCATTTCGGACTGCGGCGCGCTGTTGGTAAGCGGCATAGGCCCTAATCCCCAGCAGGTGCTGTCGGAGTCCGGCATCAAGGTTTTTGAAATAGAAGGATTAATCGATGAGGCGATCCGTGCGGTGTTCGCCGGACAGCCCTTGAATCACATGGTCAAACGCTCGCTCACCGCCTGCGGCGGCGCGTGCGGCGGCAACGGCATGGGGTGCGGTTAACTAGGGAGAGCGCCCCCAGGCTAAATGGTAAGAACAACCCTTTATTGAGTGTGTAAGGAGCATCACAAATGGAAAAACCTGAACATCACATTTTTGTCTGCGCCAGCTTTCGCGCCGACGGCGACGCCAAAGGCGTTTGCAACAAAAAAGGCGCTGTCAGCCTGCTGCCGTACATTGAAAACGAAATCATAGACCGGGGCCTGGACGCTCAGATTACCAGCACAGGCTGTATGAAGGCCTGCGACCACGGCCCGGTCATGGTGATCTATCCCGCCGGACTTTGGTACGGCGGAGTGGAAAGCGAAGACGCCGTCGACGAAATTCTGGATGCCTTGGAAGACGGCGAAGTAGCCGAGTCTTACGCCTTGTGATGAAAAAGCGCGGCGCCCTGTATGCGGGCGCCGCCTTTACCTTGAGGAAAAACTCATGTCCAAAGAAAATTGCGGCCTTTTTGTGGATGAAGCCAACAAGTTCCTGCAGACTGCCAGGCGCGGCCATCGCCGCAGTGCGGTTTTCAACAACAGCATGATTTACCACATTGTGTGCCTGAGCATCGAAAAATACCTGATGGGCCTGTTTGCCTTTCATAACACATTGCCCATGCATAACACCCTGACCTCCATGATTCGGGAGGCGGCCCCGTTGGTCAATCTGCCTCCTTTTTTAATCGAGGAAGTCACGGCCATGGACAACATTGTCAACCTGTGCGATCCCGGCGCTCCTTTGGAGACGACCCTGACAGACGATCAGTTGCAGGGAATGATTATGACCGGGGAAAAGGTGCGGGAACTCGTCAACGGGGTCGTGCTCTGCGCCGCCTAAGGCCGCCCTTCGCCGACTGAGGCGCAACATTGCGGGAAAGGCCAAGGCTATGAACATAACGATTCGCAATGCGGAGTTTGAGGATCTGGAGGCCATGATCGGCCTGCTGGATGAGTTGTTCGCCATAGAAGCCGATTTCGTCGCTGATAAGGCTAAACAGGAAAAAGGCCTCAAGCTCATGCTGGACGGATGCGGCAAGCATCGTTGCGTGAAAGTTGCAGAAGCCGGCGGCAAAGTGATTGGCATGTGCTCGGCCCAACTGCTGGTTTCCACGGCGGAAGGCGCCTACTCCGCTTTGGTGGAGGACATGGTTGTGTCCCAATCCATGCGGGGCCGGGGCGCCGGGACCATGCTGCTAAACGCCGTCGTCGAATGGTCCAGGCTCCGGGGCGTCACGCGTATGCAGCTTTTGGCGGATAAGAACAATAAACCCGCTCTCAGCTTTTACGGAAAGCAGGGATGGAGCGGAACCAAGCTCATTTGTCTGCGAAAAGCGGACGTCAGTTAGAAATGCGAGATTCAAGATGGAAGAAAAAGTTCCGGTCCATATCATCGACACCACTCTGCGCGACGGAGAGCAGGCGCCTGGCGCAGCCTTTGACAAAAAGGAAAAGATCGCCCTGGCCATAATGCTGGATCAGGCCCATGTGGACGAACTGGAAGCAGGCATTCCGGCCATGGGGGCGGCGGCCCAGGACGAAATCAAGGCCATCGCCGGCTTGAATCTAGATTGTCTGCTCACCGCCTGGTGCCGGGCTTTAAAAGACGACATCGATCAATCTTTGCCATGCAATGTGACCGGAGTGCACATCAGCTTTCCGGTTTCAGACATTCATTTGGATGCCATGGGCAAGACAAGCAGCTGGGTTTTAGATCAGCTCAGCGAGTTAATTCCTTACGCCTTAAAAAGGTTTTCCCGGGTTTCCGTGGGCGCGCAGGATGCCTTCCGGGCGGACATGGCGTTTTTGAAGCAGTTCGTTCACTCAGCCAACCTCTGCGGCGCCCATCGGGTGCGCATCGCCGATACCGTGGGGCTTGCCAGGCCCTCCCAGGTGGAAAACATGGTGCACGTTTTATCCAGGGCCGCAGGGAAAATGGCCCTGGAGTTCCACGGTCATAATGACCTGGGCATGGCCACGGCCAACACCATTGCAGCCATCGAGGCCGGCGCCCAGGCCGTCAGCGTGACGGTCAACGGGTTGGGGGAACGGGCTGGCAACGCTCCCTTGGAGCAGGTTGTGGTGGCAGTCGGGACCCTGGACTCCCGCTCCTCATGCGTGGACGCCAGACATATGAATAAAATATGCCGGTACGTGGCCGAGGCCGTCAACAGGCCTATCCCCGCGGATCAGCCCATAACCGGCCAGGCTGTTTTCACCCATGAGTCCGGGATTCATTGCGCAGGCATCCTGAAAAATCCCGATACCTATCAGCCTTTCAACCCCGAGACCGTAGGCCGGGAAAGGGCGCAGCTCGTCATCGGACGCCATAGCGGCTCCGGGATGGTTCGGCACGTGCTGGCCAAGGCTGGGGTGCGCCTGGAAGAGGGCAAGACCGAATCCCTGATGGCCGCCGTAAGAATGGAGGCCCTTAAAAAACGCTCCGTGCTTTCCCCCGGCGAATTGGTCAGGATATACAACACCGTTTAGCGAAAACATGCGCTCATCCCGGCAGGGTGCAAGGCTGCATTCTGTCGGGGCTTCATGGCTGAAAAATCTCCTCTCTCTTGACAGAATTCATCTTTTAAAAATATTCTGGCCTCATCATCCCCGAACAATGCCTCCGTTCGCCGGCTGCGCCCGGTTGTACGCCGTATCCATACGAATTGGAAATTTTGGGGAAAAATATTATTATTTCATCGGGTTGTACATAGTTTAAGAAAGGAAGAGCATGCGAAAAGGTTTTGCTTGGCAATGTCTTCTGGCGATTATGTTGTTTGCTTTCATCTTTGATCCGGCTGCGGCCGAACCTCCCGGAAACATGCTGGTTCTGGATTGCTCCCAAAGCATGCAAAGAACCCTGGATACAAGGCCGGGCATGGAAAATGCGCGGCCTGCAGCCTTGCGTTTCGTTAAGTCGCTGCCCCAGAACTCCCTGGCGGGCATTGTGGCTTACGGCCAGAACGCAGCCAAGGGCTGCGACGACGCGGAGGTGCTCGTCCCTCTCGCCCCCTATGACAGGAGGGCGCTAATTTCAGCCATCAAGAAAGTGCAGCCCCAGGGCAAGGCGCCTTTGACCACGGCTTTGCGCAAGGCCTGGGAGCAGGCGGCGGGCCTGAGTCAGGGCTGCGTCATCACCTTGATAACGGACGGTTGGGACGACTGCTGGGGCGATCCCGTCTCCATGGTGCAGGATCTGAAAGCCCGGGGCGCCGGGATTATTGTGAATATAATCGGAGTGGCGCCCAATCGCGAGGACGCCGCCAAGCTGATGCGGCTGGCCCGTGCGTCGGGAGGCGCCTATAGGGCTGCAGATACGCGTGCGGACCTGATTCTTAAGGCTGCGGAAACCGCTGAAAGCGTCTCTGCAGCAAACCCCTTCGTCCAGGTCGATCAGCCTGGCAGAAAGCCGAGGAGGCCTCAAGAGCAATTCGGCCATGGCTCCAGGCGGCCTCTTGCTGCGACGGATGAAGTCCAGGGAGGAGGCGGCGCCCCCGGAGCGCTGCAGGCGCAGTTTGTAAAACTGCCTGGTTGGACCGGAAGCAAGGTTTCCATTCAGGATTACACAAAAAGCGGCGCGTCCATGCTCATTGCCGACCAGACCCTGCAAAAAAATCATGCGCGAATCCGGACCGCGGTCAAGGCGGGCTCCTCAGGCATCGCCTCCAATCCGTATTCCGTTGAGGGAATGCCGGACCTGACGGACCCGGGCGTTACAAAAACAACTTCCACAATTAACGGGTTTTCCGTGCAAAATGTCTATGACAAGCGCCGCAACAAGGGCTGTTTGGTCATCCTGCTGCATAAGGACAATAAATCCAGGCGGCACGCCCTGTTAGCCCTTGTATACAATAACATCAGCGCCGACCGGGCCATGGAGCTTTCGCGGTTTTATGATTGGCGGGCTTTAAGGGAAATCACGCGCGACTATAAGGCCATATTGCGGGAGGCCGAAGGACAGGGGAATGCAAATGCCTATCCGGGCCCGGGCTTTAAAGGCGATGGAAAAATATTCATGACGGCATTAAAAAGAGGGAAGCCCGTACCGGCCAGGGTGCGCTTTTTCAAGCGCGGAACCATGGAAGTGGTGTTCACCAAGGAGATTCCCGGCCGCCGGCGGGTTGAACTGAAAATTCCCTATGGCAGGTACGATGTGGGCGTTAAGCCCGAAGGCGAGCGCGAAACCATAGAAGCCAATGTGGACGTGCTGCGCGGCGAGTCTCCGGAAGTGGTTATGCGTTTTTAAAGGTTCGCGGCGGCGGTGCGGCAATAAAATGCTGTTAGTAGTCTTTTACCAGTTGTTCTCCCTTGAGAAAGTACAGCCCGGGGGCCTTGGACCCGTTAAAACCTGTTCTGACGGAATTCCGAACGAATGAAGCGCAATAGGCGCCGGCGTTGCATATGACTATGCGGCTGGATCGGCTCGGATTCACATGATCCACGCGCACTTCGGGAAGCAGGGCGTCCGCCGCGAATGTATCCACCCCGGAGCTGGTGCATCCGTGCACTTGGTAGTGGTAGAATCTGCTCGCCGGCGCCAGACCGCAAATAGGGTATTGGAGGCGATTGTTCATGGTCAGAACCTCTCCATGCCCGGCAAAGACCGAGGCGTCCACAAAAAGCCTGCGGGGATAGCAGGATTCGTCGGTGTGGACCGCTGTCGTCAGGGTCACGGCCGCGTCAGCCGTCAGAAAACGGCTGGGCTGCATCCACAAAACCGGGGTGAAGGGGTAATATTTGCCAATCGCCTGTCTGATGGCGTCCGCCACAGTGCATGCATCCGGCGCGGAGCCTTGATAAAGAGCGGGAAAACCGCCTGCAATATGAAGGATTTTCAGGGAGGGATATTCCCTCGCCAGCCTGGCGCAGGCAGAAATTCCCGCCTTCCAGTTTTCCAAATTCACGCATTGGGAGCCCGGATGAAAAGATAAACCGCAAACCTCCAACCCCCTTGCCGCCGCATAATCCAACAGCCGATTGGCGTGGTTCTCCTCAACACCCAAACGGTGGCTGTCGGCGATCACGCTGCCGGCGTTGGATGATGATACTCGGATAAGAACCTTGGCGTTAGGCGCATTGGCCGCCAGGTTTTCCACCTGACTGGCGCTGTCCGCGGAAAAAATGCGGAACCCCTGGGCGTACATTTCCCTCACGCTGTCCGCCGAGGCGATGGGGCATCCGTTAAAGCAGTCAGCCCCGTCCCCTGCAACCTGTTTGACATACTCCAACTCCGCCGGATTGCCCACGTCAAAACCGCATTGGTTCTGGTGCAGAATTTTTAGCACCTGAGGCAAAGGGTTGCACCGGACGCCGAACAGGATTTTATCCGGTCGAAGGGCCTGTCGTAATTTCTGGATGTTTTTTTCTATAATGTTTAGATTATAGACAAAGCAAGGGGTGTCCAATTCATGGATACGGGGCATCAAGATTTTAAATAACGTATTGAGATCCATTCCTTTTAGAGCCTGCCTTAAAAACCGAACGGGGGACGAGCGCTGGAAAAACATACATCAATCGGGATAGGGGCGCAAGCAATAAATACGCAAATAATTGAAATAAATTTGAAATTTTTATGGAAATAGCGATTTCAACGAGAATTATCTTGAAATTTCATTGAAAAAATGAAATATCACTAAAGTAACGCTGAAATAATTTTTCCGGTTTCATTATACTGCTTGGTATTATTTTTTTCATATGACTTAGGGAGTCAAGCATGCCCCATTTTGATCAAAGTACGGAAAATGTCCGCGAAGCCTTTTCCCGCGCCTTTCCTTCCCCCAAGGATTTTCGGAATTTCAAGGAAAATGACTTGAAAGTTTCACCGGGCGCTCTGGCGAAAATCCTGGAGATCGCCGACTCACAGGGCTTCCTGGTTTCGGATTACCCGGACATTCCCATGAATAAGGAGGCTGCCTTTCAAAGATTTCTGGCTCGGGAGGGGGCGGAGAGGGATAGGAGGCAGGTTGAGCCCATACCCTCGGATCTTGGCTTTGCAGGGTTTCTTAGGATACTGTGGGACCATACCGGGGTGGGGTCCGCCTCCGCCCTGGTTGAGAGTCTCAATGAGGTTGCCAAAAGGCTCGGCATGGCGCCGGTTCAGGAGTCCATGGTCAGCCGGCTCAAGGCCCATTTCAGCCTCAATACCCCCAAAAAACGCAACTTCATCAGGCTGTTATGTTTTTGGATCGGGTTGCGGGCCGCCCAGGCCTTGCCTTGGGATTACAACACCTTTTCGGCCCTCCCCTTGGATGAAACCGCCCCTGCTCCGGTTCCTGAGACCGAAGGCGTCCGGCTGAGTTTGATTGCGTCGGACAAACGGATGATGGACTGGCTGCATAAGGAGTTGTTGGAGAGCCTGAAGTATCTCCGGTTTCACCATCTGGACCCTCGAAAAGCGGTGCGTTTTGAACGCATTATCTCCATGGACATCCCCAAATCGCCCGGGCCGTCCCGTGAGCCCAGGCTGTTCGGAAAAGCCGTCACCGAGGCCTTGTCCCTGTCCCACCAGGCCACAGTCCGGTGGCTGCTGTCGGATTATCACGAGCCGGATGTGCGTTTGGGCGTTCTGATATGCGCAGGAAATTTCGACGCGATGGAAACCAGCGTGAAACTGTTATCGGCGGCGTCCTCTTTCGTAGGGGCAGGCATACTGGTAAATGATTTCGGGAGGTTGTGCGCTCGTATGGCCGAGGTTAAGGTGGTTTTCAGCCAAGGGCCCATGGGCTTAAATCTTCAGGACGAGGCGGATCCTCTTTGGGAAGTAAAAGGTTTTTGGCCGTCTTTTTTTAAACTCGTCCCCCAGCTCCACGAGCCGGATGTGATTCCCGGGAAAAAGGAGCAATTTCAAGCCTTTCAAGAGGCCCTGTATACGGCGGATCATGCAAACGCCCCTTCCTTCCGCGTCCTGACCGCTATCAAAAGATACCCCCAGAACTCCTTTGTCATATTGGAAGTTTTCAAGGCCTTGTTTTTAAGGCGGATGTTTCAGGAAGCGAACGAGGTCCTTTCCACCCTGCTGGCTGTCGAACCGGCCAACATCATCGCCCGATCCATGCGCATCTCCTCCTGCTTTTTCCTTGGCATGAAACACGCTTCCAAAACAGCCGTGTCGGATTTATACTTTGACAGGGCTCTGCAGGAAGCCAGGTATGTCGAAGAGCATTGCTTTATAGACGACGAGGAGTTTTACGGCAAGGTGGGGAGGATACACCTGGCCAGGGCCTTGCGGGATCTGTCTTCTTTGTGGGAGGGAAAAGGCCGGGAGCGGGTCTGCCTGGAAGATGTGCTCGACTCTCTTAAAAAATGCCTGGCCTGCTATGAAAAGGGCGTTGTGGCCTCCCCCACGGGCAAAGGCGCTCAATCCATCTTTTGGATGATTCATGTGAAGTCTTTGTTGGAGATTGTGGAGAAAAATCCGGCGCCTCCTCCCGACGGCGTTTTGATGGACGAACAAGGGATTTACCTGCAGAACGCATGGGATCTATTTGTTTTTCATGGCTGGGTGGATCCGGAGGACGGACGATTTCTCATGCACCGCGTTCAGCCATTGGTGGCGTCCTATGGAACTGCATCTCAATTAGCGTCAATCACGCCGTATTCATTATATTCCGTGGCCGCATTTTTGCATGACATGGCGCCGGTCCTTTCGGTGGGCGGCGTCAAACTAGCCCTGGCCTATATCAACGAGGCGGAAAAGGCCGCCGTCCGGGTCCCCCGGTTCGTGGGACTGTACTCCATTGGAGGTTGCTTATGTCTTATTCAATCGCTGGAGGAGTTTTTAGAGTGTTGCGGCGCATCCCGGCAGGCTATCCGGAAGAAGTATAAGGACTATTTGGAAGGAGATCGGGATGACCAAGTGATTTCCTGGAAGGATCGCATGGGGCTTCGGCTGTGCTTGATTAATTTAAACCGGCAGCCGGGGTCGGACGCCCTGTTTTGGGAAGAGGACGAGGAGGAGGAATAAGGAATTCAGCCGTTGAGGATTTTTACGGCATTGGGTGGAATGGCCACTTGCACCTTATCCCCGATGCCGGGCGCCATGGCCTTGTACTCTTTCTCCGGCATGATGACCGAAATCAGGGCGCCTGCGTCCACCACGATGCGTATCCCGTTTTTTTCCCGGCTGATCTGATGGACGCGCCCTGAAAGCCCGTCTCCCTGCCCTGGGGCGCTGGAATGGTTGATTTTCAGGGCGGAAGGGTCCAAAGACACCCGGACTTGCCCCTCAATGCCTTCGGGCAAGGGGAGCCTTGTGCCGTCTCCGGAGGCGAACCAGACCTCCCCGGCTTCCGTCCTGGCTGCATTGCCCGAAAGAATGTTTTCCAGCACGGAGTCTACCGGCTTGCCTCCATCCAGATACACCGTCTCGTGGGCCAGGTTTCTGGCCCAGACCGCGTCATGACTGGTGAAGATGACCGTGATGCCCCTCTCTTTATTGATTTGCCTGAGCAGACTGACAATGATCGCCTGATTTTGGGAGTCCACGCTGGCCAAGGGCTCATCGCATAATATCACCCTGGGCGACAGGGCGAGCGCCCTGGCTATGGCGATCCGTTGCGTCTCCCCGCCGGACAGCTTGTGAGCCCGCGCCTGCTCAAAATGGTCCAAGCCCACCAGCTTCAGGTTTTCCCGGATGATTTTCCTGCGCTCCTCCTTGCCGACCTTGCGCAGCTTAAGCCCGAACTCCATATTTTTATATACCGTCTGGGAAAACATGATGGGGTGTTGGTTCATCAACACCACTTCCCGGCGCAGGGGATGCATATGGGATTCCGTAAAACGCACTTCCCGGGAGTCATAGGCCAGGGAGCCGCTGGCGGGCCGGCTTAAAAAGGCGAGGATGGACAGCAGGGTGGTCTTGCCGGCGCCATTGGGGCCCAGCAGGGCGGTGATTTTGCCCTTGGGAATATCCAGGGATTCCACGTCCAGGACAGTCCTGCCTCCGAAAATTTTGGTCATTCCCCTGATGGAGTAAATCATCAAGCCCGCACCCGCGACTGAAAAAGATTAAGGGCGAAATTCAACCCAAAAGCTATGGTTAAAAGCACCAGCCCCAAGGCCACGGCCAGGATGAACTCCCCTTTGTCGTACTCCAGGGCCATGGCGGTGGTCATGGTGCGGGTGAAGCCTTTGATGTTTCCGCCGAGCATCATGGACACGCCCACTTCGGCGATCACCCGGCCGAACGCCGCCGTGATCGCCGCCATGATTCCGTACCTGGCCTCCATGGCGACAACCATGGCCGTCTGAAACCGGTTGGCCCCCAGGGTCATGGCGGTTTGGCTGTAGCGTTTATCCACTTTTTTAACAGCGGTGATGGTAAAGGCGGCTACGACCGGAATAATGAGGATGGACTGCCCGATAATCATGGCCTGCTGGCTGTATAAAAGGTCCAGCGGGCCGAGAATTCCCCGGCGGGAAATAAAAGCGTAGACGAACAGGCCCACAACCACCGTGGGCAAGGCGAGCAAGGTGTGAAGGATTGTGGTGACCATGCCTTGCCCTCGAAATCGGCCGAAGGCGACCCAAAAGCCCAGCGGGACTCCCGTAACAGCCGCGATAAGCGTGGAAAAGCCGGAAACCGTCAAAGAAACCTTGACGATTTTCAATAATTCCTCATCGGCGCTGGCCAGCAGCAGCAAGGCCGACCAAAAGCTGTCAATCAGTAAGTCCACGGTTATCCAAAGTTCTTTAGGGTCAGAAAGCAGTCCTTTTGAGTTGGTAACATACTAAGGCGGATGAATCGAGATTAAAACAGGGAAAGGCCGGAAAGCATTCCGGGCCTTTCCCTTATTAAAATCTTCTATTTGGCGTCTCCAATGAACAGAGGACGTCCCACCAGGCGGTAGTCGTTGATGAGCTTCTGTCCACGGGCGGAAACCAGCCATTCGGCGAATTGCTTGGCCAGGTCGTATTTAACATGGGGGAACTTTTCGGGGTTGATGGGAATGACCCCGTAGGGGTTGAAAAGCAAAGGATCCCCTTCGCAAAGCACTTCCAGGTTCAGGCCCTGGTCCCTTCCGAATTTGTACTTGAGATACGTGCCCCTGTCGCTGATGACGTATCCGGCCTTTTCTTCCGCAAAAGTAAGGGCTTTGCCCATGCCCTGGCCAATGGAGTTGTACCAGTCGCCATTGGGCTGCACGGCGGTTACGGAAACCTCCTTGCCTTTTTTGACAATGGTCTGGGTTTTTTCTTCAAGCTGCAAACCCGTGGCCTGCCACAGCGCCTGCTCCTTGGTATGCGTTCCGGAATCGTCGCCGCGGGACACGAACAAGGCTTTCGCCAGGGCGATCTTTTTCAAGGCGTCGGCGGCGCTGGCGTCGCCTTTGATCCCGGCGGGGTCGGAGGCGGGGCCCAAAATCACGAAATCGTTGTGCATGACGGCGTAGCGCTTGGTCCCGTAACCTTCAGCAACAAAGGCTTCTTCGCGGGATTTGGCGTGCACGAAGATAACGTCCACGTTGCCGTCCATTCCGTCGCGGATGGCTGCGCCCGTTCCCTTGGCGATCACTTTCACCTGAATGCCCGTGTCCTTTTCCAACGCAGGAAGCAGGATGTCCAGCAGCCCGGAGGCCTGGGTGCTGGTGGTTGTGGACATTTTGATGACCTTGTCGCCGGCGAAAGCTGACGGCGCCAGGCAAAGGCAAAGCAAGGCGATCACAAACAGAGTGGCAATGCGTTTCATTTGATAAGTCTCCCTTTCTTTATGAAAATGACGATAACCCCAGGTACTGGAGCCGAACGATAATAGGTATTTGTATCTTTTTGTTAATATTTTTATCAAGAAGTTTTTTTAATTACCTTAAGGGGGTAAAAATAACAAGAATTAACTTATATGGAGTGTAAATGCCGCCTTTTGCAGGCCTTCTTAGGAAAAACACTTCATTTAAGGGCTGCGAATGAGACCCTGCCTCAGAAAAAGCATCCGGGAAGCCGGCAAAAGGACGAGAGAGCGCCGACATTTCTTTTTTTTGTGCTGAGACCTGGGAAAATTTGATACATGATACAATTATGTGCTTTTAAATAATGTTATGATATTGCATAATTGCCTGAATTTCATGGAGGATGCGTAAGCTCCCTTGACTCGTATGACAGCGTGTTATAGTTCAATAGCCGTATTCAAATTTAAACCGACTCCCCGCCCCATTCAGGGTTTTGTTGCGGCATTTTTGAGAGCGTTCATGACCTTTTTGTCGTCCTTGCACATATTATCCATGGCGTTTGGTTTGGTTTTGGCCGTGCATGTCACCGGCAAGGACTTTCGTTCCTGGACGGGGCGGTGGTGCTCCATACTCATCGTATGCTTCAGCATCTGGAACGGAGGGATGGCGTTCAAGCATCACCCTCTTTCCACCGCGGAGCTTCAACCGATTTTATCCAGCGTCAACGCCATTGGATGGATATTCGCCCCAGGGGCGGGTCTGTGTTTTGTTTTGGCCTTTACCGGGCGGGAGTGGATTTTTCGGACCAAATGGTTTTGGGCGATATTCGTAGCGTTGCCCGGGATGCTGCTCTATCAGCAGTTTACCGGGAACATTGTGGTCAGGCACGAGCTGCAGCCTTTTGGGTGGTACGGAGTGTTCGGCGACACGCTTTGGGCGTATTTGTTTTTGTTGTACGAAATGGTGTGCATTGCGAGCCTATTGGTTATAAGCTGCCAATACGCCAAAAGGCCTCATTCGGGGCCCCGCAAGACCCAGGCCCGGATTGTTTTTATCTCATTGCTGCTTTCCGCCATTCCAATCACCATCAATACGACGCTAAGCATTGTTTTTGGCGCCACTTCCGTTCCCGAGCTGGAAAGCATATTCATGCTTATTTTTTGCTGCGGCATTGTTTACGCCATGTCCCGGTACCGTTTTCTGGATCTGACCCCGTCTCTGGCCGCCGAGAGCATTGTTTCCAACATGCCCAGCGGATTGATGCTTTTGGATCAGGACGGCGTACTGGCCATCGCCAATGAGCAGGCCATGGATATGCTTGGAATGCGCCAAGGAGAGATGGTGGGGCGGCATATCAGCCAATTTTTGCATGAAGACCAGATGGTGGAAGGCCTCCGGAACGATATCGTCCATGGAAGCAATTTCAGAAACCGGGAGATCAATTTACGAACCAGAGGGGGAGACTCCCTGCCTGTCAGCATGTCGCGGTCCGTTATTAAAGATGACAACGGCGATGTAACGGGCATCGTCTGCCTGGCTACGGACCTCACCTACGCCAAGGAAAAAGAGATGCTGCTCCGGGAGAGCGAGGAAAAATATCGCGACCTGGTGGAGAACATCAATGAAGTGGTCTACTCTCTGGATGAAAAAGGGAGCCTTACTTACATCAATCCCAGGATCAGAACCTTGATGGGATATCATCCCGAGGAGTTATTGGGGAGAGACTTCAATCGGCTCGTTCATCCGGCTGATCTGGAAGAAGTGGCCAAGCGTTTTCGGGATGTTCTGGCCGGATACGCTTGGTCCCATGAATTTCGGGTGTTGGACAAAACCGGAGAGGTCCGCTGGGTGTATTCCTCCAACCGGCCGGCTCGAAAAAATGACGTGATCATGGGCGTCCAGGGGACGCTCATGGACGTGACGGGGCGCCGCAAGAGCGAAGAGGAGAAGCTCCGGCTGGAAACCGATCTGCGCCGGTCTCAAAAAATGGAGGCCGTCGGGACCCTGGCCGGAGGCATAGCTCACAATTTCAATAATATCCTCTATCCCATCATGGGATACGCGGAAATGGCCCTGGAAGACGTGCCGGAGGACAGCCCGGTGCGAGAGGAGTTGGAGGGCATTCTCACAGCCACCCATCGGGCCAAGGAGCTGGTTAAGCAGATTCTGGCCTTTTCCCACGTGGCCAAAGAGTCTTTGCATCCCCAGGACCCGCGCCCCATAATGGATGACGTCATTACTTTCATCAAAGGGGTTCTGCCTTCCACAATTCGGATAGAAACCCACCTGGAAGACAACGCCGGCTTTGTTATTGGAGACAGGGCCCAACTGCACCAGATGGTGCTTAACCTGTGCACCAACGCCTATCAGGCCATGGCTTCCAGGGGAGGGGTTTTGGAGTTGCGGCTGGAACGGTTTCAGCCTTCACCCCGGGAGGTGATTCCAGGGCTTCCCCCCGACTCAGGACCGTACATGCGATTCAGCGTGATCGACACCGGGGAGGGAATGCCCCAGGAAGTGATGGATCGGATTTTCGACCCCTATTTCACCACAAAGCCGGTGGGGGAGGGCACGGGAATGGGCCTGGCCGTCACGCACGCCATGGTGGAGAAGCACGGAGGCGTCATTCAGGTTTTCAGCCAGCCGGGAAAAGGCGCCCGGTTCGACATACTATTGCCGGCCGCCCCGGCCTCCCGTCAGGAAGTCAAGGCTCCTGAATCCCATGAAAAGGTTTTGGGAAACGGAGAACGCATTTTGCTGGTGGATGATGAATCCGCGGTGAGAAAGGTCACGAGAAGGGCTCTGGAGCGCCTTGGCTATGATGTCATGGAAGCGCCGGACGGCTTGACCGCCTGGGGGGTTTTTCAGCAGGACCCCAACGGCGTGGATCTCATCCTTACAGATCTCACCATGCCCGGCCTGACCGGGGAAGTGCTGGCCCAACGCATTCGTAAGGAGCGTCAAGACATGCCGATTATCCTGATTTCCGGTTACAGCGAGTCGGACGGCGACGGCGGCGAGGATGCGGATCAGTCATCCTCGTGGGTGCGCATGATGAAGCCTTTGGAGCAAAATCAGCTGGCCCGGATTGTTCGCCAGAGCCTGGACCGCACCCGGAGCGTATAGCCGCCTGGGCTTTCTACGCCGCTTTTTGCAGGGATCTTTTGACCTCAGCAGCCAATTCGTTCATGGATATGGGCTTCCGGAGATAAGTGACCCCGCCCAGGTCCAACTCCCTCAGCTTTTGCACCTTTTCAGAAAAACCCGTACAAATGATGATGGGAATGTCGGGTCTGACAGCCCTGGCTTTCTGGGCCAATAAATCGCCCGAAAGAGTGGGCATGGCCATATCGGTTATTATCACATCGAAATCGTCGGGAGATTCCAGAAATCTTTTAATCGCCTCCCGGCTGTCCGTAAACGAAGTGACCTGATATCCGAATTTCTCCAACATCAGGGTGTTCATTTCAATAATCTGGGGCTCGTCATCCACCACGAGCACTCTCTCCGTCCCCCCTTCCGGAAGCCCGGGCGCGGGCTCCGGCTCCGGGAGGGCCTGATCCGAGGCCGGAAAAAGAATGGAGATCCGGGTTCCTTGATTGGGGGCGGTATCCACTTCAATGGCGCCGGAGCAGGAGCGGACAATCCCATGCACCACCGATAAGCCCAAACCCGTTCCTTTGCCTAATCCCTTGGTGGTGAAATAAGGATCGAAGATGCGATCCGCCGTTTCCTTGCTCATGCCGGTTCCCGTATCCGCAACTTCCAGCCGAATGTATGAGCCGGCTTCCAGATTAAGGTTCCGGGCGGCGTCATCATCATTCAGCTCCACGGATTTCACGCTGATATCAAGCATCCCGCCTTCCTCCTCCATGGCGTGGGCGGCGTTGGTGCACAGGTTGATCAAGACCTGATGAAGCTGAGTGGCGTCCGCCAGGATTATCCCCTCGTTTTCCAGGCCGGTGCAGCGAATTTTAATATTGGCGGCCAAGGTTGCCTGCAAGAGGCCCACTGACTCGTTTACGATGGATGACAAGAGCACGGGCTGCTTGGATAAGGGCGTATTTCGCGAGAAGCTCAGAAGGCGCCTGACCAGATTGCGCGCCCGCATGCCGGCCGATTTGATTTCGTTTAGCTTGGCGTAAGTGGGGCTCCACGTCGGCGCATCCACGGCGGCCAATTCGGCGTTGCCTATCATAATGCTGAGAATATTGTTGAAATCGTGGGCGATTCCTCCCGCCAAAGTGCCTATGGCCTCCATTTTCTGAGACTGCATCTGGTCCTCCTCCAGTTGCAGGCGCAGAGAAATATCTGAAAATGCGCTGAAGACCGCCTCTATTTCCCCATTTTTCCCATAAACAGGCGAGGCGCTCACTTCCAAAGGAACCTGGCGCCGGTCCCGGCCAATGGCCATGATGCGCTCATTTTCCACGGTCTCTCCGGCAAAGGCCCTTTGCGCCGGCAGCATGGAAAAGGAGATGGGAGTGCTTGATGCAATATCCCGAAACTCCAATTCAAAACAGTCCTCAAGAGCAAATTCATCCTCCCCGTCGCCCAGGCAACAAAGTGCGTCTTTGATTTTCTGGGACTCCTGATTCTCAATGAGCAGCTGTGTCCGGCCGTCCACCTTCTTAAGAATTTCAATGGCCATTGGTGCCTGTTCAAGGGTTTCATGCAGGATGCTCAAAGAGGTGTGCAGATCGCGCTCCGTGGCCTCTCTTAAGGCGATTTCACAACCCAGCCGCCTGTTCCAAGCCAGGATCAAGCCAATAATCAAAATCAGGGATGCGCCGATGCCCGCCCCCCATATCAGAATGTCCTGCAGCCGAATCCCGTGCTCATAACGCAAGGATAACCATTTTCCCTTGATTTCGTTTTTTTGCTCCTTGGGCATGGCCGCCAGCGCCTTGTTCAGGATGGATTGGAGTTCGGGCCAATCGTTTCGCACGGCGAAATGCAGGCTGTACGCTTCATAGGCCGTGGGGGCCGCCACCTTGAGGTTGGAAAGCCCGTACCTATCTATATTGTACACCGAAGTCGCCAGGTTTTCGATGGTGGCGTCGGCCTTGCCTTCGCTCACCATGCGAAGCGAGTCCAAAGGGGTGGCGGCCGGAATCCATTCGTACGAAACGCCCGCCTTCGCCAGCCAGTCCCTCCAGGCGATGTTTTTCACACCGGACAACTTTTTGCCGTTCAGATCATGGATGCCGCCGATAAAACCGGTGTCCGGAGTCGCAATGATGAGCATGGGGAAGGACATAAATGGATCGGTAAAGCTCCAAAAGGCCTTTCTTGGCTCAGAGACTGCAGCGCAGGGTATCCAGTCCACCTCACGGTTTTTCGCCATTTCCAAAACCTGGGGCCATGGAATGTCCGGGATAACCTCAACCTCCACCCCCAGCGTCCCGGCCACGGCCCGCATGATGTCCGCCGTTACGCCTTTGGGCTCCGGGGCGTCCTCGTAAAAATAAAAGGGAGGAAAATTCCGGGGTCCGGCCACGCGGATTTTACGGTGCCGGGCGAGCCAGTCTTTTTCAGCCTGGGTTAATGACAACGCTTCCGGGTATGCAGGCTGGTCAACATCTGCGTGTCCCGCATTGCTGAACAGAAAGATGTTAAAAAGATATAACAGGATAATGCCAATAAAAAAGATGGTGTATTGCCATCTAAAAGCATGTTTCATATAGAAAATGATCCTTAAATTACAGCTACTTAATAAGTCGCGCCTATCGGAGGATTCTATGGACGCAGTTGTCCTTATCGGAACAATTTTCAAAAATATTGAATATAAAATTATTGGCCCAAACGGGCGCCATAGAGAATATATGGACTGAACGCTATTCACATAAGGCGCGCATACAACGCAGCCTACATGCTTTTTCGGCTTGGGTCAAAAAAAAACGCAACCCCCACAGGGAGAATACCGCCTGGCAATAAAAAGCCCTGAAAGCGCTATGTAAAGCGTCTTCAGGGCTTGTGTTTTATAGATCAATGGTCGGAAGGCGGCACGTCCCGCAGATGCGTCTCTTTAGAAGGGGATGTCGTCATCGTCCATACCGCCCTGGTCGTAGGAAGGTCCGGGCATATCATCCTGGTAGCCTCCGTCCGCAGGGCCGTTGTTTTGATATCCGTTGTTTTGGGGGGCGGGCCTTTGGGCCGGCCTGGGCTGATAATTGGAAGGGCCTTGTCCTTCCCCGCGTCCTCCGAGCATGACCATATTATTGGCGATAATCTCGGTGGTCCATCTTTTGTTGCCCTCCTTGTCGGTCCACTCCTTGGTCTGGAGGCGCCCTTCAAAATAAACCTGCTTGCCTTTTGTGAGGTATTGGCCGCAGATCTCCGCCAGTTTATCAAAGACCACGACCCGGTGCCACTCGGTCCTGTCTTCGCCTTTGAACCTTTCGGTGGTCGCCAGGTTGATATTTGCAATGGCCAGGCCGCTGGCGGTGTAACGGATTTCAGGGTCTCTGCCTAAGTTGCCGATAAGCATTACTTTATTCAATCCCGCCATTCAACGTCTCCCTTTTTGCTTGAAGTTCATTCGGATGATTTATTAAGGCATGAAAGTATCGGTTGCCGGGGCGTGTGTCAAGCACTTCCCGAAAAAGGCGCCTTCAATGATTAATAGTTGAAAAATCAGGCATCATGCCCTATTATTTATGGTATGGGATACGTGTTCGAAATTCAAGACGCCGCCAGTTACGACGACTGGCTTTTCGACCCTTCCAGAAGGGCCGCAGCGCAATTGGAAATGCGTCTCATGACCCGTATGCTCGGTAAGGGGCAGGGGCGCAGGCTGCTGGATATCGGGTGCGGAACAGGTTGGTCTTTGGAGCTTTTTTTGCGCCAGGGGTTTAATTGCACCGGCCTGGACCCCTCCATACCCATGCTGGAAAAAGCCAGGGAGCGTCTGGGGAACCGGGTGGATCTCCATCCCGGCTTGGGGGAGAGCCTGGACTTTGACGACAACAGCTTTGACGTCGCCTCCCTGGTCACCACCCTGGAGTTCGTGGAAGATCCCAAAGCATGCCTGGAAGAGGCCTGCCGGGTAGCCAAAGATCAGTTGTTTGTGGGGTTTCTCAACCGCTACGCCATCAAAGGCCTGCAGCGCAGGCTTAAAGGCCTTTTTTCCGCAACGGTTTACAACAAAGCCCAGTTCTTTTCGGTCTGGGAAATGAAGTCCCTGATCCGCTCCGTGGCGGGGGACGCGCCGATCCGGTGGAGAACCACCTGCCAATTGCCCGGAGTCTACGGCCAGAGATCCTTGCAACTGGAGCAGTCCCCCATCGTACAGCGAGCGCCCACAGGGGCTTTTTGCGGCATGATAGTCGTACTCAATCCCAAATTCAGGACAAGGCCCCTCCCTCTGAGGGTCGAGCCTTCCCGCAAGGAAAAACTTCTGGCCTGCTATCGAGATTACCCGGGGGTTTGCAATCATGAAGGCATATCTTTTCCAACCCATGGAGAACTCCAGGGTTAAGTGCAACCTTTGCCGCCATCAGTGCATTATTCCAGAAGGCAAAAGAGGAATTTGCGGAGTCCGGGAGAACCGGGACGGGGAGTTGTATACCCTGGTTTACGCCCAGGCCATTGCCGCCAGCGACGATCCCATTGAAAAAAAGCCCTTGTTCCACGTGCTTCCCGGGTCGCGGTCTTTTTCCATTGCCACCGTAGGGTGCAACTTTAAATGCCGGTTTTGCCAGAACCATAACATCGCCCAAATGCCCCGGGACCATAACGGGAAAATCATGGGACGGCCTTTCCCGCCGGACCAGGTGGTGGCCCAGGCAAAAAAAACCGGCTGCCAAACCATTGCCTACACCTACACGGAGCCCACGATTTATTTTGAGTACGCCTACGATACGGCCAAGCTCGCCAGGCAGGAGGGCATCCGCAACGTATTTGTGACCAACGGATACGAGTCCCCCGAGGCGGTGGAGATGATCGCCCCGTACCTGGACGCCGCCAATGTGGATTTAAAGGCTTTCTCCCCTGAGTTTTACAAAGAAATGTGCGGGGCGAAGCTGGAAAACGTTCTGGACTCCCTGAAATGCATGAACGAGGCCGGAATTTTTCTGGAAGTAACCACCCTGGTTATCCCCGGCCTCAATGACGATCCGGACCAACTGCGCCGGCTCGCCGGATTCATTTCTGAATCGCTGGGGCCGCAGACTCCCTGGCATGTCAGCCGGTTTCATCCCATGTACGAACTGACGGACAGGAACTCCACGCCGCCTTCCACGCTGTTTGAGGCTTTTGAAATCGGCCGCAAGGCCGGGCTGCACTACGTGTATACCGGGAACATCCCAGGTCAGGGCGGAGAAAGCACTTTTTGCCATCATTGCGGGCAATTGTTGATTGACCGGATGGGGTACGTCATTCAAAGGAACGAACTTGTGGACGGAGCATGCCCCAATTGCCAAACTCCGGCCCATGGGATATGGAAGTAAATTGATTAAAGAGGAATTGTCACTTTCCACCGGGAAAAAACGACTATAAACTTGGAGGGAGTTTATCTTCTGTTCGTTTTCTTACCGGAAAGGTCTTGCCTAATCATGCGCCTTGGATTCCAATTGAAAGCTGTTTGCATCAGTGCGTCTATATTTTTCTTTTTGCTTATCGGGTCGGGGGGGGCTGCGCCGCATATTTTTCGCGTCGACGCCTCGGGAGACAGGACTTCCCAGGAGGTCGGCCAGGACCTTGGCGCCCAAATTCTGGAGCAGGAGCCCGACTTTCCGGTTCTGGTGGACAGCCTGTTGGCCGGAAGCCTGGAGGTCCTGGTGGGCCTGTACAACGGCTATTACAGCCTGAACCTGAACGCCCAGGGCCTTTTTGACGACCTCATGAACTCCAAGGCCAGCGGCGATCATATCCCGGAACTTGTCGCGGATATGCAGTCCGGCTCAAAGGTTGACCAACGATACCAGGAGGAGATGCAGGGCCTGGCCTCCCAGTTGGATTTGACGGCGGATGACGTTTTAGGCGACGGGGCGTTGTCTGCAAACGAGTTCATTCTATATCAGTTTCTTTACGACGCGCTTCAACCGGTGTCTTGCTCGGGATTCGGGGTTTACGGAGATTATTCGGACACAGGCAATCCCATAATTGGAAGAAATCTGGATTTGCCCTATGTCACTACAGACACCCTTAAGCTGCAAGCCGTCACCATTTACCAGGGCGATTCCTATTCCTTCGTCAATATCGGCTATATGGGTATGGCCGGGACGATCACCGGTTTACGAAGCGACGGTCTTTTCGGCGCCGTTATCGGTTCCAGCCTGTCCGGCGTCCCCTTTCTGGAAACCGGCCGCAGGTCCATTCTTTTCGACCTTCGCTACGCCCTGGAAAACCTGGACGAAATCGGAGCCCAGGGGGGGGACGAAGGCATCCACGGCTACACCAAGGATCATAAGTACCATTTTAGCCATAGCCTGCTCCTCGCCGATTCCAATAAGGTCATGATCCAGGAGCATCCTTGCGGCAAGACCGTGAATAATGAGGAATCCCTTCCCGGCAGACTTCGGGGATGGGAGGCCGACTTGTATCCCACCACGGTTTCCTGGGGAGGCCGGAGAAACATGGTCGCCGTCACAAGCCGATTCGTCCTGCCCCCCGGCCTGCCTTATCCCTGCGAGCTCTGTCCTTCCGGCTGCTTCTCGGGCGCTTTGGATGTCGCCGACATAGCCGAATATGGTTACTATTCCATGGATCACGCCTGCGACTACATAAATGAAACCTGTTACGCCTATGACGCGGATCAACCGGACGACTGCACCTTGGCCGAGCCGCAAACCAATTGCTGGGAGTATTGCAACCGCGAGTCCGATTACGCCGGGGATTACTGGCCCGGGACTTATAATGAAGGCTTCTATAGCGAAGATTTTGACCGCAACGGATACTATCCGATTATGGAAGAGGAATTGGGGTTCAGCACGGCCGAAAAATGGGAGCGGTTTGTGGCGTTGGCCAAATTCCTGCCTAACACCCAGGCTCACCCGGGAAGGGCCGCCGCTGTCGCCGATATAGCGGCCATGATGACCGACCAGGAAAATGAAACCGACCCGATTTTGGCCGAGGGCACTGGGTTGGTCATTGCCGTCGCCACGGTGGAGTCCATGGTGATTCAACCCGTGGAGGGGCGCCTTTACCTGTATACTCCCCCCATCTATAACGCCCATGCGGACAAACCCTATTTGGAGGAAATCGGCTTGTACAATCCTTTAAAGGGGGATATCAACGCCTCCGGCCTGTTGGACCTGGACGACGCCGTCCTCTGCCTCCAGGCCCTGGCCGGGTACGATGTTCAAAATTTTGAGAACAACGGCGTTAACGGTGAACTGGACATGGAAACCGCCCTGTACATCCTGCAAAAAAAGGCGGAGACCAGGTACTAACGCCTTTTACGTCCAAGGATTACAAACGCCTCCTCTCAACGAATGGATTCTTCCATGCCGCCGCGTCCCGGAAAATATTATTGGGAGCCCGGTATGCCTTAGTTGTATGCCAGGCGCATCTTTTCATCATTCAATGTCGGCTGGATAATAGCCTGCCATTCATCGCTGTTCCATGTTTCCAGCTTTTCATGCATTTGCAAATATTTTTCCGGTATGGGATGGGTGCCGTATACAACCTCCAGGCCATACTTGGCTTCAATATAGTCATGAAAATAAACGATATGTGGACAAGGCGGATACCCGACAACCAAGCCGGTGGCCAGATGAATTACATCTGCTCCGTTTGCCTTCATTTCGTCCACCGCATATTCGATGTTGCCCCCGGGACACCCGTCGCAACTGCTGTATCCGACGACTTCCACTTCCATGCCTTTGTATTTGCTGAAGGCGCCTTCGCGATTTTTAAGAGATCTGAAACATTTTCCCCCGGCGCATCTGCGATAGCGGTCGCAAATAAGTATTCCAATTTTTTTTGTTTCTTTCATAAGGTCTCCTTTACATTGATATACGGAAAAACTATTGGGACAGTTTCCGTATATTTTCAAATCCAAGAGAATGTGTCCAGAGTTTTGACGAGTCTGTGGGCAAAAATCGGGTGGACGTTTGAGGCGGCGAGCCTTGTCAAACGCCGCGTTCCTCCATGGACGGCAAAACGGCAGGGACTTCCTCGTCCCGCATTCCCTTGGCGTCCGCTTCTCTAAAAAAACACCTTTTCCCTTTGGACCAAAAGGCGGTTGACCGTCTTTTGGATGTGGTCCCGGACCTGGGCGGTGATGCGGCTGACCAGCAAGGGCTCCTCCGAGGGTCTGTATTTCATGTCCGGAATTGGGATGGGCTTTCCAAAGTCGATGAACCATTTGCTGGGCAAGGGCAGGGCGCCTAAAGGCCCCAGCCACGGCCAGGTAAAGGTGATGGGCGCCCAGGGAAGCCCCAGCATTTTCGCCAGGGGCTTGACGTCGTACAGCATGGGATAGATTTCTTCGGCCCCCACGATGGAAACCGGGATGATGGGCGATTGGGTCTTGAGCGCCACCTTGACGAATCCGCCCCGGCCAAAACGCTGCATCTGGTATCTTTTGGCGAAAGGCTTGCCCAGGCCCTTGCCGCCTTCGGGAAAAACCAGGGTGAGGCAGTCGCTTTCCAGGAGCTTTTCCGCATTTTCCGGCATGGCCTGCACGCCGCCCAGCCGGGAGACCAGATAATTGGCCCACGGCCAGTTGCTCAGCATGTCCACGTGAAGGGTTTTGGGCAGCCTGGGGTTGGGATGCTCACGCATGATGGCCGCCATAACCATGGCGCCGTCAAAAGGCACCGCGCCGCCGTGATTGGCGGCCAGCAAAGCTCTTCCCTGATCCGGGATGTTCTCAATGCCCGACGCCGTAACCCGGAAGTAGCGGCTGTAGAAAAAATCCAGGATGGGCCAGAAGGATTGACGAATCCCTTCGTCCATGCCCCATTCGTCTACGTGATAATCCCCCTCCAACCGCTTTTTCGCGGCCCGCGCCAGGGAGTTTACGCCCAGCGCCCTTTTCAGCGATTTATTCATCAAGGCCTCGCAGGATTGTCCATGCTGATTTTACGGCGCGTTTTCGGCGGCGGCCTAATGGCCGCTCGTGGCGGACTATTGCAAATTGGCGGACTTGGACAGAAAATGCTCCCTATAATACTCCCACTCCCAGTCGTCCATCTCCCATTCGCAATAAATGGCCGTCCCCTTGTAATTGGCCGGAAGCCGCTCTGATGACAGCAGCCCCGCATGAATGCCGGACAGCGCCGTTTTGATGTTTTCCACCCGGGGGCTATGGTACAACACCCCGGTGTCGTCGTAAACCGGAATTCCCAATAGCACGTCCGAATCCTCGGCCCATGACAGGATTTCCCGGGTCCAGCCGGCCATAAGGTGTTCGTAGATTTTGGGCATGGGCGCGGCCGAATCGTAGGTCATGACGGCCATTTGATCCACCGGTTTTGAGATCGCCCGGTAATACTCCTCGCTCCAGTGTAAGGAGATGACCGGCTGCAGCCAGGTGGTGGGCGGGTAGGCTGCTATGGACAAAACCTTTCCCGGCGGCATGCGTTTTTTCAGGGTTTCAAGCAGCAGGACAAAGTCCCGATTGCCCGAAGGCATGGGCTCGATGTTGACGTGCAGTCCGGCCAGCCGGGGATGTTCTTTCAGCAGGGCGATTGCCGACCGGCAAAAAGCGTCCCGCCACTCCGGGGATTCCAAAAAGCAATGGGTGTCCAGAATTCCGCCGATCCAGGGCATAACGCGAATGCCTTGAAAATGGTCCAGCAGCAGTTCCGTCTGGGCTTCGTCCACGGGAGGGATCGTCCCGTCGGGTTCGGTGGGGCAGAGATGGGGGTATACGTCCCTAATATGATATTTTTGCAGTTTTACGGCAAGTTCCTGGATGCGTTCCGGATCGCGATACAGGGCGGCCTTTTTCCTGTATTTGGAAAACCAGCCGTCGTCGCCTATCCAGCCGTGGCTCAGCCACATGCCGTTGGCGCCAAGGTCGTGAATCCCCCGAACCTCGCGGGCGCCCGGGGTCCAAAGGGTATACGCGGCCGTGGCCAGGCCGGCTAAGGCCAGGCACGTAATCAGAATGCGGGAAAGTACCCTTAACATGAAACTGCAACCACCTCGCTCTATGCGTCTTCCGGAGAATTTCCGCCGGTTATCGGCCTGTTATCGGCCGTACACGTCATCCAGACGGACTATATCGTCTTCACCCAGGTAGGCGCCGGACTGGACCTCGATCAATTCCAGGGGGATTTTTCCCGGATTTTCCAGCCGATGCACCACGCCCAAGGGAATATACGTAGACTGGTCTTCATGAAGGGTGATTTCCTCGCCGTCACGGCTGGCGATGGCCGTGCCGCTCACCACCACCCAATGTTCGGCGCGATGAAAATGCTTCTGGAGCGAAAGCTTGGCGCCGGGCTTGACCGTAATCAATTTGACCTGAAAGCGGTTGGAAACCTCAATGCTTTCGTACGATCCCCAGGGGCGGTACACCTTTCTGTGGCTGACCGCTTCCTCCCGCTGCCGTTTTCTCAGCTCCTCCACAATGTGCTTGACGTTCTGCACCTTGTCCCGGTTGGCCACCAGGATGGCGTCCGCCGTCTCCACCACCACCAGATCCGAAACGCCCACGGCCGCCAGCATACGCTTTGTGGCGTGCAGATAGGAGTTGGTTACGTCCACCGTGGTGACGTCGCCCACCAGCACGTTGCTGTTTTCGTCCTTTTCTCCGGTCTGCCACAAGGATTCCCAGGAACCCAGGTCGTCCCATCCGATTTCCAAGGGCAGGACCACGCCCTGAGACGTCTTTTCCATGACCGCATAGTCAATGGAAATGGACGGCGACTGGCCGAAGGCCTTGGCGTCCAGACGGAAAAAGTCCAGGTCCTCCCGGCCTTCCTCCACGGCCTGCTTGCAGGCCTGGACAATTTCAGGCGCATGCTTTTTCAGTTCCTCCAGCACCACCGAGGCCTTGAACATGAACATGCCCGAATTCCAGAGATAATCGCCGGAGGCCAGATATTGCTCCGCCGTGGGCAGGTCCGGCTTTTCCACGAATTTATCCAGGATGAACGCGCCTTCGGCGAAAGACTCGCCTTTGCGGATGTAACCGTATCCGGTTTCCGGAGCGTGAGGGACTACGCCGAAGGTGATCAGGCGGCCTTGTTCGGCCAGAGCCTCTCCGGTCTTGGCGGATTTTAAAAAGCCTTCTGCGTCCTGAATGTGGTGATCCGCCGGCAGCACAAAAAGCACCGGGTCCTCGCCCAGGGCCAAAGCCTTTATGGCCGCGGCCGCTACGGCCGGCGCCGTGTTTTTTCCCACAGGCTCCAGGACGATGGAAAAAGGATCGATTTCCATTTGCAGGAATTGCTCCGCCACGAAAAAACGGTGCTTTTCATTGCAAACCACCAGGGGCGAGGCAGCCCCCTCCAATCCCTGAAGACGCAAAGCCGTCCTTTGCAGCAGGGAATTATCCCCGGAAAGGGCAAGCAATTGCTTGGGATATTGATATCGGGACAAGGGCCACAACCGGGTGCCGGACCCTCCCGCCAAAATTACCGGTAATATCATGATGTGCTCCGTAAAGATCCAAAAAGGCCGAGACAACGCAATGTAGCACGGAGAGCAAAGTCTATCAAGCATTGGGAATGCAATCCGATCCTTATTGAATCGGTTCGGCGTTCAACAATCGGACGAATTTTCCCATGGGGGCTTTGCATTACGCAGGAAATGCCAGGGCGTCCTTATTTGTATACAGGCAAACGGTTGGGGGGGATGTCCTTAAGCCTGGGTCCGGCCTGGTCTTTTTCCGACAGGATGGGATCGGACAAGGGCCATTCAACGCCTACGTCCGGGTCGGACCATAAGAGCGTCCCTTCGTCTCCGGGGGCGTAAAGGGCGTCGCATTTGTAGCAGACCCGGGCTTCCTTGCTGAGCACGCAAAACCCGTGGGCGAACCCGGCCGGGATGAACATCTGCCTGTGGCTTTCATCGTCCAGGACTGCGCCCGTCCATTGGCCGAAGGAAGGCGAGCCCTTGCGGACGTCCACGGCCACGTCAAAGATTCGTCCCTGGACGGCCTGGACCAGTTTGGTCTGGACGTGTTTTATCTGATAATGAAGGCCGCGCAGCACGTTTTCGCCGGAAAGGGATAGGTTGTCCTGGACGAACTTCACGTCCAGGCCGTGGGCTGCAAAGCGGTCGCTGTGATAGGTCTCCATAAAAAGGCCCCGGTGGTCGGAAAAGACCGAGGGTTCTACGATCAAAACTCCGGGAAGGGATGTTTCCTGTATTTTCATAAAGCCTGTTTTCAGTATTTTTCCTGGGCCAGCATGTCGAGCAGATATTGGCCGTAGCCGCTGGAAAGCAGCGGGGCGGCCAGTTTCTCCACCTGCTCCCCGTTGATAAAGCCCATGCGATAGGCGATTTCCTCCACGCAGGAGATTTTCAGCCCCTGGCGTTCCTGGATGATGCGCACGTAATTGGACGCCTGCTGCAGGGTGTCGTGAGTTCCGGTGTCCAGCCAGGCCATGCCCCGGCCCATGACTTTCACCTTTAATTCGCCTTTGTCCAGATACAGCCGGTTCAGGTCCGTGATTTCCAACTCCCCCCGGGGGGAGGGCTTCAGGCGCCGGGTCAGCTCCACAACCCGGTTGTCATAAAAATACAGCCCTGGAATGGCGTACTGACTTTTGGGCTTCTCCGGCTTTTCCTCGATGTTGACGGCCATGCCCTGGGCGTTGAACTCCACCACGCCGTATTCCTCCGGGTTTTTCACCGGATAGGCGAAGATGATTCCGCCCTTTTCCAACTCCACCGACTCCCGCAGCAAAGGCGTCAGGGTCTGGCCGTAAAACAGGTTGTCTCCCAATATCAGGCAGACGGAACCGTCTCCAATAAAGGATTCTCCCAAAAGAAAGGCCTGGGCCAAGCCTTCGGGCCGGTCCTGCACCGTGTAAGTCAGGGACAGGCCAAGCCTGCCGCCGCCGCCCAACAGCTTTTTGAACAAGGGCAGATCCTGGGGCGTGGAAATAATGAGGATCTCCCTGATTCCCGCCAGCATAAGCACCGAAAGGGGATAGTACACCATGGGCTTGTCGTAAACCGGCAGCAACTGCTTGGACACCACCTGGGTGAGCGGGTAAAGCCGGGCGCCGGTCCCTCCGGCAAGGATAATCCCCTTCATGAACGGTTCTCTCCAAAATTCCGCGGGTTGACTGAATAAACTGGGGCTGAAATCCAGTATTTGACTATTATCACAGAGAATCCCCGCCTGCAAGACTGGCGAGGGAAAAGAAAAGCCCGCTTGGTTTTACAACTTTTAGGGGACGTCTCTCAAAAACTCAGAACTTTTAGGGGACGTCTCTCAAAAACTCAGTAACTTATAATATTGCAACTTTTAGGGGACGTCTCTCAAAAACTCAGTAACTTATAATATTGTCATATATTTTCAGGTGTGTTACAGTAGGATAATGCCAAGGTCTTCCCGAATAGACGCCCCAGGCGTTTTGCATCATGTGATGATCCGGGGAATCGAGCGTAAGCCGATTTTTTTCGATGATCAGGATCGCAACGCCTTGGAGGAGCGGTTAAGCGACGTTCTCCCGGAGACAGGTGCAGCCTGCTACGCCTGGGTTTTCATGGAAAACCACGCCCATTTCCTGCTGCGCAGCCCTGTCGCCGGGATTTCTCATGTGATGCAACGGCTAATGACCAGTTTTGCCATGTATATCAACCGGCGTTATGGCCGTCATGGGCCGTTGTTCCAAAACCGATTTAAATCGGTAATTTGTCAGGAAGACGCCTATTTCAAAGAACTGGTGCGGTATATTCACTTGAATCCCGTACGGGCCGGTTTGATGCAGAAGTTGTCCGAGCTGGCGTTGCACCCATATTGCGGCCATGGCAATCTAATGGGGAAAAACCGGCATCCTTGGCAGGATGTTGATTATGTTTTAAGCGGCTTTGGAAAGAGCGTCCGTGAGGCGCGAAAGAACTACCAAGCCTTTGTGGAAGCAGGGATATCCATGGGCAGGAGGGAGGACCTGACAGGCGGAGGCCTCATTCGAAGCATGGGAGGTTGGGAGGCAGTCAAGCAGGCTTTCCCGTCTAAAGAACACCGCCAGAAGAGCGATCAGAGGATTCTGGGGGACGGGGATTTCGTCCAGGCAGTTCTGGCGCAAGCCAAGGAGCATCTTTCCAGGAAGTATGTGCTGCAATCTAAGGGCCTTGACAAAGGGGCGATTCTCCTCAGAGTTGCGTCTCTTTATGGAATTTCGCCTGATTCCGTGCTTTCAGGGACCCGAAGAAAGCCCATTCCCGACGCAAGGGCAGTCTATTGCTATTGGACCGTTAAAGAACTGGGAGTCGCCCAAATTCAAATGGCCCGCGACTTGTCCATGAGGTCAAGCACCATTGCCTACGCAGTGCAGCGCGGAGAGAAGATCGTCAAAGAGAACAGGTGGGATATTATGGATGGCTGATGTCAGTTATTGAGTTTTTGAGAGACGTCCCCAAGAACGTCTGGGTTTCACGGACATGTAGGTCCAGTGGATCATATTCCTGGAAAAAAGTAGTATTACGCAGGAGGTAATATGAATCATGACTTACTGATAGAAAAATGAAATATTGCTGCTGAAGATCTTGGCTTCGAAATTATCGCCAAGTATTCTCTGAAACTAAAAAGTGGTCATAGAGTTAGTGCGGACTTATTGGTGAAAAATTTTGGAGGAGTGAATGGGATGCTGATTTTTACCAAGTCACAGGAAATTTTGCCTATTTGGGAGGATGTTGCTGATGAAGGATATGGATTTTCCATAATGCGGGAACCAAAAGAAATTGATTATGATCGCAATATAATGATTGAAGTTCTAAGTGATTGGGGATGGAGCGGAATGCCAGAAAAAAAACCTGAATGGCTTCTATGAATTTCAGTGAGATTTAGGCAAATGGTTCCGGGGGACGTCCCTGATTAATTCACTAACTCAATATCATATTGAAATCAGGACTTATTTTCAAATGAAATTAGCTTGATTAAGGGTGATTTCAGAACAAAAATGGCGGCGAGGCGGGGGGCATTATCTTTTGGTCACTACTGTCCGGTTAAAAGATACTGAAATTCAAGGGTAATTGGTTCTGAGTACTGGGTGTTTCCCCTGGATCTGGCGGTTCGAAGAGTTCGTAGAGATTTCTCCGCTCCATGAGCGTAAGTTGTAGGAGTTTGAGCATCTCAGTTAGGGTTGCTCCTATCTTTGCCCGCCATTTGTAATAGGCCAGGATCAGCATCGAGATCATGGCCGTCCAAATTTGGGTTAGAACGGCGTTTCGGCTATTGCCCAAAAAGGATTTGATTCTCAGATTCTGTTTGATCCACTTGAAAAACAGCTCAATCTGCCACCGATCCTTGTAAATATCAGCAATGGTACGGGCGCTCAGTTTGGTTAAGTTGGTCAGGTAAACGTAATGCTTTTTGGTGGTTTCATCCCAATAGCCCACACGGCGAAGGTTCGGGCAATCCGCAGCCTTTTTACCTGTCAGCTTAATGATCTGGTCCGATGTAATCCTTTTGTTTTGCGGGACATCCCGGCGTTCAAGCACTTTGTATTTGATGTTCTTTTTGAGGCGGGTCACGAAAAACTGTTTGTTCTCGTGCCAGTTTTTGAACCAAGTGAAATCCACATAAGCCCTGTCCTCGACCAGAATGGAGCCTTTGGGCAACGATAAGGTGCGGGCGATTTCAATATCCGAGGTTTTGGCGTCCGTGATCCGGACAAAGGCCGGGATATAGCCGCTGTGGTCTAAAACCGTATGGATTTTGATCCCCGCCTTGGTGGACCGGTGCTTGGCCCAGGGAAAAAGGTTCAGGCATAAATCCACGACGGAAGAGTCCATGGAATACAACGGGTTTTTAAAGCGAAACTTGTGTTTAGGAGCATAGCTTTGGCATTTGGCCGCCACGTGGTAAAAAACCTCCTCAAAAAACTCGGCGGGGCGCTGGTTATTGGCGTCTGCCAGCGTGGAGCGCTTCACCGGTGCGGCTCCCGCATGGTAGAGCTTGGAGGAATGGGCGTCAAACTGGCCTTCCAGGTCTCTGAGACTGGTCCTTTGGGTGAGATGAGAGAAAGTCATGGCTACAAATTGCCCCCACCGTGTGAGCTTGCGATAAGAACGGCCGGGAAGGAAGCCCTGTTTTTCGATGCGGTTAAAATCATGTCTATCAATCGATTGTAGCAGTTGGGAGAGGATTGTGCTATGATGACTCATGGGTCTGATTTTTCCTTTGTTATTAGTGCGTTGTGGTGAACACATTATAACATAAAAAGGAGCTTCAGACCCTCTTTTTTTGACCTCTTAACCGGACAGTAATGTCTTTTGGTTAAAGGCATTGGAAACATTGCCAACTCAGCCAAGTTGCAGGCTATCCACGAACTCTTCGGTTGAACAAAATGTCGCCTTGCTCCCGTTGAAAAGACTTTCAAGCCGTGTGAGGCGCGGAAGTTTTCGATTCCGTGTTTTCCGTGCCATCCGTGGTTAAAATAGGGTTTTGGGGGCAAAAGAAAAGCCCGCTTTGGAGAGCGGGCTTGTTGATGGCGTAAAACGCGGAAAGGGTTCCTAAAGCGCCGTGAAGAACTGCTGGCCGAGCGCATTGGTCAGTAGTTTTTCACTCGAAGCGTTCGCCAGTCAGACCGGGCACGTACACCCAAGAACCCTTATGTAAAAGATAAGGCTTTGAGGCGTTTCGTCAAGAAAGAGAGAGCTTGATTTCGAAGGGGCAAGATACCTATTTCAAGCGTTATGCCGGGCGCCATATCATTAACGATGCAAAAACGGTTTTGGAGAATCTTTTTTTCCCGCCGTCCATCCCCATTCCAATTATCGGTCCCGGCCGCTCCTTGTGCGCCATCGCACCCAGGCATCAAACCGCCATGCCTGGGCCGCCCTAAAAACTACGACTGCGGAAACCGCGCAACTACGGGCGAGGAGACCTCGCCACTACATTGCGCGGGGACCGCGGGGCTGCACCAACGCGGAGCGCATGTCCATGTGTTCCGGCGAGTCAATACTAGTTCCGGCGCCTGGATTGCACCTGTTACGCAGCGATAGCAATAATTCTAACATTTTATTGTTTCTAGGCGTCAAAGCGTATGTTTTTTAAATTCACTTCAGGTTGAAGGGTGTGGTATTCTGGACTTGATCAGTTTACACTGTTTTTCCTGCAAGTCTGAGCGGCCGCAAACCAAGTAAAGCGTCCGATTCCATTAAATCCGGGCCGCGTAATACATCGCTTCACATGTTCTTACCGTAAACTGCTGCGTCAGCCATTTCGGAGCGAGGAGGCCCTTTATGGAACTCGATGTTTTGAATCTCAGAAAGTTTGTGGCCCCCGAAATCGTGTTTGGAAACGGCTCCCGCAAGTTGGCGGGCCGGTACGCCAGGCTTTACGGGGCGGGCAAGGTGTTTCTGGTTACGGATCCCGGGGTTATAGAAACAGGCTGGGTCAAGGACGTCATAGCCAGCCTGGAGGCTGCCGGACTTTCCTATGTCATGTTTTCGGACGTATCCCCCAATCCCCGAACCTTTCAGGTCATGCAGGGGGCGGAGGAGTATCTGGCCAACAAGTGCAACCTCATCGTATCCGTGGGAGGCGGCAGCCCCATGGACTGCGCCAAAGCCATCGGAATCGTGGCCACCAACGGCAAGCATATCGTGGAGTTCGAAGGCGTGGACATGATTCCCGTGCCGGCGCCTCCGCTGATTCTCATTCCGACCACGGCGGGAAGCTCCGCCGACGTATCCCAGTTTTGCATTTTGTCAGACCAGGACAGACTGTTGAAAATGGCTATTGTCAGCAAAACCTTGGTCCCTGACGTGGCCCTGATAGACCCTGAAACCACTTATTCCATGGACGCGTACCTGACCGCCTGCACCGGGGTGGATGCTTTGGTTCACGCCATCGAGGCCTTTGTCTCCAAGGGCAGCGGCCCCTTGACCGATCCCCACGCCCTGGGCGCCATTAATCTTATCGGGGAGCATTTGCCCGGCCTTGTCAACAATCTGCAAGACGTGGAACTGCGTGAAAAAGTCATGCTGGCCAGCTTGAAGGCGGGCCTGGCCTTTTCCAACGCCATCCTGGGCGCGGTCCACGCCATGTCCCACAGCCTGGGCGGCAGGCTGGACCTGCCCCACGGGGAGTGCAACGCCCTCTTGTTGGGTCAGGTTATGGAATACAATTTTCCCTATGTCGAAGATAAATTCAAGGTCATCGCCGAGCATTTGGGAATCGACGTGCGCGGCATGGCAGCCGGAGACGTGAAAAAATCTCTGTTAAAAAAGGTGCGGGACCTGAAAAAGGAGGTGGGAATCGCCAAACGCCTGGGGGACACCGGCGTCAAAACCGCGGACATCCCTTCTTTGGCGGCTAACGCGATCAAGGACGCCTGCATGGCGACCAACCCGGCAAAAGCGAACCAGCGGGATATTGAGGTAATTTATGAAGAATCACTCTGATGAGGACGCAAAACAGATCCAGAGCCTGCTGGGCTTTGGCGAGTTTTCCGCCCGAAAGAGTTATTACCCGGAACTGCAAAAAAGAATCGAGGAACTGGAAGACCTCCAAAGCCTCCTTTCCGGCATTATCAATTCCATGCCCTCGGCCCTCATCGCCCTGGACGCCCAGGGCCGGATCACCCAATGGAACGTCGAAGCCGAACGCTTGTCCGGCCTGAGTTTTTCCCAGGCCCTGGGAATGCCGGCCGTCGAGGCCCTCCCCCTGTTTAAGGAACACAGGGATTGGGTCCAAAAAGCCGTGCAGGAATCCGCCGTCAGCAAAAAGGAACGGATCAAAAGCGGAGACCAGGAACGCCTTAAATATTATGACGTGACCATTTATCCCCTTGTTCAGGATCAAGTCAAAGGCTCGGTCATCCGGGTGGATGACGTCAGCGAAAAGGTCCGCATCGAAGAAATCATAATCCAGTCCGAAAAGATGCAGTCCATCGGCGGATTGGCCGCCGGCATGGCCCACGAAATCAACAACCCGTTGGCCGGCATCCTTCACAACGCCCAGATCATAGCCTTCAGGCTGAGCAAGGAACTGCGGAAAAATCATGAGATCGCCGCCCAATGCGGCGTCACCATGGACCTCATTAACGATTATGCAAACCGAAGAAGCATCATGGATAAAATCCGCGACATCCAAACCTCGGGGGAGCGCGCCGCTGACATCGTCTCCAACATGCTCAGCTTCAGCCGTAAAACCGAGGTTGAATTCGAGTCCCAGGACCTTCACGTCCTTTTGGATCACACCATCGAACTGGCTTCCAAGGATTACGACCTGAAAAAAAAGTACGACTTCCGCCAAATCCGCATGACCAGAGACTACGCGCCCAACCTGCCTTATCTCTATTGCGTGGGAGGGCAGATCCAGCAGGTGGTCCTCAATCTGCTCATCAACATCGCTCAGGCCATGAACGAGAACAAGGAGCAGGAGCGGTCGCCCCAGATCACCCTCCGAACCGCCCTGGAGCCGGATATGATCCGCATCGAGGTGGAGGACAACGGACCGGGCATGACCCCCTTTGTGAAAAAACGGATCTTCGAACCTTTTTTCACCACAAAACGCCCCGGCAAAGGCACCGGTCTCGGCCTGGCCGTTTCGTACTTCATCGTCACCAAAACCCATCACGGAACCATGCACGTGGAATCCACCCCAGGCCAGGGCGCCACCTTCATCATCCGCCTTCCCCTGGCTCAATCCGAATGATCCGAATGATTTTTTAAGAAGGTTTTATTCCCTGATTCCGGTTTTTCCGTTCTTGAATGTTCTTGGAAAAAGTTGCTTGCACGATTTGGGAAATTTTGGATCCATGCATTGAGAAAAAATTTGCTTTGCGATGTAAAATAGTCCGCCTGATGAAATTTAACTTGACCTTTCGTTGAAAAACCGGGATACTGGTCCGACCAGTAACCCAGTAGACCAGTTGGGAGACTCCCATGCCATTCGACCCCATCAGAAAAAAATACCAGGACCAACAAAGCGCCCCCGCCTTGTTCAAGCCCCTGGAAAAAACCCTCCGCACCTCCCAGGTGCTGGCCGGGGAAATCCGGAAATATATCGTCCAGGGCAGAATCAAGCCCGGCCAAAGCCTGCCGTCAGAACGGGATATGGCCGAATCCTTTCAGGTTACACGCACGGTGGTCAGGGAGGCGGTGCGGTCTTTGGAGCAGTTGCGGCTGGTTTCGGTGCGCCAGGGCGGCAAGATCAGGGTGCTGGATTATCTTGCCAGCGCGGGCATCGAATTCGCGGCGGACCTGTTGTTGGGTTCGGATGAAGAACCTTCGGAAATGATGAAGGATATCGCCGATGCGTGGTGGGTGATTGGCCGGGCCATGATGTTCTACGCCGTGGAAAATTTCAAAAGCGAGGACCTGGACGATCTGCTGGAGGCGGTCCTGGCGTATATCCGGGAGTCCGATAAAAAGCGCGGCGATTACAAGCGCTTGCAAGGCCTGGATTATGAGGTGCAAAACCGCCTCATGCGGTCCACGGGCAACCGGGCCATGATTCTTCTGCATAATTCCATGCGCCATGTGTACTCCCACGTGGCCGATCTTTTTACGCCCATTGTGCAAAATTCGGAGCATATTGCAGGCAACTACACCCGGCTGATGTATCACTTGTCCAAGAAGGACGTGAAAGGGGCGAAAAAGGTGTTTGAGTCTTATTTCAACCACGGCAGGGAAGCCCTGCGCCGCGGCGACGGTAATTTTTGGGAGGTTTAACATGGATAGAAAATCGTTGCAAATTAGGGTCTTATTAGGGGCCGTCGAGTTTCTGGAAAAGCATCCGCTATTGGTAAAAGCCTTTCTCAAGCCCGCTGCCAACGCTCCTTTCATTTCGTCAAAGTTGATGGTTTTGTTCCGGGCGTACATGGGCGCCACGGCCTTTGAAATCCACGACGTGGACATGAGCCGGGGCCGCATCGGCATTGGCGGGGTGGAGGAAATCATGGCCGGCGCCAAGATCGTCGAGCTTCTGCACCACACCCTGGACGAATGGCTTTCCCCTGCCGACAAAAAACAAACCCTGTATGAAATGGGAATCAAGCTCTGCTCTTGGGAGGTCACCCAGGCCCTGGAAGGCGGCAGGTGGGCGCCGGCGGTGCTGGTCCCATTGATCGCTCATGCCGAAATTTTCGACGAAATCCGAACGGATCCTATAATGGCCCGGTTTTTTTCAAAAACCATGGATATGATGTCGCGTCTGATAACCGACGAAGGCGGCTGGGGACATCTGGAGTTCGATTTTGACAAAGATCCCATGACCGTCACCTTGCATCATTCCCAGGAAGCGGCCTGGCTGGGGCCTTCGAGCGAGCCGGTCTGCCATTTTTACGCAGGCATCGTGGCAGGCTACGCCGGCACAATCTCCGGCGAAACCGTGCATGTGACCGAAAGGGAATGCGCCGCCTGCGGCGCCCCCGCCTGCGTGTTTGAACTGCATAGAAACAAATGAAAAGACTTGGGGGAAACTTTTTGAAAAAAGTTGTCCCCCAAACCCCCTTCAAAAACTTTTAAAAAGGAAGATGGGCCTTCAACGGCTGACTTTTCAGCTATTATACGACTGACTGGGCATAAATCATTTTCTCTTGAGAAAATAGGAATAAACCACAAATACCGTTCAAATCGAACCAATCCGCTGCATCACACCTACCTGCCTAAGGGGGGAGCGTCCATGGCCATTCATTCTTTTAACCAGTGGTACAAAGATCTCATACTGACTGCGCCTTATGAAATCTGCATAGAGCGCGTGCGGTATTACACCCAATCCTACCGGGAAACCGAGGGGATGCATCCTTCGCTGCGGGCCGCCAAGGCCTTGCACCTGACCCTGTCCAACATGAGCCTGAACATCCTGCAAGGCGAGCAGATCATCGGCAATCGATCCAGCAAGACGCTTGGCGTGGTCATCCCGGTGGAAAGGGGCGATGTGAACGCCATCCTGGAAATGGAGCTGGACTTTCTGCTGAAACGCAGACGCCAGCCGTTTTCCATAGACCCGGACGACCGCCGGGAGCTGGAAGAGGACATTTTGCCTTATTGGCGGGGCAAGACCGTGCGGGACCGGAAAAAGGTTTTGTGGAAGGAAAACGGGCTGAATTTCAAACCGGCAGTGGATCCGTTGAGCCTGTTTAAGCGCCATAAAAGCCTGGACTTGTTAAAGATCAAGAAGGCCGCCAAGGTCCCCGGAGGCGACGCTGCTTACGCCCTGAAAGGCATGAAGGAAATCCTGCACAATAATCCGGCCTTGGTCATGAACGTGTTTGACGTGCAAGGGCATTTGATCCTGGGGATTAAGAACGTTTTGAGCCGGGGATTTTCCGGGATTATGGCGCAAGCCGAAAAAGGCCTGGCCGAGGCAAAGGCGGCGGGCAAGGCGGATGATGCGGCTTTTTATGAGTCCGTGATGATCAGTTGCGAAGCGGCGAAAATCCTGGCTGACCGCCTGGCCCGAAAAGCCGAAGAGGCCGCCTCGAGGGAGAACGACCCGGACCGGCAGCGGGAGCTATTGGCTGCGGCCAAACGATGCCGCCATTCCCCTTGGAATCCTCCCCGAACCTTTCACGAGGCGGTGCAGGCCATGTGGCTGATATTGCTGGGCGGGCTGGTTTCCCACGGCATGGTGGGCATTCTGGCTGTCGGGCGGCTGGATCAGTACCTGTATCCCTATTATAAAAAAAACGTTGAAAGCGGACGGATCGATCAGGCCCAGGCCGTGCGGCTCATGGAGGAGTTGCTTATCAAGCTGGGGTCCAACCTCATGATTCTGCCTTATGTGGGCAAGAACACGGGCAACGAACTGGGCTCGGATTCCTGCGTCCCGACAATCGGCGGGGTGGACGCCCAGGGCAGGGACGCGGTCAATCCTCTGACCTATGCGGTCTTGGAGGCCTTTGCAAACGTCAAGTCCCTGGGCAACAGCTTTACGGTGCGCTTGTCCCAGGAGTCGCCCCCGGAGTTCTGGCAAAAGGCCCTGGAGACTTATCGCGAAACGTCCGGCGCCGCTTTGTTTAACGACGAAATCGTGACGCCGGCTTTGCAGAATTGCGGCATGACCCTGGAGGACGCCCGGGATTACGGCGTGATCGGCTGCGTGGAGCCCACGGGCGACGGCGACGCTTTTGGGTGCACCTCGGGCAATGATGTGTCGCTTTCCGCCGCCCTGGAAATGGCCTTGGGCGACGGCTATCTGCGGGTGATGGGCAAGGCCATCGGCCCCAAAACAGGCAATCCCAAAAAATTCAAGACATTCGAGCAGGTTTTGGAGGCCTTTAAAAAGCAGGTCGAGTTTATGGTCGATACCGTGGCCCGGGCCGTCAACCTGAAGGATCGGATCTATATGGAGGAGTACCATAATCCCTATATTTCCTGCACCTTAAAAGGATGCCTGGACAACGCCCGGGACATGACCCAGGGCGGCGCGAAATACAATTTCGGGTCCATCAGCGGCCGCGGCATGGGAACCGCGGCGGACTCCCTGGCCGCCATCAAGTATTTTGTGTTCGATCAAAAGACCTTCTCCATGGCCAAAATCCTGAAAATGCTGGATTGCAATTTCAAGGGGTACGACAAGGAGCGCGCCATGCTCGCCCATCGGGCGCCCGCCTTCGGCTCGGACGATCCTTACGCCGACGACATCGCCAAAGAGGTGTGCGCGTTTTTCTGTAAGACCGTGGCTTCCAAGCAGACGCTCCGGGGAGGCCCCTTCCGGCCCAGCTTTTTCTCCTACGGCGTGCACGTCCTGGAGGGATTGTACATCGGCGCCACGCCCAACGGCAGGCTGGCGGGAACCCCGGTGTCAAACAGCCTGTCCCCCACCAACGGGTCGGAAAAGCAAGGCCCCACCGGGGTGCTGGGCTCGGTGGCCAAGCTGGATCACAGCCTGATTTCCAACGGAAGCTCGGTGAATATCAAGCTCATGCCGTCCATGTTCCAGGGCGAGGAACGCCTTAATAAAATGATCGGCCTGGTCAAAGGCTTTTTCGCATCAGGCGGTATGGAAGTGCAGCCCAACGTGGTTTCCAACCAAACCCTGTTGGACGCCCAAAAACATCCTGAAAATTATCGGGACTTGGTCGTCCGCGTGTCCGGATACTCCGCCTTTTTCACCGATCTCGGCAAACCCATCCAGGACGAGATTATCCAACGGACGGAGTTTGAAAGGCTATGAGAAAAGGGAAGAGATTCTTGGGGGAAAATTTTTGAATATAGGGCGCCTGGGTCAAAGCCTGAAAAGTATGAAAATCCAGGGACTTTCCGATAGTAAAGGGGCTGACATGCGGATAAAAAATGTCCCCCAAACCCCCTTCAAAAACTTTTCGATCGTGTCGTCTAATGTCCTCTCAATGGAATAGTGAGCAATGTAGTTAGAGGCTTGCCCTGCTTTGCCTGTGTTACCCACGGTTTTGGATAGGGCGTCCTTCCGCCTTGCATTATTGGATTTCAGGTGACAACAAGGCCGCACCTTCTGCGCTTACACGCCCAGGCAAGATACTGCTTTTGCCTGGGGCGCCCGTTTTGGAGAGATCATCAGGGAACGCAGGATTCCAGGCTTCTATTACTGAAACGGCCTAACAAAATGCGCTTATGCGCCCCGGCAGGATACTGCTCTGCCGCGGCCACCCCGCCAAATTGCAGCAGCGGCCCCCTGTGGGCGCCTGTCGGACTTGCGGAGATGTATCCTTCCAGGCCAGCCCTGGCATGCAATGCCAGGGGCCGCCAGGCCAATAAGGCGACCGGAAAAGATGCCAACGCCAATGGACTGTTGCGAACCCAAGCCGATCATCAGAAAGGGTAGCCCAGGCATGAAATGCCTGGGTTCGCAGAACAAAAGGCGCGACCGGGTATGATTGTCAAAATTGGAGGAGGCCGGCGGGCGGATAAGGTTGGGTGAAACCCGGTTTTTGTTTGGTTTTGGATGCATCATCCTTTCGCCCATACTCCATGGATTTCACTATCTGATGTGACGGAACTACATACGCTGGCGCGCACTGGCAGGATACCGCCCTGCCAGTGTTACCCACGCTTATGGATAGGGCGTCCGTCCGGCTGAGTTTCAAGGCGTTACCCCACTTCAAGGGCCGCACCTTCTGCGCTAACGCGCTCAGGCAAGATACTGCTTTTGCCTGGGCCACCCACTCTTACACCGCCATTCCCGAATGCCCCAGTAGGTAATCCAGGGGCAATCTGTCGTTTCTTGGAAATCTTCAGAACACAATGTAGTGACAGGCCCCCGTGCCTGTCTGCTTTTTGTCCGTCATTCCCGAGTGTCGTTGTCGGGAATTGATGCCGATTCCAAGAGAGGGTGGCACTGGCAGCGTTGTTTGCTGCCAGTGTTGCGAAGCAACAGTAGGCGCGGCCGGAAATGATTTTAGGAATTGGGAATGGTCGGCGGGCGGCCAAGGTTAGCTGACACCCTGTTTATGGATGCGCTTTCCCATCTGACATAAAATGATTGTATGAAAATAATATCATTTTGTTGACAAACATATACCCCAAATATTAGTTGATTCTTGTAAACACAGTAAATATTTCCCATGAAAATTTGAAAATAAATAACGGCGGCATTTTATCACGCGCTTAAAAGCGAAGCATTGCTGCATCAATGGACAACTCTATCTCTTTCTGGAGAGACGAAAAACAAAATGGATGAAAAACTCGAAAAGCATGATGCGCCGAATAATCAGGAGGACCGAAAAACTACACTGGAAATCCTGAATTCCTCCTCTGCACGCAACCGCACGGCCCTGTATTCCTTCCTGTCGCTGCTGGTCTATATGCTGATTACGGTGGGGAGCGTGACGGACCTCATGCTTCTTATCCCGGACAGCAATGTCACCCTTCCTTTGTTCAATGTGGACATTTCCCTGTTTGCGTTTTTTATCCTGGCGCCTGTCTTTTTATTGGCCTTGCATTTTTCGGTTTTGTACGGGCTTACGCAGCACGCCGCTCTCCAACTAAAATGGAGGGTCCCGGAAGACCCTTGTAAGGATTGCCACCTGGTGCATCCCTTTTTCGCCAATTTCAATATACGTTTTGCCCCCAGACAGGTTAGCTGGCATTTGGCCAGGGCGGTGATTGTCCTGTCCGTCATTGTCTTTCCCCTGGCCTTGATGATCCTTATCCAATGCACCTTTTCCAAGTACCAAAGTGTGTTGATGACAGGCTGGCACGTCATCTGCTCCCTGGCCTCCGTGGCTTTGGTGGTTTTCTATGGGGACAAAATAATCTCCTTGGATATGCACACGGAGGAGGCTGAAAAGCCAAAATGGTTTTGGGGGCGATTAAAAGAACTGCTTGCTGTGTACGAACCAGGGACGTCTCCATGGCATTGGCTGGTTTTTATTGTAAGAATGGCGTTTTTTTTCGGTATAGGCATTTTTCTGCCTATTTTGGGCGTTGTCTGGAGCGTCAACCGATTTCATCACGATTTCTACATGCCTATCTGGTTGATTTTAATTCTAATTATTGGGCTTTGGGGGGGGAGCTTGGCCTATCCCATTAGAATAAAAAAGCCGCAAGGTCGGCTTATGAAAATGGCCCAAGCCATTGCTGGACCGGCCTTATGTCTGGGGCTTTTGGGGCTTTTATGGCAATTTATTTGTTGGCTTTTAGGCAGGCTCACACGCCTCTTATCGGGCTGGTATATCAGCCTGATAGAGGGGGGAAATGGCATAGAAAAAGCTAACAAGAAAAATTTGGATCTTAAAGAAGAACACAAAAAATTAAACATATTGCTTGGCCTGATAGGATTTTTTATCGGCATGATATGCCTGAATGCTGTCTTAATGGGAGCGACATGGTTTGGGCATATCGACCTCATTAAAGACAATCGCTTGCTTTTTCCTCATTTGACCGTGCGGAACCAACTACTTGTAGCCAAGGACGCCCCAGATGAAATCAAAGCGGCGTACATCCGCGCGCGGGCGCCTAAGGATAAAAATGAAAACGCCTCGTATGAACCTGAATATCCCCCGCCCTGGCTTGGTCAAATGCGTACTCTTAGCCTGGACAACCGGCGCCTTCACCTTGCTGATCTTTCGGATTCTTTGTTGTACAAGGCTGAACTAAGAAAGTCTCATCTACAAGGCGCTAATTTAAGCGGCGCCCATCTGGAACAGGCCGATTTGGAAGAAGCCCATCTAGAAGGCTCTGTTTTAGAGGGTGCCCATCTAAAAGGCTCAAATTTGGAGGGGGCATGGTTGGAAGACGCTTATTTAAGGGACGCCCATTTGGAATGCAGTGTTTTATGGGATGTGCATTTTGAAGGAGCAAACTTGTTTTCCGCCCATCTGGAAGGCACCCATCTGGAAATGGCTAATTTGGTTGACACAGAGTTGGATTTCGCACATTTCGAAGGGGCCAATTTATGGTCCGCCCAACTCCAAGGCATTTCTGTGATTGGAGTTAACTTCCAAGGAGCTGACTTATCTGAGGTACGGGGCCAAGGAGCTTTTTTGCGGTGCGTTTGTCTTCAAGGTGCTAACTTTTCGGGCGCCCAACTCCAAGGTATTGATCTTCAGTACCAAGATCTGGAAGGTGTAAATTTGAGGAGGGCACACCTGGAAGGCGCGCATATGCAGAACGTACGCCTCGAAAACGCGTTTGTGGACGGAATGTTCATATATGGGGGCGATTGGCAAGACTCTTCCATGGGCGATATAATGGGATACCCCAATGTCTCATCAAGCGACGATATTAATGAATGGGATGAATGGACCATTTATTGGTTAAATCAAACGCCTTTATCTGCACATAAAGCCATGAAGAAAAGGTTGGATGAAGCTAAGGAACGCATTGAGGATTTCAAAGCTCAAGAGGCTGACAATAAAGCCAAGCTGGAGAGTCTTTTTAAACAACATCAGGCCTCAAACTTGGAAAGTTTCCTTGAGGAACGTATGAAACTGGCGTGCAAGAATAAATACGTGGTAATAGGACTATTGAATCAGTATTATGCCCGTTCTCACGAAAAGGAGTATGAAAAAGCTATAAAACAATTATTGGAATACACCAAACAATGCCCGGACCCAGCCATCCACAAGGCATTGGTTGCTGAGTATAAACAGCTTCAACGGGAAAAGTTTTAACTTTGCTATGCGCGTCAGGAATCTTTGACAATTTTGGAGTAAAAAGTTGCAGCCGATAGATCATGAAAAAGTAAAGGATTTTATCAGTTCCTTGGACGAATCCGTACCCAAAGAGGGCGCGGCGGTGCGAATGGACCAGTATGGAGGAGGCCCGGATGAAAGCGGAATTAGGGCGAACCAGGCCGGATATTTGCGCTTGGGCATCGAGTTCCTGAAAGCGGCATATGCCGAACCAGCATACAGGGATAAAGGCGGAGACGATGTCGACAGGGAATATCTTGATGTGGACCTGGAGTACTTGGTGAGTCTCGAGTCAGACGTTAATTTTGACAGCTTTGAACGCACGGAAAATGTGGAATTGATTAATGAGGATCTGGCGAACATAGGCAGGTTAAATGTTTTGGCGGGATGTGTAATCACGGTAGGACTCATATTTTTCATTATATGGGGAGTATCGTCATTTTTTATGACCGTATCCAAATGGATTTTGTAATAGCCGGATGTCTTTCGCCCACAATCCATGGATTCCACTATTTGACGGGCGTTTTTTACCGGCAGGATACTGCTCTGCCGCGGCCACCCCGCCAAATTGCAGCAGCGGCCCCCTGTGGGCGCCTGTCGGATTTGCGGAGATGTATCCTCCCAGGCCAGCCCTGGCATGCAATGCCAGGGGCCGCCAGGCCAATAAGGCGACCGGAAAGGGCGTCGCCTCTAACGTGTTGCCGGGAATTGATGCCGATTCCAAGAGAGGGTGGCCCAGGCAGCGTCGTTTGCTGCCAGTGTTGCGAAGCAACAGTAGCGCGGCCGGAAATGATTTTAGGAAAGGGGAATGGCCGGCGGGCGGAAATGGTTGCTTGAATTTCTGCTTTTTGGTTTTGGATGCATCATCCTTTCGCCCACATTCCATGGATTCCAAGGTCTGATGGGTCGAACGACATACGCTGGCGCGCACTGGCAGGATACCGCCCTGCCAGTGTTACCCACGGTTTTGGATACCGTTTTCGTCCGCCTGAGTCTCAAGGCGCTGCCCAACCGTAAGGGCCGCACCTTCTGCGCTAACGCGCCCAGGCAAGATACTGCTTTTGCCTGGGGCGCCCACTCTGACACCGTCATTCCCGAATGCCCCAGTAGGTAATCCAGGGGCAATCTGTCGTTTCTTGGAAATCTTCAGAACACAATGTAGTGACAGGCCCCCGTGCCTGTCCGCTTTTGTCTGTCATTCCCGAATGCAGCTATCGGGAATCCAGCGTCGTTTGTGCGGCGCGGGCGCTTCTTGACGCCCATCATAGAAGACGGTTTTCACTTGTTTTGCGACTGCTTGAAATAGAATGGATTTCAGATGCTTACGTATGTATTCCCACGCAAAGCATGGGAACGAGTGGTTTGAGGTGCATGGGTTGCAAGAACAGCGTAGTTGCGCCCCTCTGTGGACGCCGCCAAATCAGCTTATGTCCGTAATGCGCCGGATTTTGCCGTCCTGAAAGACGAACTCGGTGCGGCCTTTCAGGGAAAGGGTTTCGCCGGCTTTGGGGCCTCCGGGGAGATCCTGCTTTAGAACTGCGGAAAATGCGATTTTGACGTCCACCCGGTCTTCCTCCTGCGTCATTCCGAGAATCTCCTGCTTGCGGAAGGAAAACAACGCCGCGCCCTGGCGGGCGAGAGCCATGAACTCCTCCAACCCCTTTGCCGAGGCGTTGACCTCTCCGTCGGCAATGTTCTCAAATTTCACATCAGGGTGGAGAAGGGACTCCATGCTCTCCAGGTCAAATGCGTTATACGCGGCGATGTATTTTTCAATGAGGATTTCATGCCGTCCTTTTGCCTTCATATTTTCACTCCAGCAAAAAGAATTGTGAAGGTTATTCCTGGCTTGAAAGAGCTATTACTCCATAGCCTGATTTGGGCGTTTTTGCAACAATCAGTGCTTTCTCTATAGATAAATAATCATATAAATACCATATTTTATCCTGAAATTTTAGCACGCTTTTCGAACCGTCACTTCCCATGGGTTTTCCGGTTCGGCGACCCATAAAAACGCGCGATAACGAGCGCAGAGCCCAGCTTTTGGGGATTTGCTTCGTTTGCAGGCATGTGTCGGATTTCACATAAAAGCCTATGGTAATCGAAAAATTAATATGTTATGCGTTTTTATCCTACAGAAGAAACACCCCAAAACGCTGCTAAATATTAATACGAACCGATTAACGGTTTAGTAACAGGTGAGCCCATGAAAAAGCGCCCGCTGCGGAACCTGCTTATTGCCTTTGCCTTGATGGTTTCCATCCTGCCCCATACGGCTTTGGCCGAAACCGCCGTGAGCGGTTACATCAACACGGATACAACCTGGACCACGGACGGCAGTCCTTACATTTTGTCCGGCGTGGTTTACGTGGCCCATAGCGAGCGGAGCGGCTCCACCGCCACCCTGACCATTGAGGCCGGGGTGGAGGTGCTGTTCCAGCCGGGCGCTTATCTGGTGATCGGGCGATACAGCTACGGGCCCTATTACGGCGTGCTGGACGTCAACGGTACGGAAGCCCAACCCGTGGTTTTTTCCTCCAACGCAGACGAGCCCGCCCCTGGGGATTGGAAATCGGTCCGTTTTACAAACTACACCACGGCGAATTCCACTGTGGATCACGCCATCTTTGAATACGGCGGCGCAACCTACGACGGCATGGTGTATTGTCAGGCAGCCAGCCCGGAGTTGACAAACTGCTTTTTTCGTGACTCCGCCTCCAACGGCCTGTACGCGGACTCGAACGCACGGCCTGTGCTCTCGGACTGCACCTTTGAGGATAACGCCGAAGGCGCAGCCTATGTGTATCCCAGCGCCGCGGACGGATTTACGGGATGCGAGGGAACGGGCAACGGAATAAACGGAATCCGGGTGTACGGCTCAGGCATGATGGAATCGGGCGTGTGGCATGACCAGGGCTTGCCATTCGTCCTGGAGGGAAACGTCACGGTCCGCTATTCGGATAGAAGCGGAACGCCGGCGACTTTGACCATAGAGCCGGGTGTGGAGGTTTTGTTCCAGCCGGGTTACGGCCTTACCGTGGGGTATTACAGCAGCGGCGATTTTATGGGCGCGCTGTACGCCGTGGGTACGGAGCAGAAGCCCATCACCTTTACGTCCTATGCGGAAACCCCTTCTCCGGGGGACTGGAAAGGGCTGTACTTCTCCCGGTCCACGGACGAATCCTCCACCGCCTTGGATTACTGCAACATTTCCTATGGCGGACTGACCTATAACGCCAACATTTATATCCTCAATTGCGAACCGCCGGTGAGCAATTGCACCCTGACCCATTCTTCTGCATACGGAATCAGGTTGGCCGACAACGTCACGCCCGCGATTGAAGACAACATCATATCCTATAACCAATCCTCCGCCATATACACCTTTCCCGTAGGTGTGGGAGGCATGTCCGGCAACGCGGGCGTGGGCAACGGCCGGGACGCCATTGAAGTTGCAGGGGGACTTCTTCGAGAGGACCAAACCTGGAAGAGCCAGGGCCTTTATTACTACATCGCAGGGGATCTTAGCGTTTATTACGCGGATCGAAGCGGAGAAAACGCCCTTTTGACGCTGGGGCCCGGCGTTAACATGGCCTTTGCGTCCAATGCCGGTTTGAATACGGGTTATTACAGCAACGGGGATTATAAAGGCGCCTTGCACGCTGTGGGCACGGAAGGCGCGCCCATCAAACTCTATTCCGCCCAGGACCCGGCGGTTCCCGGGGATTGGGACGGGGTGTATTTTCGAAACGGGACGGACAGCCCCAACTGCCGCATGGAATATTGCACGGTGCAGCACGGCGGGGCGGGAGGCGCAGGCATACGGATGGTGGACGCTTCCCCGGTTATTTCAGCCTGTACGGTCATCAGCAACACGGGCATGGGCGTTTGGTGCGACGACAAATCCCGTCCCTCCCTTTGGAATAACCTTATATCGGACAATGAGGATGAAGCGGTTTATATGCATCCCATCTCCGTGGGATACACTTCCGGGAATCAAGGCTCGGGCAACGGTCTGGACGCCGTCCATGTAAGGGGCGGAAAATTGGAAGTAGACAGCACATGGGTTCCCCAAGGCCTTCCGTATCAGATCGAGGGCGACCTCAACGTCTGGGCGGCTTCATCAGCGGACCCTCCGGTCACTTTTACAGTCTCTGCGGGCTGCACCCTGGCCTTTGAATCCGGCAAGTATATGCAACTGGGGTACCGTGCAAGCTATTCCGTAATATACGACGCCTGCTTCCAATGCCTGGGGACGGAGGAGAAGCCCGTAACCTTCACGTCCGCGGCTTGCAATCCCGCGCCCGGAGACTGGGGCGGCTTGTATTTTACCAAGGGCTCCCTGGATGAGAGCGTGTTGCAGCATGCGGTGGTGGAATACGCCGGAAGCGAGCTGTGGGTCGGCGACTCGGAATCGGGGATTTACTTGTACAATTCATCGCCCGTCATTCAATATTGCGACATCCGGGCCAATAAGGGCGCGGGAATTTTCAGCCGGGGCGACGACTGCAACAACGCCCTTTTCCAGTGCAACAACCTCACCGAGAACCATCAGGGAATCAAGCTGGATTACAACGCGCAGCCGGCCATCGTTAACAATAATTTCGTGCGCAACCGCGACTACGGCCTGATTCAACTGGACGACGAGGGCGTGATTGCGATCAATAATTATTGGAACAGCGCAGGCGGCCCGGGAACCGGAGGCGACGACGTTTCCGGCAGTGTGAACGCGACGCCCTATCTCACGACGCCAAGCCCCTGCAAGGATATGCCGCCGGACAACCTGCCTCCCATCCTTCCCAACCGGCCCGCGCCTGCGGACGGCGAGACAGACGTTATGATGAGCGGGGACGCAGCGGAAATATCCTTTTGCGCGGGCGATCCGAACCCCGAGGACTCGGTGACCTACCGCCTGTATTGGGGAACGGATCCTGAATCGTTGGCCTACGCCGACACCGTGACCTTGGGCGTTCCGCACGCCCAGGGCGGCCTTGTTCCCGGCGAGACTTATTACTGGCAGATCTGGTCCCAGGATGCGGCCCTGGAACTGGTCAAAGGACCTGTCTGGAGCTTCACCACCCGAAACCTGCCCCCGACTTTGGGAGACGTGGAGGTGGACGGCGCCCACGACGGAACCACCATCACCCTGGACTGGTCCAACTACGATCCCAGCGTGCACGGCGACGTGGCCGGGTACCGGATTTATCAGCACTCGTCCTCGTTCGACGCCGTGGCAAGCGCCACCCTGCTGGACTCCGTGCCGGTCACACAAACCACCTATGAGATAACCGGCCTCACCAAAGGGCAGACCTATTGGTTCGCCGTGGTCGCCGTGGATTCGGAAGGCGATTTCGACGAAAACGTCACCTCAGCGGAAGGCGTTCCCACGGACGCCATAGCGCCCGAAGCGCCCACCAATCTGAAAGTGGAGTGCCTGGGCGATTCCCTCATCTACACCTTCAAGCCTTCGGCGGACAGCGCAGGCGATCTTGCCGGTTACAACGCGTATTGGGATGGCTCGGCCTCGCCGGACGTCCTGGGAACAGACGTTACATCCTACACCAAAACCGAACTGGCCCCGGCGACTCAATACGATTTTTCACTCACCGCCTTTGACGGGGACGGCAACGAAAGCCCGGTGCTTTCCCTGCCCGGCGTCACCCTCATGGCCAATCCTGCGGTCATCACGGCCACGGCCGGAACCGCCTGCGTGGATTTCGCCTGGACCCCGTCCCAGCCGGAAAGTCTGGTGGATCATTATAACGTGTACGTGGAGACCGAGGATTTTGACAGCGTCTCCGGCATTCTACCGGTCATGCAGGCCAGCGGGGCTTCCGCCGTGCTGTGCGGCCTCGAACTTAAGGATACCTATTACGTCGCCGTGACCGCCGTGAACCTTTCCGACGGCGAGAACACGGTAGTGAACGCCGTTCCGTTCGCTATTCCCGCGCCGGTGATCGTCCGGGTGGAGGCTTCGCATGATGATCCGGTTCCCAATACGGACGATTTTTCCCTGTCCATTATTTTTAACACCACCATGGACGCGGGCGTCACGCCCACATTGAACCTGAGCAACACAACAGGCGGGACGGCTCCAGCCGTTCCCTCGGGCGGCGCCTGGCTGACCACCACCCTGGCCAACGACACGTACCAGACCGGGGATTTTTCCTTTGCCGCGGGCAATGAAGGGACCATCAGCCTGAGCGTTTCCAACGCCCAGGACGCGGACGGCGCGGTCATGGACCCGGCCGCCGCCGTGTTTTCCTTTGAGCTGGACATGACGCCGCCCCCGGCCGTGTCTCCCGTCCTGGACAACGTCGATTGCACCCGGGCTACATTAGCCTGGGGCGATTACGTCAAGGCCGCCGATCACGCCGGATACAACGTGTACTTGAGCGGCTCCGGGGATTTCGCCTCCACGGACGAGGCCTCCCTGATTTCCACGCGGCCGGGTTGGGCGTCGTCGTACACGATTTACAATCTGGACCTGGACTCGACCTATTATGCGACCATTTGCGCCAGGGACGATGCAGGCAACGTATCGCCGGTGTCGGCCACAGTGCTTATTGAAACGCCGCCCATCATCCCGCCTGTCGTTAATGCAACCGCGGCGCCCGGCCCCGACCCCGACCAGGTCCTTCTGGATTGGGGCGGATACGAGGCGTGCAGCCTGTCGGGCTTCAAGGTTTTTCAATCCTCCTCCACGTTCAGCGACGTCACGGGCATGAGCGCTTTAGCCAGCGTGGGATTGAACAAGGGGAACGAGTACACGGTCAGCAACGTGGATCGCACCGCGACCACCTATTTTGCGGTCGTGGCATACAGCAAGGACGGCGAGTGCAACCCCAATGTCTCGCCCATCGCCTGGACCGATCCCTTCGCGGGAGACATTGAGGAGGATACGACCATCGGCGCCGGAGACGAAAAGGAAGTGGTCATCCACCAGACCATGACGGTCAAGAGCGGCGCAACCCTGACCGTGGCGCAAGGGGCTTCGCTGCAGTTTGAGGCGGGCGCCGGCCTGGTTGTGGAGGACGGCGCGCTAATCGCCCAGGGCACGGCGCTTTACCCCATTATATTCACTTCGGCGGAGGAAAACCCGGCCAAGGGCGATTGGGAGGGGATCACGCTCCAGCAAAAGGCCGGGGATTCCAATTTGACCCATGTGTTCATCAATTACGGCAAGGGTTTGACCGTGGACTCATGCTCGCCCGCCACCGAGGCCCTGACCTTTTACAACAACGCCGATCACGGCCTGTTGGCCAAGGGTTCGGCGGTTGTGACCGCGGCCAAGACCTTGGCGGCGTATAGCACGGCCGGCCTGGAAGCCCAGGATCAGGCCGACTTGACCGTAAACGGCTCGGTGATCAAACGCAATGCAACCAATGCGGCGGGCTCTTCCAGCACGACCCTGGACGCCCAAACCAACTACTGGGGCGTGAGCGACGAAGCGGACATTCCCGGTACGCTTTCCGGAGACGTGGATTACTCCAGCCCCTTGCTTAGCGAACCTTGCCTGACTCCGGCCATTGGCACGGCGTCCGGGCGCACGCTTATTTCCCAGGAGGACGTGACCTTGCGGCTGGCCTGCCGGACCGCATCGGAAATGCGGATCTCGGAGGATTCCTCCTTTACAGGCGTGTATTACCAGGAATTCGCCCAGGAGGCGGTGCACTCCCTGTCCACCGGCGGAGGCGCCAAGACCATTTACGCCCAGTTCCGCAGCATCACCGGGGATGAGAGCGAAGTGGTTCAGGTGGATTTGACTTACCTTACGGGCGGTCCGGTGATCGAATCCTTCAACATCACCGAAGGGCAGGTCATTACCCGGCCTTACACCATCGCCGCAACGGTCCAGTCTCCCCTGGGGATGGAGGAGATCGAGCTGTATATCGACGGCGCTCTGGTGGAGGAGTCGGGCGCAACGTCCATCGATCATACCTGGGACGTGAGGAATTACACCGGGGGCGTGCATACCGTCACCATCGAGGCCGTGGACAACTCCGGCGCCTTGCTGATTGAAGACCGGAGCGTGATTGTGGAACCCGGACCGCCTTTGGCGCCTGTTTTGACCTCTCCCGAAGCGGGCCTGATCCTGGCCGACACCCTGGTGACCGTGGGAGGAAGCGCCGAGCCCAACATTGGGGTGCGGGTTTACGTCAACAGCGTGTTTGCGGGCTCAACCCTTTCGGATTCCAGTGGCGATTTTTCCCTGTCCAACGTGGAACTGGCGGAAGGGGACAACCGCATCAAGGCTTACGCCGTGGACGACACAGGAACCAGCCCGGCTTCCAATGTGATCTTGATCGTTTTGGACACGGTCATGCCAGGGGCGCCCCAGAACCTGAAGGCCGAGGTCAATGCGGGTTCCGGCATTGCATTGGAGTGGGAGTATTCCTCCGCCGGAGAAATTCCCGTCGCATACAATGTTTATAAACTGGACAGTTATTTCAGCGACGTCTCCGAAGCGACGCTTCATGACCAGTGGGTGAAAACGACCCAGTGGTATGAAACCAATCCGGGCACGGCGGTCTGGTATTACGGGGTGACCGCCCTGGACAGCGCGGGCAACGAAAGCGGCCTGAGCAATGTCGTCCAGGCGGAATACGACGCCGTACCGCCCGCCCTCTCCATCACATACGTGCCTGAGGCCGACGCTTACGGACCCGGTCCGGTGGAAGTGCATTTGGCTTCGGACGAGGAACTTGTCGGAGATCCCTACCTGGCTTTTATTCCGAGTTTTGCGACTTCGCCCATAGCGCCGGCCCTCACGCCGGTGCAAGGGGAGCCTCTTTCCTGGACCGGCGTGTTCACCGTGACCGCCTCCATGGAATCCGGTCCCGTGGGCGTGTACACGGGAGCTCGGGACGAATTCGGCAACACCTTCAAGGGAGTCCCCAGCGGCCCGGCTTTGATTCTGGACACCCAGGGCCTGACCGGAACCTTGGCTTGCGACCAGGGATTTGTCATCAGCATCGCCGGGTCCACGGATCTGGACCTGACCCTGACCCTGAGCGAGACGCCCGGGGAGGCGCCTCAGCTCTTCTTTACCTCTCCCTTAGGGGCTCAGACGGAAATCGTCCTGGCAGGCGCTGATGCGGAATACACCGGAACCCTGACCGTAGACGCCTCCATGGGCGCAGGCTCGGGCGTATTTACCTTTATCGCTGTGGACGGCGTGGGCAATTCCATGAATACGGAGCCGGAAAACAGCATCCTGGAGCTTTACGACACGGCCCAGCCGCCCGCGCCGGAAGGCGTGCCATGGGTCACGGCCGAATCCGCTCCGGCGGGAATCATCAACCTGGAATGGGGCGCCAGCTCCAACGCCTATACGTATCGGGTTTATCGGGGGGAGGGCGGCTGTCCGGGAGATTCGCCCACCCTGGCCGCTCAGGACATTGCAGGCCTGACCTACGCGGATACGCCGCCGGCCGACGGAACCTACCGGTATGTGGTCGCGGCGGAAAGACTTGGCGTGGAAACCGTTATCACCGGGTGCGTGGAGGCGGTTTCGGACGCAACTCCGCCCGGCGCGCCGGAAAACGTATACGCCGAGGTGCAGACCCGGGGCGTGGCCGTCGCGTGGGACGCTCCTTCCGCAGGCGAAACGCCTTCCATGTACAAGATTTATCAGGACGGCGAGTTGGCCGGCAAAGTATTGGACGGCGCCGACCTGAGCTTCATGGGCAGGCCCGCTTCCGGCGGGACAGTCTCATATACGGTCAGCTCCGTGGATGCCGTGGGCAACGAAACCCCGGCCGCCGCCGTGGAAATCAATCTGGCCGTGGGCTTGATCCACAGCCTGAACGCTTTGGTCTACAGGGATTATTATCCTCAATTGACCTGGGAGTGCGACGATCCCAACGCGGTGGGATACAACGTGTATCGGGAAAATGCTTTGCTTACCCCGGAGCCCCTGACTCAAGCCCAGTTTACGGACGAGCACTTCACCCTGACCTCTGCGGCTTTGTATAGCGTGGCGGCCGTGGACGATACGGGCCGGGAAGGCCCCCGGCGCTCCGTAACCGTGCATCCTGTAAGCATGGACGTGGCGTTCAACCCGGACGATGATGGCCTGAACACATACTTGACCGCCAACTCCTTTAATAACGTTGTGGTGACTATCACCAATCATGATTCGGCCGAGGCTTTGGACCTGGACGAGGTGGGGATTGTCCTGCTTTTGGATGATGAGGAAAAAGCAGCCGTATCCATGGACGGGGAAAGCATACCGCCGGGCGAGAACCGCAGTTTTGCGTTTTGCACCCCTCTGGGCGAAAGCCTGAACGAGAGGGCTGTCCAGGTGCAGGCCTTTGTGGAATATCCGGACAATGGGCAGGTGGAGTATCGCGGCCAAAATATCCTGGACGACATTTACTGGCCTTCGGGCATGATCAACCTGGCTCTGCAAAGCAGCCCCGTGGCCGGCGTTACATTGAATGTCCAGGCCTGCCTTGTGAACAAGGGGCATGACGTCATGGACGTCATCCTGGCCAGGAACGGCGGCCTGTCCGCTGGCGACATGTACGCGGCGGTGCGCACAGCCGACGGCCTGGAACTGGCCCGGGGCTATAGCGTGGGATATCCCTCGGGGGCGGCGGCCATGCCGGACGGAACCTTGTATTACTCTTTGGCGCCCGGAACCGAGGTTTGCGTGGACATTCAGGTTCTGGTTCCCTCCGGCGTGCAGGAAGGGGACGCGCTTTTGATCTTTGCGGGCGTGGAAAAAGTGTATCATGACCTTGGCCTGGATACGGAAACCTCCCTGGGGCCTGTGGAAGACAAAACCCTGGCTTCGGCCGACGTCCTGCCATATTACGGCACGGCCCAGTGCGATCAGGACGCCTATGTTGACGGGGCGGCCGTGGTCATAAGCGGCTATGCGCGCGATACTGCCACGGACGAGCCCGTGGGCAATGCGCCCTTAAAGATCGGCTTTTCCCTGTGGGGATACAACTGGTTTGAGGCAGTGACCACGGAAGCCGACGGTTCCTACTCCTTGAGTTATGTCCCCAGCGTGGGCCTGTCCGGCAGGATCACCGTGTGGGCGGCCCACCCGTCGAACGAGGACGCGTTGGTGCATGACTATTTTACGCTACAGCGCATGTACTGCACGTCGCCCAACGCGGAAATCCGCACTACCCAGGCCCGGTCCCTGGATTTTGACGTCAACCTCATGAATCCTGGAACTTCCAACATGAATTTGGCTTCGGCGTCGTTCGAGGCTTTTGTGGAGGATGCGGAAGGAAACCGGACTGCTATAGACGACCTGGACTTTGACTTTAACTTCAACCCCGGGGAAATTACCGTGCCCGCAAGGGGGTATGTGAATGCGCCGTGCACCTTGCATACCGGGGCGGACGCGCCGGACGAAGCCATAGCCGTTTTAACTTTTGTTTCAGACATGGGAGCAACCGCGGTCATGACGGCCACGGTGTATTGCCTGCCGGCCAATCCGCTGATCGCGGTGGATTCTCCGGAACAGGGCTACCTGGATCTTGCCATGGATCGGGGGGACATCAAAACCCGGACCGTGACCTTCAGCAACATGGGCCAGGAAACCCTGGAGGACGCCAAGGTGACGCCGCCGGAGAATATTTCCTGGATGCAGACAAACCTGCCTTTGGGAGACGACGGCGCCGTGGAATTGGGCGACATCGCAGTCGGGGAGTCCCGGTCCTTTGACGTGGTTCTGGTCCCGCCGGACGATACGGAGTTCGGATATCACAACGATGTCTTTAGGGTCACGGGAAGCAATTCCATCCAGGAGTTTGAAATCCCCGTGTATGTGAACGTCACCTCGGCCCTGGAAGGCGACGTGTTGTTTGTGGTGGACGACATCGTGGGACAGAAGGTGGAGGGCGCCAAGGTAAGGTTGTACAACAACACCATTGGGGTGCAGTTGGACATCGCGGAAACCGACCAGAACGGGCAGGCGCTTATATCGGGGATTCAGGAAGGGATGTGGTCCTGGCAGGTGAGCGCCTCGGGCTGCAGTTCCGAGACCGGCGTGGTGGAGATCATTCCCGAGCAGACGGTGCAGGAGAACTGCATTTTGTCCCGGAGCTTTGTGAACATCAATTTTTCCGTGGAGCCTGTGCCGTTTACGGACCGGTACGAAATCGTGCTGGAGCAGACCTTCATGACCCATGTGCCCATGCCGGTGCTTGTGCTGGATCCCTCATACAAGGAATATACAAACGTTGTGGCCGGGTTCTCGGACACATTCAGCGTGGAAGTGAGCAACGTGGGGCTAATGGCCGCGCAAAACCTGACCATAGAATCCTTTAACGTGTCCTGGGGTTCGCTGGTTCCCTTGATCGAGTACGTGCCCGTCCTGGGCGCCAACCAGAGTATGATCATTCCATATCGGGTGTGCTATTTCGGCGATGAGGACGACTCAGGGTCTGCACGAAAAAGCAGCGTCAATTCGGCTGACGATCCATTTCCTATATCCAAAAAAGGCTCCCGGCCCTCCAAGAGCGGTTGGGGTGAACTTCCGGACCCGGACGACGGAGATTGGGAGGATTTCCTGGATTGCGTTCTGGGCGGTTACCAGGGACTGGGCAAAGCGCTCAAGGCCATGATATCGCGCATGATGGCCAACGGCGTTTGCATCACCAGCGGCGGGGCGGTCCTGGCGGCGGCCACCATGTTCCTGACTCTGAAAGCCATGGCCGACGTCATGCAAGGCCCCTGGGATTTTATAGCCAATGTCTTTAGCTGCCTGTGGCAGAAGATATTCAAAATCAAGGATACCGGGTCCGTGCCCGACGCCCCACCCGGAGTGTCAGGCAACGGGGCCTGGACCTATGGAGGAGGCCCGCCCTGTTTCGCCCAGGGAACGCCGGTTTTGATGGCGGACGGAACCGAAAAGCCCATTGAGCTCGTGGAGGCGGGCGATAATGTCATGGGCTTTGACGGCAAGCCGGACAAGGTCCGGCGAAAAACCAAGCGGGGATCCCCAAGCCTGCGCGAGATATGGGTGGAGATGGAGGACGGCCTGGTGCAGCGCATCGTCACCACGGACGGCCACCTGTTCTACACCCGGGAAAACGGTTGGACCAAGGCCAGGGAGGTCGAGGTGAATGACATCCTTTCCCGGCCCGGAAACCTGCCCGCCGTGGTCACGCGAAACCGGGCCATAGACAAGGAAGCTGACGTTTACAGCCTGGACGTGACCAGGAACCGGTCCTTTTTCGCCGGCGGGGTGCTTGTCCACGAACGCTGCGGCGCCGGGGAAGGAGGCGCCTTATGAAAAAGACAACCTCATTCATCAGAATAACCGGTTTGGCTTGTGTACTCCTCCTTTTGGTCTTGGGGCAAAACGCCCTGGCCGTGCAGGAGTTTCGCGGCGTGTGCGCGGGCGTTAAAATCCAGATTTTGCAGGAGCTGACCTTTGAACGGGTGGGATTTCTGGCCACCCTGGAGCTTACCAACAACGAGTCCGAGGCGCCGATCACGGATTTTGCGGCGGCTCTGACCTTTATCAAGCCTGCAACGGAAGAGGGCGGGGAGGATGCGGACGCCTCGGATATGTTTTTCGTCACGCCCCCGGATTTGACCAATATTTCCTCCATCGACGGGGACGGAACCATTCAGGCGGGGGAAAGCATAACCATTGAGTGGTTTATCATCCCCAAAACCGACGCCGGAGGGACGGAAGTCAGCGGCCAGATTTACAAAGTGGGCGCCAGTCTTTCCGGGGCGCTTTATGACGTGGAAATCGACCCGGAAACCCTGGACGTCATTCCCGACACCATCACGGTGCGGCCCGAACCCAGGCTGGCCATCACCTATTTTCAGCCTCGCGACGTGGACGGCGACAATCCGTTCACCCCGAACGTGGTGGAAAGCCCCATCCCGTTTACCTTGGGTGTGCTTGTGCACAACGAAGGATACGGAACGGCCCGTGACGTGCAAATCCGGTCTCAACAGCCGGTGATCGTGGAAAACACCCAGGGTTTGATTTTGATCGCCCAGTTGCTGGGATGCCGGGTGATGGATTCTCCGTTGGATGACGCCAACCTGACCGTGAACCTGGGCGACGTCCAGCCCGGAGGCTGCGCCAAGGGCGCCTGGGACATGATCACAAGCCTCTCCGGCGAGTTTGTGGATTTTTCGGCTACTTACACTCATAGCACGGATTTGGGCGGGGAGGACACTTCGCTCATCACCAGCGTGGACACTCATTTTATCGCCCAGGAGGTTTTATGCGACCTGCCTGGCCGGGACGGCATCCTGGATTTTTTGGCGGATACGGACCGGGACGAGAATATGATTCCCGACACCGTGTATGAAAGCGATTGCACCACAAACCCCGTCAACTACCTGTCCGGGGCAGCGGTCATCGGCGACGAAAACGTGGCCACGGTTACGGTGCATGCGGACGTGGAGGGTTGGGTGTATATGCGGGTGGAGGATTTGGCCCAGTTCACCCGGGAAATCGATCAGGTTGTGCGCAACGACGGCAAGACGCTGGCCGAGCCTAATACCTGGCTGAATATTCGTTATGATCCCATAACCAACGACCGGAGCGAATACCTTAATATCTTCGATTTTGTGAGCCTGGGGGATTATGCCTATACGGTAACCTATTCCGATCCGGCGCCGGACTTCACGGCGCCGGTCACCACCCTGCGCTTTTCCGGCTCCTCCTCGACGTTGGAGGGCGTGACTTACGTAACCCCGGACACCTGGCTCTATTTTACGGTGGAAGACGCCAGCCCGGTGGGCACCAAGGTGCGCGTGGATGGGGAGGGGGATTTTGAGCCGGCTTATCCGTTCTTCATCGACGAGTCCGGCGTGCACACCATCGAGTATTACTCGAAGGACAGCGAGGGCAACACCGAAGAGGTCAAGACCGCCACGGTGGCCGTGCCCGGCGGAGGCCCGGCCGTGGATGGCTTTGGCTTGGATTTGAACGCGCTTTACGCCGCCGGCGCCATGACGGCTTTGCGGCCGGATTCCTTGCGGATCACCGCCACCGTCGCCAGCGACGCGGGTTATGTGGACGCACAGGTGGACGTTTTTTCCGGGGTTCTGGCCTGGCCCGCGCTGGAAGGCGTTCCCTCCACTCCCACCCGGAGCGATTCCGCAACCCTGACGGTGGGCGGGGTTCTGGCGGATTATTACAAGTATCAGCTTAACGGCGGGGATTGGAGCGCGGAATATCCGATTTTGCAAACCATTTCCCTGAACGGGCTCAGCGACGGCCGGCAAACGCTCACCGTAAACGCCCGGAACGCTCACGGCGATTATTTGCCCGAAAGCGATGCTTTGACTGTCACCTGGAGCGTGGACGCCTCGGCGCCGCCCATCATGGGGCATGCGGAGTTTGCCATTCCTTCGGCGGAAGACGAGGCGCGGTTCGGCTTTTCCGGCGCGGATATGTTCCGGTATCGCATTGACGCGGGATATTTTCATGCGGAAGCGCCCATCACGGAAACCGTGGAACTGGATCGCCTGACCGAAGACACGCACGTGCTTGATTTCATCGGCAAGACCGGCGTTGACTGGCAAAGCCAGGATTCGCCCACGTCGTTCACGTGGCTGGTGGATTATATGTACGGGCATGACTTCAGCGATTTGACCCTGATGCGCACCATGCAAGCCCAGCAGGTGGGACAGGATCTGGACGTGACATGGAACGGCAGGGACGATGCCGGCAACCTGGTTCCGGCGGGATGGTACACCATCCGCCTGACCCTGACCGACGCCCTGGGCAATGCGGATTATGCGTCGAGGATCGTGGAAATCCGCGAGATGGCCGGAACCGCCGTCAGCGGCGGCGCCCAATCCTCCAATCCGGACGCCAGGGGGCGTTTTGCGGTCTGGCAGAGCCAGGAAACCGGGACCTGGAACATCATGGCCCAGGATCTGGCCAATGAGGCGGCGTCTCCCTACGCGGTCACGACCGAGTCTTTGAATCAGCAGAACCCGGCCACGGACGGAAGGATGGTCGTGTGGGAGGCCGTGCAGGCTGACGGCGTGCGGGATATCATGATCAAGGATCTGCTTGCCGGGACCGAAGCCGTGAACATCACCCAAAGCGGGGATACGGACGAGCAGCGGCCGGACGTGCATTGGCCTTTTGTGGTTTACGAGGCCAAGGCCTCGGACAACCCGGACGATCCCTGGCAGGTCAGGATTTACGACCTGGAAAACAACGTGACCGTGGGCGCGGATTCCTCGTCATTCGACCAGCTTTATCCCACGGTCTGGGGCCGCTGGTGCGCCTGGCAGGACATGCGGGATACGGGATGGGGCGAAATCTACATGACCGACATCCTGACCGGCGAGGTTTACCGCATCACCGACAGCATCGACGGCCAGTATCGCCCGGACCTGGGCGCAGGGTGGCTGGTGTGGCAGGATAACAGGGAAGGGCAGAACGATATTTTCGGCTGCGCCACGTCCGACCGCAAGGTCCGCCGCCTGACCGCCACTGACGAAAACGAAACCCTGCCCAGCATCAACGGGCGCTTTATAACCTATGAAGAAGACAGCATGGGCGCGGACATGCAGAACATCCGCACCCTGGTTTTGGGAACCGGCGCCTGGATGCAGTTGACCGGCGCTTCCACGCAAATGGAATCGCCCCGCCTTGCGGCGGGCAAGCTGGTTTGCCAGTCGGGATCTTCGGTGAGCATCGTCCCGATTCCCAAAACCCAGGCCGTGTTTTCGGGCGCCAACTGCGTGGTCGTCACCCAGACCATGGTTGACGCATGCTCCGATGCGTACACATTGCTGGAAGAATACAACGCCAAGGCAGGCGCGGCTTCGGTGTCGCGCTTTACGTCCCTGGCGCCCGCACCGGTCATGGAGACGGCAACGTGGGCGGACGGTGCGGCTCAGGGCGAGAATTTCAGCCTGGAAGCCGGAACCTTTGTATGGACGGATTTAGGCGCCGCCAATCTGCTGGAACTGGGCATGGAAGGCAATCCCATCCCAGCCCTGGCCGAAGGCCTGAATGTGCTGTCTGGATCGTATTTCCCGGACGACTTGACCGCCTGGACGCTGATCAAGTCCCTGGGCGTTGAAAACGTAAACGCTGTGCGCGGTCTTAACTCCGCCGCCGGCCGCTGGTCCGTGGCGTATATTGATGGAAACGGCGAACTTGCCGGGGAAGACTTTGTCATCCCGGCGTCAAGCGTTCTGCTTGTGGACATGGCTCAGGCCGTGAACGATTGGAATCCTTGGGAGGAGCAATAATGAAACCCCTTGTTTATTTGCTGACCATAGCCGCGCTGATCCTGGGCGCGCAATCGGGCCATTGCCTGAGCCCCGAAGCCCTGGACGCCATGCTGAAATCCGGCGATCCGCCCACGGTGGTGGACGTGCGTCCGTCCTTTCATTACAGCAAGTCCCATATTCCCGGAGCCATCAATATTCCGGCCAGCGTGTGCCAGGAGAAAAACCTGCCTCCCTTGGGCCAAGTGGTGATCTACGGCGATGGCATCGTCATTGAATGGGAGGACGAATGCCTGGACTCCCTGAACGCGCGGGAGGGGATTACGGCCGAGCGGCTGGACGGCGGTTTCAGCCGGTGGGCCGCCCTGGGATACGCAGCCACGGGCCCCAGCGGGCTCAGCGAGGAGAGTTTTCAGTATGTGACCTACAACATGCTGTCACGCGCTGTGGAAACCAACCCCGACGTGCTGCTGGTGGATCTGCGGAAAGAGAGCGCCCGGAAGGAAGGCGGCGAAGCGTTGGCTGATCTGCAGGCATTGTTTCCCAAAGCCCGGGTGGTTAAGACGGGCCGGAAATCGTCCGGGCTGGTGGATAATTCCAACGCCCGGGACCTGCTTGTACTCATCGATAACGGAGACGGCAAGGCCCAGGAATACGCCCGGCATCTCAGGGCTGCGGGCATGCATCGTTTCATCATCCTGGCCGGCGGCGAGCCCACCCTGCAATCCAAGGGCAGGCCTGTAAAAAAGACCATTACCAGGGAGATTCCGCAATGAAAAAAATATGTTGCATGATTGCAGCGGTAATGATCCTGGCGGCGGGGCACGCCCTTGCCGAGCCCGGCGTGTGTCTTCTGGACGTAACCCCCGGCGGGTTTGACGTCCTGTGGCAGGCGGACCCGGACGGCGAGCCTTCGGTCACGGTCTATACGGACAGCGCAGGAACCATCGAGGCGGGCGACGAGGTGGTTGTCCGGGCCTTTCCCTTGAGCGGAGGAGATCCCCTTGCGGCCGACGCTTACGAGGCCATGTCCGCCAAATACGCCTTTCGGGAAAAAGCCAAGGCCCTTGGCCTGTATAAAATAAGGGTTTCCGGCCTCAAGCCGGACACGGGATACTATTTTACCGCAGCCATTGCCTACGACAGCGGCGAGACTCTGACTTATCCCGAAACCGGAACCCGTTCGGTTAAAACGCCCAAGGCGGCCGGATTCGCCGCCAATACGCCCATACTGGCCATCCAACTGGACGACGGGTCTGGAACGCTCGACGTCGAGGGTTACGTAGCCTCCGCGTTTTGCCCCCGAACCAGGCACGGGGTTTCAGCCTATGTGGGCGACGGCGCACAAGACGATACGGTCAGCCTGAATCTGTCCAATGTGTTCGGAGAAGACGGCGTCAATTGGACTCCCGAGGGGGAAAAAGAGTTGATCCTGGTCATCCTGCGCGGAACGGACGGCCCGCCCGTGTGGGCGACCATCGCCATGCAATTCGACCAGGAATTCGCCGTGGCCGAGGCTCAATCCCTTGCCCTGGAAACCACAAACGCCGGCAGTGAGATTTATGAGGCGGGCCTGAGCCTGCGCGTGCTGGCGTCCAACCTGGATCAGCCCTGCGCCTGCTCCATAACAGACCCGGGCCAGGACGGCGTTGAACCTAAAGACGTCCTGTACCTGCTGCAACAAGCCGCAGGCTACTAAAATCGAAAAAGCGAAACAGATTAACTACATAACTGCAAAAAAGGAATAACTACGCGCCTCCGGCGGCAAACTCTTTATCTACACGCCGCAAAGCGGCAAAAAAGTTTAATCAAAAATTTTTCAATGGTGCTTCGCGCCAAGGCGCCTTTGCCAGAGGATTCCTTTTCCAAAATGATTTTTTTAACCACGGAAGACACAGAAAACACGGAATTTAAAAACTTCCGCGGCGTCCGTGCGTTCCGTGGTTTGGAGATTTTTCTTCGTCATTCCGAGCGTCTTCCATCCGCCATTCCCAGGTATTCCAAGAGCACGTAAGGACGCCGCTTGCCGCGCCCGCGTAGGGGCAGGGTGTTTCCCATCCCGATTTTTTTGTTAGTAGTTCCCCGAGCGTCTACAATCCTTGTAGGGGTTGGGTCTCCCAACCCTTCCTTATCGGGAATCCAGGGTCTTTGTCCTTGGGTTTTTGTGCCGCCCGGAAAAACACTCCCCTGTATTACCAAGTTGCTATCATTCGAATAACTTGCTCATTCTTTTAATCCACGCCCTGCATTTTTTGCACAATGACTCTGGGTCCCCGTTTTCGGGACGGCGTCACGATGATTGCATAAAAAGGCAATCATCCCGCCGCCGCCCTCCACGGGGATGACGAAGATCGGCGGCTATTGCAGCGGACGGGGCTTGGAATCACCTTCGGAGTTTTCGTTAACCTCTAAAGATCGTCATCCCGGCAAGGGACGGACTTCTTTTGGAGACCGTCCCGCAAGCCGGGATCCAGTGTCTTTTTGGACTCGCCTTTGAGTATTATTACCTGTTTGAACGCAGCTTGCTATAAGGCCGTAGTTGGAGGTTGGGTAGCCCAGGCAGAGCCGTATCCTGCCTGGGTCGCAGAGCGACACGTAGTACAGCCGCATAGCTGCCGGACGCCCATAACCCGCACGAAAAGACTAAGTTTTCCAATGCTTGAAATAGAGTTATTGATTTTTTGTCTGATGTCCTCTGAAAGAAGATCAATTCAATATTCTTGAATGCTCCAAACTTCGATTGGAAGGTTGTATTGTTCGATTTCCTGATTTAGTCGATCCATGTACTTTTTATCATCCTTTGACCTCAAAATAAGCACGATCCCCGGCTTTTTTGCCGTCATCCTGGCAAAGTGGAGGGCTTGGCCAACAGCTTCGGTCCAATTTTCTGCAAAATCGAATTCAACGGCGTGGGTGTCTGTCACGCAGTCGCAGAGGGTATTATCTCTTAAAAGAACCTCCTTTCTGCCGGAATTGGAGGAGCACCAGGGGATGATGTAATTAACCTCGTTTTTCCTTTCCTGCTTAATATTGCCGTTCAAAATGTCTTCTGCGACATCCCACTTTCCCGTTGTTGATTGCTTATTTGGCTGATCTTCTAAATCGCTATTATTTTGTCGATCAGAAAAGAAAACAGTATCATCTGAAAGTCGTGCGCTACAAGTCATAACAGGTCGTATGGTGTTTTCATCTCTTATATGGATATGTAAATAAATTCTTGTACTCTCGTACAACTGTTGTGAAATGTCATCAATATTTGGGCTATCCTGTGATTGCCAAAAATGATGACTTATATCTTCTCTGTATGTAGTTTTTGTTTGAAACAGTTTTATCCAGTCAATAGCATCTTTGCAGGATTGCTTGAGTGTTTCAATATTATCTTCCTGCCGTATATAAATATTTCTATAAATAACTATCTCATTTGTAGAAAAACTATACATCGCGTTCATTGAACAGTTATAGCTATCTTCAGGAATACATAAATCACTAAATCGCTGCTCAATTTCAAAAAGTGTCCAATCGAGCATTGATACAGGTTCATTCATCAGATAAAGAATCTCTTTGCTAGGATCAGCGTGTACTGGGTTAAAAATGCTCAAAATAGTAAAGCCTATAAGTAGTGCTGTTTTTCTTATCATTTAGGCTAACCTCCGGTTTACTGGTTCAATTTAGCAATACAATGTTTGTTTTGGGCGGTGTCGCTGGTTCGACGGCATCCAATCCTATTATCCCAATGATGTCGGCCACAGGGGGGGGGCTATCGCCGGGATTCCTAAAGACATCCTTGAAAATATAGACTATTGCCTATCTGGTAATATCTTGCATAGATTGGTCTGTATTTTCGTCAGAGAATAACTTATTTTCAACTATTCGTGAAGAAGAATATTTTGGTGTATGCTGGAATAAAAAAAGGGCCGCCCGATAAATCGGATGACCCTTGGAAGTGTCTTTGTGGCGGGGACGACGAGACTTGAACTCGCGACCTCCGGCTTGACAGGCCGGCGTTCTAACCAAAGCTGAACTACGCCCCCGTATTGGGTGGATCTTTTTCCGCCCTATGTTGACTCCGTTGCGTTCGCTCCGTCTTCAACTCAAGTGGAAATGGCGATTTACCAGATGTTTTTCAAAAGGTCAACTGCCTTTTTCACTCAGCCCTAATTTTTTTGCCGTCCTCATTTGCCGTCTTCCCTGTATGCTTCCGCAACAGCCTGACATCGGGTTAATAACCTTGACATGCGCCCGTCCCGGAGTGTTAGGTAAATATCATCACAGAATAAATCGGACAGCATTATCTTATCCACGGTTTCTATAACTTGCATGGAGGGACTGAAATGCGCATTCAAAAAAACGGTTCGGCGTTTACGTTTAGAAAATTTCGTCAGGCGGGAATGGTTTTTATCATTTTTGCAGGCCTGCTGCTTTTTTTATGCCCAATGTGCAGCGCCTGCACAACAACCATTGTCACCCCGGGGGCGTCCGAGAGCGGGGCCATGTTCGTGTCCCATTCGGATGACGGGCATCTTGCCGACGCCCGTTTGATGTACGTCCCGGCGGCGGACCATAAAGCCGGAAGCTCCCGCCCTGTTTATTATGACGCGGTTTCCATCGGGGAGTTGCCGGAATACGCCAGCTTCACCTATTGCCGGTATACGGGGATCTCCCGCGGGCCGGATTATGAAAATCCCGGAGCTCCCCAGACGGAGCCCTTGGGATACATCCCCCAGGTTGCCCATACCTACGCCTATTATGACGGCAATTACGGGATCATGAACGAGCACCAGCTCATGTTCGGGGAATGCACGGACGGCTCCAAGACGGACACCAACATTGAAAAAGAGGAACGCATGCCCGGGCCGAAACGCTTGTTTTACAGCGCGGAATTGGCCCGTGTGGCCCTGGAGCGGTGCAAGACGTCCAAGGACGCCGTGAAGTTGATGGGCGACTTGATAGATACTTACGGCTATTACGGAACCGGAGAAACCCTGCCCGTGGCCGACCCCAAGGAAGCCTGGGTCATCGAAATGGTCCCCGGCCCCAAGGACGTGCCCGGGTTGTGGGTCGCCCAAAAAGTGCCGGACGGGGAAGTGTTCGTCGCCGCCAATGAGTTGCGCATTCGCGAGATTGATCCGGACAACCCGAACCAACTGTACAGCAGGCATCTTTATTCCACTGCAGAAGCCATGGACTGGTGGAAGCCCGAAGACGGCAAGCTGGACTGGCTTCGCACCGTCAGCAAGGGGGAGTACAACCATCCCTATTATTCGCTGCGCCGCGTGTGGCGCCTCATGACCAAGCTGGCGCCATCGCGCGATTTCAGCCCATGGGTGGAGGACGGCTTTACCAAGGCTTTTCCGTTTACGATCAAACCCGATAAAAAATTGTCGCGGAAAGACGTGATGGCCTTGCATCGGGATCATTACGAAGGAACGGAGTTTGACATGACAAAGGGCGTGGCCGCAGGCCCCTTTGGCTGCCCTTACAGAATCCTGGGGCCTTACGACGCCGGCGGAGACGTGAGCGATCCCTCGAAAAAGCTGGAAGGCGCCTGGGAACGCCCCCTGTCTGTTTATTATTGCACCTACGTGTTTGTGTGCGAAGGCCGCAGCAGCCTGCCCGATCCCATCGGCGGGGTTCTTTGGTTTGGCAACGGCAAGCCTTCGGAAACCTGTTTTACGCCATTCTATGTGGGGGCGACCGCCATTGCCGCTCCGTACAAAACCTGCGATGCGCGCTACTTTACCCGCGATTCGGCCTTTTGGACTTTTAACTTCGTGGAAAACTGGGCGGCCTTGAACTACAAGCATATCCACCGCGACATCGAGTCCAAACGCAACCAAATGGAAAGGGAGCTGGGAGACGCCGTTCGCGAAATGGATCAAGAGGCCCTGGCCGCCTATAAAAAGGACCCGGAAAAAGCGCGGGCCCTGTTGACGGAGTTCAGCGTGAGCTCGGCTAATGACACCTTTACGACGTGGCAGGCCTTTGGCGATCTACTGGTTGCAAAATACGCTGACGGCGGCCTGAATTATCCCGGTAAACTGAATATCGAAATGGGATATCCCAAGGAGTGGCGGGACACCACAAGCTGGCCGCACGGGCCGATCAAATATGACAAGCCCGATAAGGAATAATGGGATCGGCCGCCGGCGGCGAACTGCCAAACTGCGCCTCCGGCGGCGACCTGCTAAAGGGCGGAAAAACATGCCTCCGGCGGGTCGCTTATTTTTTCTACCCGCAGCAAGCTGCTAAAAAAGCTCCGCAAAAAACTTTAAATGGCGCTTGGCGCGAGGGTAAGTTTATCCTAATACTCTATCTATTTAAAATAATTACCTTAAGCACGGAAGACACGGAACGAAAAAATTCCGTGTCTTCCGTGCTTTCCGTGGTTTGAAACTCTTGAACGCGCTTTTTCGCCGTCGTTATCCGAATATCGGCGTACGGCGAACTCGAATTAACGCACTTCCCCCCAAGCCGGGCCGTAACAAAGAAGGCTCCCAAAAAAAGCGCTATACACAGAATCTTTATGGATCGCTTAAATTGGCTCATTTTTTGACTCGCCGTGCGATAATTGCCGACTCCCCCTGGTCTTCCGCCGCTGAATCGTTTGGCTGCTTATGATCATCCGGCGGGAATGCCAAACAGCGTGACAAGCACGCAAACCGCCCCAAGGGCTCCAAACACGCCCGTCTTTATTGCGGAGGACCGAATTGGTCGAACCTTTTGCATGACCAAAATAGCTACGACGCACTGAATGGCGTAATACAAGGCGAAAGCGCGTGATGCGAAGCTGATGATTTGGTAGACATTGGTTAACCATGTGAGCGTAATAGCCAACAAAGACACGATGACATAATTGTCTTTGGCGGGGATTCTCTTTTTTAAGATGGCCTCCAACAGGCCGGAGCAGCCGGCGTCGTCAGCCGTCGCTGCTGAAAATTGGCTTCCGATTGCCGTAACTGTAATCAGGACGGGAAGAATCGGCGCGATGATCTTGGAAAAGCTCACAATGGCGGTTATCCCGGTTTGGGCGTTATCGCTTTGGTTTATGACAACAGCCATGAGAAAAATAAACAAGATGTATATGGCGCTTGAAACGAGCTGCGCCAGCTTCATTGTCCGGATCCGCTCTTCCTTGGGATGCTCGGCGCCCAGGAAGCGGGAGGTTTCAAACCCCTGCACGACAATCAGCATACCCATCAATAAACGGACAATGTGAATCTTGTCTTTTGGAATGGCCATGGGGTGAAGACTCCAGGTCCCATGGCTTAGGGCGGAAATATTAAAAAAAATCAGCCCTGCAATCAGGGCCGCTATCATGGACAGGTTAATACCCACCACAACGCGTTCCACGCGCTCAATTCCCTTGAGGCCCCGTGTGACTCCGACAAATCCGATCCCCGCGAGAATGCCTGTAACCAGCGTTTTTCCGAGCCAGACCCCATCAAACGAGAATGGCTGCAAGGCGAAGCTGGCAAGCAACTGCAAATAATAGGACACGGATATGCAATAGGCGCCCGCCATTGCCAAAACAGCATAGTTCCCAATGCCGGCGTACAGCAAAGGCGCGCAAACCAGAAAACCGCTCCCCATGATCGAAGCAAGGGGCGTGATGGCGGCTCGCCATGTTGAGGATGCAGCTAGGGGACGATAAAACAAGAGTACTCCGGCTGATGCTATAGCCGTTACGATGACAATGATGCTGGACGCTGAAACGACCAAAATATTTCTATTCTCTTTCCCCTTAAGATGGGCCGAAAAGGCGAAACGCGGGCTTGGATGGCGTCAAATTGACAAATGAAAGGGGCAATTTCAATAAATACGTATAAAAATTTATTGGGGATGTCAAAGTCAATATGGAACCGGACTCCGGCGGCGGGGAACTGCCGAAAACAAAACAGCGAGCCTCCGACGGCAAACTTTTTGTATAAAGTTCGATCAAAAACTATTCCATGGCGCTTCGCGCGAGGGCGCGGGACGTTGATTTGTCATTTCCCAAACGCCCTATGGGCAATCCGGCTCCCCAGAAATCAAGTATGCCTTCCGGAATTCAAACATCCCCCGAATGGGGGATTCATCCAGCGGCGAAAACGTGGTAGGGATTCCCGGTTTAACAAGGAAGAATCGTAAAACGAATCCTCCCAAATATGCACGGAGCAGGCGATAGACCCGACCATGAAAATCAGGCCTGAAAATAAAGATGATCACGATGCGATCTCCAAAACCACCATCGTTGCGTATGAGGATTATCCATTCAGGCAAGAAACGGAACACCAGATCATCGATGATCTAAGGAAGGCCGACGCCCTAACGGTTTCTTTGGTGGCAGTGGTTGAAGGGCAGGTCGTAGGGCATATTGCCGTGTCGCCCGTGACGATATCCGACGGGACCAGCGACTGGTTCGGACTGGGTCCGATCTCGGTATTGCCTGAGTTTCAGGGGCTGGGCATAGGCGGCAAACTTATCAAAGCGGGCTTATCCCGTGTAATGAACGGCATTGGAGGGCGCGGCTGCGTCCTCGTGGGGCCGCCCAATTTTTACTGCATGTTCGGCTTTGCAAATTATCCGCAGCTTATTCATGAGGATTGCCCTCAAGAGCTGTTTCTCGCCCTGCCTTTCAAGGGAAAGGTTCCTTGCGGGATTGTTAGGTTTCACCCTGCGTTTATGCAACTGGCGGAGGTTGAAAAGGACGTGGTCGTCGATGTCATCATAGACTACGCCATGGCCGGCGTGAAGATGGATCTTGAAAACCCAACGGTGCAACGTCTGATCGAAAAAGGCATTTTAATGGAAATGCCGGGCCATAAAGTCATCATGCGGCCGGCAGTCCTGGAGGCGTACGATTCGATTTTGGCCAGCCTCACCCAATTCAGAATGACGGAAATGGGCCGCGTCCATAAAAATCCGTTCATGGCGGCGATCAGATCATAAAGAATTGAAAATATTTGAAGTTAATGAAATTTCAAGGAGGTGAAAAAACGGAGTTGAATGCCTCCGGCGGCGAATTGCGGAAAAGTGTGCCTCCGGCGGCAAACTTTTTAAAAAAAGTTTGATCAAAAATTTTTTAATGGCGCTTCGCGCGAGGGGCAGGGAGGCTGAAACACGTCACGCCCCAATGCCTTGGACTATGTGTAGGGGCAGGTTTTCCCTGCCCGATTTTTTGCCCGTCATCCCCAATGCTTCTTAAATATGCCAATGTCATCTTAGAATAGATTATGATTCCAAATCGATATAAAGTTATTGAGTTTTTGAGAGACGTCCCCAAAAACCTATTGAGTTTTTGAGAGACGTCCCCAAAAACCTAAATATTTGAATCTAAAGGGTTATCAATTGGTATACTGATTGATTAAAACACGAGTTTCCGAATTCTAACCACGGAAGACGCAGAACACGCGGAACGAAAAAATTCCCCGGCGTCCCGCGCCTTCCGTGGTTTTGAATCTATCTTAAAGTCCTCCGTACTCGGCGGAGGTCATTTCCATGGCCACCCCGGACCCGGCGTTGACGGCGTTCATCTTGCCCAAAACCTCGGGCAGGACGGTCTTGATATAAAACCGGGCCGTCTTGACCTGGCCGTTATAAAAATCCAGGTCCTTTTTCTTGGCGCCGTCCGCAAGCTGTTTGGATGAAATTTCCGCCCGCCACAGCAGCATCCACGCCATCATCATATCCCCCAGGATATTCAGGAAGGGCAGGGAATGGGCGAAGGCGGTCATGAATTCCGGAGATGCGGCTCTTTTCAGAATTCCCTCGGCGGTTGCAGCGAACGCGGGAATAGCCTGCTCAAGATCTTCGGCCAGGTCTTTCAGCCCTTCAAACTCCTTGGCCCGCGAAACCGTGGCGTTCATCTCTTTCAGCAGATGTGCGAACACGGCTCCTTTTTTCCGCCCGAGCTTCCGGGCCAGAAGGTCCATGGCCTGGATTCCTGAGGTGCCTTCGAAAATCGAGGTGATCTTGCAATCCCTGGCGTACTGCTCCACCAGGTAGTCCCGGGTGTAGCCGGCGCCGCCAAAGACCTGGATGGCCTGGACGCAGACCTCATGGCCTTTTACGGCCAGGTAGTCTTTGATGGACGGGGTGAGCATTTCAAAAAGATCGGAATAGATTTCCCTCTCCTCTTGCGTGGCGGCCGTCTCCATGCGGGTGGAGCAGGAAACCAGATAGTGGAAAAAACTCCGCATGCCGTCCACGTAGGATTTCATCCACAAAAGGTTCCGCCTCACGTCCGGATGCTCGATAATGGGGACGGAGGGTGCGCTTTTATCTTTAAAATCGGCGAGGCTCCTGCCCTGGACGCGCTCCCGGGCGTAGTTGACCGCCAACAGATAGGCCGCCGACGCGTAGGAAAGCCCCTGGAGGCCCGTGCCCATGCGCGACCCGTTAATCATGTTGAACATGATGTTCATGCCTTTTCTCTCTTCACCCAAAAGGAAGCCCGTGCACTTTCCTTTTGTGCCCAGAGACATGGAGCAGGTGGCGGAGCCGTGGATGCCGAGCTTTTCCTCCACGCCCGTGCACACGATGTCGTTCCGGTCGCCGAGAGAGCCGTCTTCATTGACGAAGTATTTGGGCACGATAAAAATGGAAATTCCCGAGGTGCCGGGGGGATCTCCTTCAATCCGCGCCAGCACCGGGTGAATGATATTCTCCACCAAATCGTGCTCGCCGTTGGTGATGAAAATCTTGTTGCCGGTCAGGGAAAAGGTCCCGTCCGTGTTCCGCACCGCCGTGGTTTCCAGGGCGCCCACATCGCTGCCGGCGCAGGCCTCGGTGAGGAGCATGGTCCCGCCCCATTTTCCGGCGACCAGATTCGGAATGTATTTGTCTTTCTGCTCCTGCGTGCCGTACAGATGGATCATCCTGGCCGTGCCCGCTCCCATCTTGGCGTATCCGCTCACGGCGTAGTTGGCGGCCAGAAAATATTCAGCCACCGCATAGGCGATGTGACCGGGAGCCCCCTGGCCGCCCATGTCCTGGGGGACGCCCACGCTCTGCCACTCGCCTTCCAGAATTTTTTGGTGGACCGGCCGGAAGCACTCCGGCGTCGTCACCACGCCGTTTTCAAACTTCACGCCTTCCCGGTCCCCTTCAGCCAGGGTGGGAAGGATTTCCTTGATGGCGATGGCCCTGGCTTCCTTGAGGATCATTTCGCAGGTTTTTTTGTTGAATTCCGCATATTTTTCATTGGCAAGGATTTCTTCGGCCTTCATCTGCTCCCAGATGACAAAATCAAGATCCCGCTGGTCAATCAATTGCTGCGCCATGTGATTGTCTCCTTATAAATTTCTATTTTTTACTGTAATGGCGCCGGCCTTTAGCGGCGGATATCGGCGCCCTTTTATTTACACAAACGTGTGAATAATATACTCCCAATTTAATTTGTTTTTCAATATTTTTTTTAAAAATTATTTAGCTTGATTTCAAAATGTTATGATGTAGTAGCTGAACGAGTGTTCGTTCTAATATTTCAGGCTGTTGAAAAAATGGCGGGGCGCTAACTATTCATGACTAACTGCCGAAAAGCCGAAAAACGGAAAAGCATGCCACCGGCGGCGAACTGCTAAACTGCGAAAGGCCTGCCTCCGGCGG